>CAZIPZ010000101.1:3501-8659 GCA_964541075.1 uncultured Solibacteraceae bacterium | reverse complement strand
AGTGCTGTTAGAGTGCCTCGCAGCGCATGGTCTTTCGTCTCGATCGGATGTCCCCAGAAACACATCACGGCGTCGCCGATCAGCTTGTCGAGCGTTCCTTTGTATTGAAAGATCACGCTCGTCATCCGATCGAAATACTGGTTAAGGAAGTGAACGACTTCCGTGGGCGCCATCTTCTCGGAAAAGCTTGTGAAGCCCCGGATGTCGGAGAACAGGACAGTCAGTTCACGCTTTTCGCCACCCAGTTTTGGCATCTCGGACTGATTCATCACCTGCTCGATGACATGCTGGTCTAGATAATACTGGAAAGTCTGCCTCGTCTTTTTCCTAGCCCGCTCTTCAGTCATGTATTTGTAAAGGATCACCCCGCCGCTCGTAAAAGCTAGGGACAATCCTGGGTAGACAAAGCTCAACAGCCACTGCAGCTGGATAAAGGCCCAGATGTTGAACGCAGTGAAAGCTGCAAGTCCGAGAAGCGAGTAAACGATGCTGCGCGAAGCGTTCAACCTAGGAAGCAGAAGTCCAACAACCAACCCAAAAACCACAATAATCGCAAGATCCACAACCTTTGCGAAGGCATCACGCCGGAGATAATCCTGCTGTAATACGTTATCGATCACGTTGGCATGCAATTCAACGCCGGGCGTCACCGGATCAAAGGGCGTCGCCTTCACGTCCGCCAACCCAATTGCCGGCGCGCCAATCAATACGATTTTGTCTTTAAAGACATCAGCAGGAACGCGCCCTTCCATCACATCAATCATGGAAACTGTGGGTGTGGTTCCCCGACGACCGTTGAAGTTCAGCATGTACCGGCCGAAAGGATCGGTGGGAATGATGTGGTCACCGAGCTGCACCTGGTTGATGCGACCATTTTCGAGGTCTATGAGAATCGAGGGCGCCTCAAGGTATCGTCTTAATAATTGCAAATCTAAAGATGGAAACAGCTTGCCGCCAAATTCAATGAACTGTGGTTGATGTCGCAGGCGTCCTCCCGGGTCCGCATGAAAGTTCACGAATCCTATTGACGCTGCTGCTCTGGTGAGCGACGGTATGTTCATCGCAAGATCTTTCCCTTGGAACAGGGCATTGATATCGCGGGAAGCCCCTGCTATGCGCCTTTCCGCGGGAAAAATTTGCTTTTCAACGATCAGGTCTTCGGTATCGGGGTCCAGCGACTGAAGCTCGCGTCGTGATCCAGTCTCATTTTCCAGATCAAGATAGACTCCCAGGACCACATTCCCGGCTGCCTCTACTGCGGCGGCGAACTTCTGGTCGTTTTCCGGAGTAGTAGGCTCATTAAAAGTAATGTCGAAACCTATTACTTTCGGAGAGCCGGCCGACAGCTTATCCACCAGGACTGCCCAATTGTTGCGGTCGAAGGTCCTTGCAGAGCCAAGTTTTGCAAGGGTTTTTTCATCCAGACCCACGATGACGACTTCGGCGCCTGCGCTTTCAGGGCCGCGCATTTTGAATTTGGCATCGGTCCACAGGTTCTCAATACCGGTAAGCCATCCCTCGTCCGTAAGTTCAAGATGATCCAACGCAAGTACAAAGAACGTAATAGTGAGGACTAGCGCTATAAGGGCGGGTGTTTTCGCCTGAAGGAATGGGGGTAGCAGATTCCTAGACATTGTCAGATTCGGTTGAAAGGCGGCAGGTTACGTTAAAGCCAGCATCCGGTCAAGCTTGTAATGGAGCGCCGGCTGGAGCAGAGCGGCTGGAGCACAATTGAGGCCAGCGTCCTGTCTCTGAAATACGAGTCCTGTCGCCGATGGGCTTGCGCGGCGAGTTCGAGTAGTGATGAAGGGGCCTGCTCATTCATCGCTGCCGCCGCGCGACGGAGAGATCCCAGCAACCCCATCGGCCCTATGGGTTGCGGTGGGCGCAGTCTCATCTCTATGCGCCGTTTATCGGCGGGGAGTGAGCATCGCCTTTGTCGGTCCCCGCAGACCTGAGCTTGCGGCTCGACAATACATGCGTATTGGGGTAGCTAGGGCAAGGGGCCGCTTTCGTCTACTGGCAAGGTGCTTAGAGCTTCACTCTCGTGGAAATGACGCCAGACGGACTCTGCTTGAGCCTTTGGAACTACTTCGCGAAGGTCATCCATGGTCGCCTCACGAATCTTTGCCACTGAACCGAAATGGACGAGAAGTTTCTGGGTGGTTCTGAGCCCGATGCCTCGTATCTGTGAAAGTTCCGATGTTATCGTTCGCCGGCTGCGCCTTTCTCTATGAAAGGCAATCGCGAATCGATGACTTTCGTCGCGAATTTGCTGCATCATGCGCAAGACGGCCGATCTCTTCTCCAGGACAATCGGTTCGTCTTCACGGCCTGCGATGTAGATGATCTCTTCTTTTTTCGCGATGCTTGCCAGCGGCTGATCCACAATGTTCAATTTGTCCAAGGCATATTGAGCCGCGTGCAGGTGTCCTATGCCCCCATCAATCAGGACAAGATCAGGCATCGCCAGATTTTCCTCTTGAACCCGTTTGTACCTTCTACCAACGACTTCGCGCATGCTTTGAAAATCGTCAGGTGCGCCTGAAATGGATCGAATGATGAACCTCCGGTAATCCGATTTCTTCATGCCCCCGTTTTCCCATACGACCATCGATGCCACCACATCACTACCTTGAAGGTTGGATATATCGAAACATTCGATGCGACGTGGCGGTTTCTCCAGATCGAGTGTCTCTTCAAGTTCTCGCGCGATAGTGGCTGAAGAAGGTGTGCTGGCTCGAAACCGCTGCAGAAAGATCAATCGTGCGTTTCGATGGACTAAATCCATCATTTCACGCTTCGCGCCGCGTTGCGGCGTGCGAATCTCCACTTTCCGTCCTCTGCGTTCAGCGAGCCACTCTTCCAAAAGGCCCCGATCTTCAAAGTCAGCAGGGACGTGGATTTCAGCGGGAATAAACGGTGCGTCTACGTAATATTGCTTTAACACCGAGCCAAAGAATTCACCCACTTCAAAATGAGCTTGGTCTTCCCAGAACAGTTCTCGTTTGTCGACAACGCGGCCGCCTCTCACATGAAAAATCGAGACAGCAATCAGAGACTCTTCCTGGTGATAGCCGAAGATGTCGATATCGTCATAACCGATGACGGACATTTTTTGACGTTCCGCAAGTTGTTCCATCGTTTGAATGGCGTCTCGATAGTGTGCCGCGGTTTCATATTCTTCGTTTTCAGCGGCTTCCTCCATTCTTGCCTCCAGCCGACCAATCAAATCGCTTTTGCGTCCTTCAAGAAATAATCGGACATCCTTCACAGCTTCCTGGTACTGGTCGTAAGAAGTCAGACCCTCAACACAAGGACCTAAACAGCGATGGATGTAGTGCTGTAAGCACGGCCGCTGTCGCTTGCCATCGATCTGGATGTTGCAATTGCGAATGAGGAAATACCGCTCGACGAGCTTCAATGTCTTTCTGGCGAGGCCTCCTGGAAAAAAAGGTCCAAAATAAAGCGCGCCATCTTTACGGATTCTTCTTGTGATCAAGGCTTTCGGGAACGCTTCCTGCACGGTCAACTTTATAAACGGATAGGTTTTGTCATCGCGAAGCAGAACGTTGTATTTCGGTTTGAACTGTTTGATCAGATTGTTTTCCAGAGCGAGCGCTTCGCCCTCGGTGTCTGTCATGATGAATTCCATGTCATTGATGTGCTCCATCATGAGATCTTTGCGCTCGTCGAGAAGCCGCGAGTCCTGAAAATAAGTGCGCACGCGATTCCTCAGAGATTTGGCTTTTCCGACGTAAATCGTCTCTCCCGCTGCATCTTTATATAGATACACTCCAGGTCCAGGCGGAATTTGTTGGAGCTTGGATTCAATGGTCGGATTCATGATCGTCCAGCCCAAATTATAACAAGCGGGCTTAACTCGATTTTTCCAGGATGGGCATAAAGCCAGTAGTTACATCGGTTTCTCTGGCACATGTGTTACTATGGGCGCGAGAACTCGGAGGACATTTCGGAGGAGATTAAAGATCATGGGTGACAGCAGTGGCGGCGACAAATTCCTATATTTCGTGGCCGGCGCCGGAATCGGCGCCATGCTGGCGCTTCTCTTTGCCCCAAAGTCGGGGCGTGAGACGCGTGAGCTGATTGCAAGAACGGCGAGCGATAGCCGAGACTACCTCAACACAAAAGTGAGCGAAGGCCGCCAGTACATGGAAGACCGGGGCCGGAAGATGACCGATGATTTCTCGAGTTTCATCGATAAGAGCAAGGAAGCGGTGCAACGCCAGAAGGAGCAGTTGACTGCAGCGTTTGAGGCCGGCAAGGCGGCTTATCGCGAAGAAAAGGGACTATCGCAAGATTAACGATCTGAGCGCGGAGGAAACCTTGGAAGGTTTGCTAACTCTCTTTGTTGCGTTGACGGCTCTGGCAGTGATAGCTCAGGCCGGCGTGCTCGTGGCGATCTACGTAATGTCAAAACGTGTCGTGGATCAGATTGATCGCTTTATGAAAGATACCCGCGAACTGATGGCGCCGGTCAAATCGATTACAGAGAACCTGCGCGTTGCATCCGCAAATATTGTGGATGTCGGATTATCCGCTCGCGATCAATTTCGCCGCATTGAGACTATGGTTGCCGATACGGGTGACGCACTCAACATCCAACTTCAACGCTTCGACCGTGTGAGTCAAGACGTTGTTGGACGGATTAACGAAACGGCGGAGATTGTTCAGAGTTCAGTTGTTCGCCCGGTGCGGGAAGTGGCAGCCCTTGTTAAAGGCGTCAGTCGCGGATTCGAAGCGCTGCTGTTTCGAAGAACTCGCAGTACAGTCGACCAAGCCCGCCAGGACGAAGAATTGTTTATTTGATCAAAGGGGTGATCCTTGGAGATTCCCCTTTTTCCTCTTCCTGAACTCGTTCTTTTTCCTAGTGTCATTGTTCCCCTCCACATCTTTGAAGACCGCTATAAGATGATGATCAATGGCTGCATCGAACGGGATGAAGCATTCGGACTCGTGTTGCTTCAATCTGGAGCCGAAGAGGAAAGGGAAGAGAACATCTCTCCCGTGGGCGTAACGGCCCGCATCGTCCAGGTGGAGAGAATAGAGCAAGGTAAGATGAACATCCTCGCCGAAGGCGAACAACGCTTTCGAATACTACGCATGCTTCAAACAAAGCCCTATTGGAGGGCTTCCA
>CAZIPZ010000101.1:0-3491 GCA_964541075.1 uncultured Solibacteraceae bacterium | reverse complement strand
TTGTTTGAGGATCATGGAGGCGTGACTGGCACAGCTCTCTACGACCAGGCGGCTGACTTGTATCGCAAAATTTTCGAGCTTGGCGGAAAACTAAATTCTTCACAAGCGTCCGAATTCGTATTGCCGGGTGGGGCGATGGAACTGTCATTTATCGTCAGCTATGTTTTGGACATAGGTGCTGGCGAGAAACAACGCCTTTTGGAAATGACTTCAACAGCCGAGCGGTTAAGCACTCTCGTGACGCACATGGAAGATGCTATTAGTAACCTCGAACAGCAGTTGGCATACAAGACTCTGATGCTGAAAGCGCGCGGAAACGGAGACTTAGGCAAGCCACACCAGGAATGACGCCAAGCTAAGGTGCGACAAACTCTCCTTTAGGAAGTACTGCGTTTTGGCGCGGCGTGGGTGTCCTGCTATACGAGACGGCTTTCCAATTTTCAAACACAACGGGAATGCCATCGGCTTCGCTGACTTCGGGATTGTTCATGACGTGAAAATGAAGGTGCGGCTCCGTAGAGTCACCCGAGTTTCCGACTTCCCCAATAACCTCACCCGCCTTCACTCTTGATCCAACGCGGACCGGGATGCTGTTCGGTCTTAGGTGCCCGTAGTACCCATACTGGCCGTTTCCGTGATCGATCACCACCAAATTCCCTCCAGGCGTGTTCAGATTCACTGCATCGCCTGGAAGGTTTTCAACGATGTCTGCCCGGACGAAAACCACGGCGCCCTCTTTCGTTGCTAAGACTTTCTTTCCGTAGGCGTAGTAATCGGAATTGCGAGCTCCTTCCTTCTGGTGACTCTTTCCGTTTGCACCGATTTGCAGAAAGTCGTACGCGAATGTTTCAGCCCGAAAACGCTTGTGGGGATCCATAAAGCCGTGCTCGCTCGCAACGTACCAAACGCCGTCGAATGGAAGGCGCCCAGAAAAACCCTCGACACGCTTCAGTGATACAGATACCTTGCTGAATCCTGAAGCGGCGCCAACCTGATAGTCCACTTGGACAAGCAACGTCTCTCCAATGAAACTGGACGGGAATTCCAAAAAAACATCGGAGATGGCTTTACGCTCGTCTGGTCCCATTTTTAGAGTGTTTTTCGTGGTGGGTTCAATACGCCTTCTATCGATAGCGCTGTCGAACAAGGTGATGAGCGCCTCCCCGGAATACTGACCCGAGAAAACGATTCCCGCTGAATTCACAATATCAAAGCGGACCCAATGAATGTCGACAGGTTGTTTCGCAGTATTGTGAATCACAACATGAAAGAAGATGCGTTCCATGGGCACAAGATTTCCGCCGACATTTTCGACGTGCAACAATTCTGGCCGAACCGTGATGTCCACCGCTTGTGGGTTCTCTTGTGCAATCGCTTGCCGCGCAAGAAGGAGCAATAGGAAAAGAATGATCCTCATGTGACTTGAAGGCTAAGACAAAGAAGTAGTAAAAATCAATAAATGGACTCCTTTACTTTGCTTGCGACAATGTTGCGATCTCCTGCTGAAGCGATGTATGCAATCTCGAAACGACCGCGGGTAGTCGCACCGCTTCTGCTGATTTCACTATTTTCTGCAACTGCGACCATAGTGATGTTTTATAGGCTTAACGCAGGGGAAATGCAGATCCGATCAATTGAGAGGACAGGAAGGGTGCTGACAATTGAGGATCGTGAAGTCATTCGAGAGAATTCCCGGTCTACGCGAACTCTGGCAATCGGTTTCCTCTCGGCGTTTCTAGGGCCTATATTGCTCGTGAGTATAGTGACGGTTATCTATTTCGGCATCTTTACAATTCTTGGCAGGGAGGCGCCCTTCAAAGCATTCCTGGCGGTTACTTCATTTGCGTTTCTGCCGCTATTGCTTCGACAACTTGCAGGAATCGTTCGAGCGTTGGTTTCACCTGAGACAAGTCTGCTGCCAGACGAAATCGGCAGCATCAGCGCAGCTTTGTTACTGGATCCTAATCGAGTTTCACCGACGATATATGTTGCAGCGGGGCTTGTGGACGTCGTGACAGTCTGGATCTTGGCGCTGCTAGTCATCGGATTTAGATTTCTCGTGCGAAGGAGTGTTGGAGGCGTCTGGGTGACGATCGTCGTGTTGGCGCCGTTCCTCGCCTACGCGGGTTTGCGTCTCGCGCTTGCTGCAATGAATGGATTCTAATAAGAATCGAAGGACGTTCAACAGGGCGTTAGTAGCTCAGTTTTCCTGAATGCCGTAATCAGCCAATTTTTTGTACAGGCTCTTGCGTGATATCCCCAGCATCTGCGCGGCGAGACTCTTGTTCCCTTTGCTTTTTGCCAGTGCGTTGACGATGAGTTTCCGTTCCGCTTCTTTGAGGGGATAGACCTCCGAATCGAGGATCTCAACTTTCTTCGATTCCTGGACGCTCGCCTGAATGCGTTCGGGCAGATCTGTTAGGCGGATAACCGACGATTTGCCATACGCTAAAAGCATTTCAACCAAATTCTCCAGCTCGCGCACATTTCCGGGCCAAGGATACCTCGCGAGCGCGGCCATAGCCGACGGCTCGAAGCCCCTAACGCGCGCGCCGTAGTTTCGTTGGTGCTTCTTCAGGAAATGATCGATCAAGATGGGCACGTCGCCATCGCGCTCGCGTAGCGGCGGCAGATGGATCGTTATAACGCTCAACCGATAGTACAGATCCTTCCGTACAGCCCCGCTTTCCAGCGATTCGGCGACCGCCCTGTTCGTGGCAGCAATCACCCGAGCGTCGATGGGAAACTCACGAGTATCGCCGAGGTGACGGATTTGCTTTTCCTGCAGGACGCGCATGAGCTTCACTTGCAGGTCAGGCGACATCTCCATGATCTCATCGAGAAAAATGGTTCCACCGCTTGCTGCAAGAAACAACCCTTCGGAGTCGGTGACTGCGCCAGTGAAAGCGCCCTTCTTGTACCCAAAGAGTTCACTTTCGATCAGGTCCTTCGGCAAGGCGCCACAATTGACGGCGACAAAGGGCGCGCCGCCCCGGAACATGTTGTAGTGAATCCCTCGGGCGACCAGCTCCTTGCCCGTTCCACTCTCGCCGGTGATTAAAACAGTCGCCTGATTTCCGCAGGCCGCGCTCATCTTTTCGAGCACTGTCTGCATGACATTGCTGGAGCCGATGACGTTGTCGAAGCTGTATTTCCCGTGTGGTTCCGTCTGTATGCGGTCGGGTTTTTCCTCAATATGCTTCTTCTTTACGACTCGCCGTATGAGGATGTCCAGTTCTTTGTCGTCCAGAGGCTTCTGAATGTAATGAGCGGCGCCCAGTTGCATGGCCTCAACCGCTGTCTTTACCGTGCCGTATCCGGTCATCACAATGAATTCAATCTGGGGATAGCGATCCTTTACGGCGTTCAGCAGCTGAATTCCGTCCATTTCCGGCATTTGGAGATCAGCCAACACTAGGTCAACTTCATCGCCTTCCGCGAGTAATGACAATGCTTCGCGTCCTGACGTGGTTGCATGAGCTTGATAGCCT
>CAZIPZ010000100.1:0-14108 GCA_964541075.1 uncultured Solibacteraceae bacterium | reverse complement strand
CGTCAAATCCAGATAAATGACGGCCGACGCCAGAAGTCTTCTGGATTGCGGCCGGTCGGAATGATTAATCCTGATTCAGGCGCTGGTAAAGGGCGAAGACTGCGCCTTGCGGATCCATGAGCACGGCGATGGTCCCAACATCCGGCATGAGGGTTGGGGGCATAATGGTGCTTGCGCCGAGTTGGGCGGCTTTGGCCGCGGTCGCCTTCCCGTCGGCCACGTGGAAATAACACATCCAATGGGAGGGAGTGCCTGGCGGCGCGTGCATTTGGGACGGAATTCCGCCGAGCATGTCTTCCTTCGATCCGTTCATGATATGACGGTAGCCATCCTTCCCAGTTTCATATGTCCAGCCAAGCCAGTCGGAATAGAACTTTGCAGCCCTTTCGGGATCGGAGCTGTTGAGGTCCATCCAGCAGAGCGCTCCGACATCTCTGAAGTTCTGTAGCCCACGGTGCTGTCCAGGTTGGAAGATGCTGATTATCGCCCCGGTGGGATCTTGAACAACTGCAAATCGTCCGACATTCGGAATGTCGCCCGGCGCGACAATCTGCCGTCCTCCCGCTTGGATTGCTTTGGGCATGGACGCATCCGCGTTCTCCACCTTTATGTAGGGCATCCAGTGTGGTGGTACGTGTGCATCGAGCTGTTCTTTCATGAGCTGATATGCACCACCCACATCGTTGCGGCCGGACCGAAGAATGGTGTAGACCATCTCTGGCCCCATGGTCATGTCCTGCGCCTCCCATCCGAACAGGTTGGAATAAAAATTCTTTGCTCCGTTTCGATCAGTAGTACCGAGTTCGAGCCAGCAGACGGATCCGGTCTTCGGTTCCATGAGACCTCCTATTTGGATTGGTGAATCCCAGCATTCGCGCTGGAAAATAGTCGAGAATCTAACGAGAGACTCGAATTATCGCACACCCGAAAGGCGGTTCATATCGACGGAAGGCAATACAATCACTCGCCGTTGCTTTGGCGCGCGCCTTCCACTGGCGACTCCCTGAATGCGGCCTCCATCATCGAGCGCCGGCACTGTGCACACGTCATCAGGTGATTGTATTGCGCCATGTTGAGTTCGACTTGGTTTAGAAGAAAGGCAATAGCCGTCTGCGTTGTAACGTGTTCAAATTCAGTCCCTTGCTCTGACATTGACGTTTCCTCCTGAAACTGTCGGGATGAGCCTGGGCAGCACGCGTCCCATTCATATATAGAAGACGCAATGCGCCTGCAAAAACACGCACTTGTTTTTTGGACTGTCTTCCCATGTGTTGCGAACGCTGACCTCACTCTCGACTGTGGGCTTGACGCGTTTCAGATGTCACTGCTTATGTGGCGGAGAAAATGATGGGATTATAGCGAGTTTTTAGCGGTCCACGTCTTGGATGGCCGCGTCGAATTGCTCTATTCCTTGGTCCTCCCGCGGTAGCGAGACGCCCAAATCGCGCAGAAGTCCATTCTCGATGGCATAGATCCAGCCGTGGATGACGAGATGCTGCTTTCGAGACCAGGCATTACGCACGATGCTGGTGCGCGCCACGTTGAACACTTGTGCAATGACGTTCAATTCGCACAGGCGTTTGAAGCGCTCAGGTTTTTCAAGTCTGTTCAATTCAGCGCGATGCTGGTCGCGGATGTCGCGAACGTGCCGGAGCCATCTGTCGCTCAGACCGAGCTTGCGATCCTCCAGGGCTGCCTCCACGCCGCCGCAGCCGAAATGGCCGCAAACAATAATGTGACGGACGTGCAGCACGTCCACAGCATACTGAATCACCGAGAGGCAGTTCGGGTCGTCAGGGGATACGACGTTGGAAACGTTGCGGTGAACGAAAAGCTCGCCAGGCAGCAGGCCGACGATTTGATTGGCGGGTACACGGCTGTCCGCACAACCAATCCACAGGTATTGGGGCGTCTGTTGCTTTGCCAGTCGCTGGAAAAATTCGGGATCCTTCTCCGTTATTTTGGCAACCCAGCGACGATTATTCTCGAACAGATCCGCGAGCGAGTCCTTCGGTATCACACTGAAAGAGTATCAAAGAAAACCTGCGGAAAAAGAAGGACACTAAGGAATTTTCTTATGGTGAAACGTGAAAATCGATTAATGACAAATGATCAGCATGGCCAATAAGCAATGAAATCATTCATCGCAATGTCGGCCGATGGTCTTAGGCATGGATCAACTTTCACGTTTCACCGGAACCTCTTCTGGAACAAGGACCGATGCAACGACACGCAGGAGTTCTTCGGTGGTGAATGGTTTTTCGAGATGAGCGCGGACGATGCCCTTGCGTGCAGGCAATTCTCCGCCGATGACCGGCGCGGAGCCACTGGCGCAGATGACGCGTGAGTTGGCGTCGATTCGCTCCAATGACTGGATAAACACTCTACCATCGAGCACCGGCATGTTGACATCCGTGAGGACCAGCTTGATGTCGTTCTTGTTCTGAACGAATAGGGCCAGAGCTTCAGCGCCGTCGGATGCGCTGATCACACGATAACCAAAAGCCTCGAGCGTTGCACGGGTGATATCGCGAATCGCAGCTTCGTCATCCACAACCATAATCAGTTCGCCGTTTCCGCAAGGCAGCTGATTCTTCTTCTCTTCCTGAGTTTCGTGCTGAGCGATCCTCGCCGGGATGTACACCATGATGGCGGTTCCGCGGCCTAGGACGCTTGTGATGTCCACGAGGCCGGAATGGCCTCTTGCTATGGCTTGAACTGTCGAGAGTCCGAGGCCCGTGCCCTTACCGAGTTCCTTCGTCGTGAAGAAGGGCTCAAAGATTTTGTCGATGATTTCCGGAGCAATACCTATGCCCGTGTCGCTGACCTGAAGGGTGACGTAGGGTCCGGGTTCGATCTCCAGCCCCCAACGCTTCAAGGGTTCATTAAGCTGAACGTTTCCTCCGGATATGGTCAGAGTGCCGCCGGATGGCATGGCATCGCGTGCGTTGATGCAGAGATTCATGAGAACCTGATGCATCTGCGTCCCATCAGCCACGACGGTCCAGAGCTCCCTCGGAGGATCGCATGCGACGTGGATCGCCTTGGAAGAGGTCTCCCGCATGATTTTTTCGACATCGCGCAACAGATGACGCAATTGGATCGGCACGCGTTCGCTTTTCACACCACGCGCAAACGCAAGTATTTGTTTCACGAGATCGGCCCCGCGCTTTCCGCTGGACTGCATGGTATCCAGCACCTTAATGCAGCTCGGATCTTCAATACGCGTCCGCAGCAAATCGATTCCCATCAATAGCGGTGCGAGAATATTGTTCAAATCATGGGCCACGCCGCTCGCCAGTTTTCCGATGTTCTCGAGACGCTGCGCGCGCAGAAACTGGGCTTCCAGCTTTCTCTGTTCAGTAATGTCGTGCCAGATGCCGTCGAAGCCAACGATGTCCCCTGCTTCGTTTCGGGCGGCTGTCGCCGTTTCCAGGACGATGACGGAGGCGCCGTCTTTCCGATTCAACGTCACCTCAAAATCGCGAACATAACCCTGCTTCTCCATCTTTCTTTTGAGTTCGGTCCAACGCACGGGATCCTGATAGAGATGTCCCGCGGGGTTCAAAGTGCGCACTTCTTCCATATCGGAATAGCCGAGCAATTCAAGACCTGCGGGATTCATATCGACGAACCGATTTCCAGCATCTCGGATGAAGATCGCATCTTTGGAGTGTTCAAACAGGCGACGGTATTTCTTTTCGGACTGCTGAATGGCTCGTTCCGCTTCGCGCCGGCTTTTCTTCTCGTTCGTTTCGCGCAAGACGCGTTGAATCGCAGGCACAAGACGTGAAAATTTGTGCTTCAGCACGTAATCTGTGGCGCCGCTGACCAGACTGTCGATCGCGGCGTCTTCGCCAATCGTTCCGGAAACAAAAATGAAAGGGATCTCCGGATGGTGCTTGTTCGCGTGAGCGAGTGCGGATTTTCCGTCAAATCCGGGAAGGCTGAAGTCGCTGATGATTAGGTCGAAAACTCGACTTTCAAGAGCCGACGTGAACTCACTCTCCGAATCGACACGGAGAATCTCGCAATTAAGGCCCGCGGCGCCCACCGTTTCCTGAAACAGTTCCGCATCTAGAAGGTTGTCTTCAAGGTGAAGTATCTGGAGTTTGTACATATTGCTCGCCTTCCTGGCACGAGTCCCAGTTAGGTCGACGGTGTTGGAGTCGGCAGTTGCCGCGGCGTTTCATTAAGAACCGCCCAAAACGCTCCGACCTCGCGTACGGCTTCCACAAAAGCTTGAAAGCTCACGGGCTTCACCACATATGCATTGACCCCCAGCTTGTAGCTCCGCACCAAATCCGCTTCTTCGCGGGATGATGTCAGCATCACCACTGGTATTGCTTTCAAAGCTTCGTTTGATTTGATGTTATTCAAAACCTCTAATCCATCGACTCTCGGCATCTTGAGATCGAGGAAGACCACGGCAGGATCATCGCCCGTCCTTCCTTCGAATTGCCCCCGGCGGAAAAGGTAATCCAACGCTTCCGCGCCATCCCGCAGATGCACAATTTCGTTGGCAAGTCCCTGCTCTTCGAGTGCGGCTATCGTCAGTTCGGCGTCGCGAACGCTGTCTTCAACGAGCAATATCGACTTCAGATTCCCCATGACCCGCATCCCTCCAATGGCTCGAGTTGATTCGGATAATAAGCTCGGAGCGAAAATTTATAATAGAGGTATTTATGAAAATAGTTGTATTTATTTGCTCTTATTTTATTTTTTCACTCTATGTTGTCTACAAGCAGGATGCTGATCGCCGCCTTGTTGCTGATTTTCGCCGGTGCGAGCCACGCCCAGCAGCCGGCGCGCCCGAGCGAATACCAAGTTAAAGCAGCCTACCTCTATAACTTCGGCAAATATGTCGAGTGGCCTGCGGCCGCGCAGAACGATTCTTTTCCGATATGCGTGATCGGCCAGGATCCATTTGGTCCGATGCTGGAGGCGGCGACAGCGGGAGGCGCGATTGATGGAAAGTTGGTAGTCACACGACGGATCAGCAAGATGGACGGAATCACGGGCTGCCGAATCCTCTTTATTAGCGGATCGGAAGAAAGCCGCCTGAGAGAAATCCTTGACGCCGTGGATAGCGCGGCGATCCTCACAGTCAGTGACATAGCCGGATTCTGCCAGCGGGGCGGCATGATTCAATTCGTCTTCAGTGCAAACAAGGTTCGTTTTGAAGTGGACTTGCGGCCGGCCGGTGAAGCCGGCCTAAGCTTGAGTTCCGAACTCCTCAAAGTCGCTGTCAACGTGAGGAGGAACTCACAACCGGGCGACTAGGATGACTCGCACAAACAAATATTCAATATCGCGGCGAATCACTCTTATGAACATGCTGGTGAGTGCGTCGGCGCTGCTTCTCGCCTGTATTGCTCTGTTCGCCTACGACTGGATGAGTTTCCGACGAACGATTGTCAACAACCTTTCCATACAGGCTCAGATCATCGGATCCAACAGCGTCTCATCACTGATCTTCAATGATCCGGATTCTGCCACGCAGACTCTTTCGGCGTTGCAGGCGTCGCCTCGCATTTCGACAGCGGCTATCTATACGTCCAACGGGCAACCGTTCGCTATCTACAGGCGGAACGCGGAGGATGGAAACCTCATCATTCCATCAATTCCGACGGGACAGAGGCAGGTTGAAGAATTCTCCGGGAATCGCGTTGGATTGACCCGGTCGATTGAATCCGACAACAAACCTGTCGGTATTGTCTATATCGAATCGGACTTGCAGGAGATCAATGCGCGGCTCATCCAATATATACAGATTGTGTTAGGGGTGTTGTTCCTTTCGCTGCTCCTCGCGCTGCTGGTGTCGTTCTTCGCGAAACGATCCATTTCAGAACCCATCGCCGAGCTCGCGTCCACAGCCCAGATCGTGTCTCGCGAAAAGAATTATTCCGTGAGGGCGAAGGAAGCCAATCAGAATGGCGAACTGGCGAGCCTGGTGCGGTCGTTTAATGGAATGCTGGCCCAGATTCAGGAGCGTGACGCCGAACTGGAGAAGACCCGCAATGAATTGGAAGTGCGGGTTGAAGAAAGAACCGCGCAGCTTGAAGCGGCCAACAAGGAACTAGAAGCATTCTCGTATTCCGTGTCGCACGACCTTCGGGCGCCGCTGCGGCATATCGATGCATTTTCGACGATGCTCGCAAACAAGTACGGTTCTACATTGGATCCAGCCGGCCAGCGGTATTTGAACCATGTTCGTGAAGGCGCGAAAAACATGGGAATGCTTGTGGACGACCTGCTCAGCATGGCTCGCATCGGTCGTCAGGAACTCGTTCGAAAACCCACCGACCTTAATCTAATTGTACAGGATGTTCTGAAGGACATTCGGCAGGATCTTAACGGAAGTCCGATTGAATGGAGAATTTCTAATCTATCCGACTTCGACTGCGATCCCGGCTTGATGAGAGTAGTCTTCACCAATCTCCTCTCGAACGCCGTGAAGTATTCGCGGAATGCAAACCCACCAGTTGTCGAGGTGAATCAGGTCATGCGAGACGGCCTGCCGCTCATTTTCGTCCGAGATAACGGGGCCGGTTTCGATCAGAAGTATGCGCACAAGCTATTCGGAGTGTTTCAACGCCTCCACAGATCTGAAGAGTTTGAGGGAACGGGAGTCGGGCTCGCAACAGTGCAACGCATTATTCACAAGCACGGCGGAAAGATCTGGGCCCAGGGAGAGGTAGGCAAGGGCGCCACCTTCTCATTCACCCTCACTTCTATCCGCCCAAAAGAAGGCGGATCAAGTGCGCAATAAGGACAAGGCTGTGAGGAACACGTTTGTAGTTACGAGTCTTCTTTTGCTTATCACCGCCCGAGTGGGATGGGCGCAGGATGTCCTTCGCGCGTTGAGTATGGAAGATCTCGTGAATATTGAAGTCACGACGGTGTCGCGGACTCCGGAGACGCGCACCATGGTCCCGGCCGCAGTCCATGTCATCACGGAGGACGAGATTCGCCGCTCCGGCGCACAAAGCATCCCCGAAATTCTTCGTCTCGTTCCGGGCATGCAGGTTGCCCGGATCGATTCGAACAAGTGGGCGGTCGGCATACGCGGCTTCACTGAGCGTCTGTCCCGATCGATGTTGGTGATGATCGACGGCCGCGCCGTCTACTCACCGTTATTTGCCGGAACGTACTGGGAGCTTCAAGACACTCTTCTCGATGATATCGATCGAATCGAAATCATTCGAGGTCCCGGCGGAACGTTATGGGGATCCAATGCCGTTAACGGCATTGTTAACATCATTACAAAAAGCGCAGCGAACACGCAGGGCGGCGTGCTCAAAGTGGGCGGCGGGACTATGGAACAGGAATTCGGATCCGTCCGCTATGGGGGGAAAATCGGGCACAGCTTCCACTACCGTGGGTATGGGAAGTTCTTCAATCGCGACGCCGCATTTCACCACGACGGGAATAATTACGACGATTGGCGAATGGGCCGTTTGGGATTCCGGACAGACTGGACATCCGCGTCAAACCGAACGCTCACGTTTAGCGGCGACTTCTACACGGGCGCCATTGGTCAATTCACGACGCTTACGACGTATGGCGCCCCATTTACTCAGCGTATTGTTAATGATTCTGATGTCTCCGGAGGGAATATCGTGGGGCGCTGGCAGGGACCTGTTGGACGCACCTCGGATTTCAAGCTTCAACTGTATTACGACAGGACGAATCGCAAAGAAGTGACTTTTCGCGAAAACCGAGACACCTTCGACACCGACTTTCAGCACACGCTCGGCTTGACTGACTCACAGCGGATTGTATGGGGCGTTGGTTACCGTGCCAGTTCCGGAAGAACCGATTCTGTGCCCGCTGTGCGTTTCATTCCCGCGAATCGAACTGATCACTTGTTCAGCTTCTTTGCTCAAGATGAGCTGAGGCTGGCGACGGAGCGGGTTCGTGTGACATTGGGATCGAAGTTCGAACACAACGGATACTCCGGACTTGGAGTACAGCCCAGCGCCAGGGTTGTGTACGCCTTTTCGGCGGATCATGCTATGGTTTTCTCGGTGTCCCGGGCCGTGCGTACTCCGTCGCGGCTCGAACATGATCTAGAACTGACCAGCCAGATAGCCGCCCCGACCCTGCCGGTCGCAGCGTTCCTCCGAATTGTGCCGAATCGGGAATTCGACTCGGAAAAATTGATTGCATACGAAGCCGGCTACCGCACCCGCCCTGCAAATCGTCTTTTCCTGACGGCTTCGGCCTTTCTCAATCAACACGACGACCTGCTCAGCACCGAACTCAAGCCGGCATTCTTTGAAAGTAATCCACCGCCGAATCATGCGATCCTGCCAGCCAATTGGGCTAACGGCCTTCACGGCAACAGCTACGGATTGGAACTTACTGCAGACGTGCGATTGACGGAGAGATGGCGGTGGACAGGGTTCTATTCGTTCTTGAGCGTCCGGTTAACTCCGGACCATCTTGGTTCGGATGCATCGCAAGAGCGTCTGGGCGAAGGAAACAGCCCTCGCCATCAGTCAGGATTCAAGTCCTCGATGGATCTTCCCGCGAAATTGGAACTCGACGCCATGTTCCGTTATGTGTCTTCCCTTCCGGCGCCCGCGATACCCCCATACACTACCGTCGATTTGCGGCTGGCATGGCGTCCCAAAGCCCCTTTGGAGCTGTCCATCGTAGGAAGAAATCTTTTTGACCCCCAGCATCCTGAGTTCTCGGGAGGCGTTGAAATCCAACGCCACGTCCGGGGCCAGATGACTTGGCGTTGGTGAACTCGCGAGGCTTGCTAACCCGGCAACAGTTTCTTTGCGGCATGCGCCTCGATGGATCCACCATCAGGAGCAATCAATCCTTCTATCGACAACCGCCCTTCGACCGCATTATCTCGGGCGGCGACGCTGTATGGGACAACCAACCGCAAGCGGCTTGACCTGTTATTCGTCAGTGTGGCAAAGATGGAACCGGGAAAACGTTCAGGACGGCCGGAGCCGCTCTTATCGTTTCAGATTCCATGATGCCGATCCGTTCCTGAATGCTGTTGAAAAGGCCGGCGTTTCATTTTCACCATCCAGAGTAATGTAGATGTCGAGTTCGCAAAAAAAGACGGTCCTCCTTTCTGTAGCAATCATGTCGGCCGCAGCACTGGCGCTCGTCGCGATGGGCCGAATTCCTTTCTGCAAATGCGGGCTCATTCGTCTGTGGTCTTCGGATATTTATAGCAACCAGCAGTCGCAGCAATTCACCGATCCCTACACATTCACGCATATCATTCACGGCGCCTTGCTCTACGCATCGCTTTGGTTTTGCTTAGGCAAACGACTTCATGTGGCGGCTCTGTTTTTGATGGCGGTGGGGCTGGAATCCATGTGGGAAATCTTCGAAAACACGGATTTTGTGATCAATCGGTATCGCGAAGCGACGATCTCTCTGGACTATTATGGCGACAGCATTTTCAACTCGATGGGCGATATTCTCGCAATGATGTTCGGTTTCTGGCTGGCGCACCGGTTGCCGCCGCGCGTCACTTCGGTCGCGATGATCGTTCTCGACGCGATGCTGCTGTTTGCGATCCGGGACAGTCTTGCTGTGAACCTTGTGATGCTGATCTTTCCATTGGACATTATCAAGCAATGGCAGTTGCGATGACGACTATGGCCTATGACGGAAGGCCAAACAAAGGCGAACGTTGCGACCATCTCGGCGAGAAGTGGTCCGTGGGATCGGTCTAAAGAATGGGTCGATATCAAGTTTGCGCAGTCGACGAAGTGTGGTCCGGCTTGAAATTTGTTTATAGGGCGAATCAGCGCTAGGCCAACCAAAAGAGCGCAAACAGCAGACCGGCGCACAGGAAGGTTAGAGAACCGGTTTCGGGTACATCGGTCGGCGGGTTCAGTTCTTGGATGGAGAAACCAGGAGAAAAGGCCACGTTTCCCCATCTTTGGAAGTTAGTCTCCAAGGATTCGGAACAATAGCCTCCAGCAGACCCGGTCAAGTCTTCGCAGGTCCACGAATATCCGTTTGCCCAGCCCGAGGGTTGAAGGATCATTCGCGCTGAAGCCAGGTACGTCGTCTCCCCATCATGAATCTCGATGTCGAATCCATACTGCGATCCGGCGGGCATCATCACTCCGTGCTGATCGTAGAGATCCTGGTGAGGACCCCACTGCGAGTTATCCGAATAGGTAAACACGGAACCATCATTCCAATACTCGGTGTATTCATAACTGTCGAACGCGTACTCGTAGTAACCGAACTCTTCCGACCAGCGGTTATAGCTGATCGTCGAACCATCGGGCGAAGAACAAGTGCTCAGTAAAGCATCGGTGGCGGTCTGGTGTTCCGAAGTGCAGTCACCCAAACCAAGATTGCTAAACGACAGTACAAGGACAGAATTGCCGTCGCTCCATTCTGTAATGTTCACGAAGGCGGTGCTCCAATTGATTGGGTTTGCGGTAACAGCGCTGATGGACGCCCACTGGCGTCTGGAATGATATCGATCGTCGTAGCCAGCGTCTAAAACTTCAACAGAAGTGTAATCGGGATAAGCCGCAGTGTTCGTACCGCTAATCTCCAGCCTGCTCACATTTGAATACGCAACGTCGTAAAAACTCGCCGTTCCGGACAATTGAATCGAGATTGGGGCTGCGGGGACGACAACGGGTGAGATCAGGAATAAGAAGACAGCTAACAACAAGCTAACAAGAAGGGATTTCATCGGGTTCCTCCATGAACCACGGGCGCCTGTCCTAGGCGTTACAGAAGACATTATATCCTTTTCCGCAGCTAAGCGCGATAGCGACATTTCGATCCTATCGGCGGATTTCCTGAGGACTTTAGTTGAAATCGCGTCGAAAGGCGCCGTGCCAGAATTACCTCAAAGAGAGAAGGCGTTGCTCGATCTGAGCCACGTCCTGCGTCTTGACACCACTGTATCTCTGAAGATAGTCCTGCAGCACCTGGCGCGCGGATTCGACGTCTCCTTTGAATTGATATGCAAGTGCGAGGTTCAAAACAGCAGGCGCATAGGTTGGCTGTTCTAAGAGAGTGCTTTTCAAATGGCGAATAGCGTCGTCGGGCTTCCGCTGTTGGAGGTATAGGATCGCAAGATCGTTGTGAGCTTCGGCAAAAGCCGGGCGGATGGAAACCGCCTGCTTCAGATACTCTATCGCCTTTTCCTGCCTCCCCGCTTCATATTGAAGCACTCCGAGACCCCGATATGCGTCAGCGGCGAGAGGTCCATCAAGGAGCGTCCGAAACTCCGCTTCCGCTGTTCGCGAGTCGCCGACTTTGGTTCGAGCTTTTGCCACGGAAAGGTGAATTAACGGGACATCCGGACGAAGGCTCAGAGCCGACTCATAGCTGTTGAGGGCGCCCCTGAAATCCGCCTTTTGCATTAGCGCGTCTCCTTTGTTCAAAAGCGCCGTGTATGACCCCGGCCTAATGGCAAGAGCGCGATCAAGCGCCTGAATCGCCTTGTCTGTCTGCTGCATCCGAATGTACACAGCCCCAAGATTCACAAATGCTTCATCGAGCGCGGGCGCAAGTTCAACCACCCTTAACAGAGTCTGTTCAGCCCTGCCGAGATCGTTTCGATCGAGATACATGGATCCAAGATTGGCGTATGCCGCATGGAGATCAGGCTTCAACCTAATGGCGTGCTCGTATTCCTTGATCGCCTCATCAAAGCGGCCGAGCAGTTGGTAGGTTTGTCCTAGATTGAAGTGAGGACGCGGCTTCTGGCCAGCTTTGGCTTCAGCGTCCGACCACAAAGAAACGTTGCTCGCCCATACCGCGTTTCGCTGAATCGTCATCACGCTCAGAACCAGTACTGCTGCTATCAATGCCGGCCATCGAAGACGGGCATTCTTGCGACTGATCCAGCTCAAGAGCGCCCCAGCAAGAAAGGCGATGCCCAAGCCTGGAATATAGAGGCGGTGTTCTTGCACCACATCCGACATCGGCATGAGGGCATACGCGCTCATAGGAGAGATCATCAGCGCGGCCAGACCGAGAACCATCATGGGATGACTCTTGCGGAATCGGAACATGGCGCAGAAGAGCAATGCTATGCCAGTCACTGCAAACAGAAACTCGAGACTGTACCAGTGCTGAACTGTGGGAATGTCCGGATCGGCGCTCAATCCCGTCGGCGCCACAAACCGAGGGATGCAATAGGCGACAATCGAGGTAACGTATGTTTGAAAGAAAGGAAACGGCGACAACACGGGCTCAAATCCGGCGGCGACCTGCTCACGATTGTCGGTCAAAGCGGAATAAATGATCGCGATGTCCTGACGAATCCAGACCAACGCTACCGCTAGAATCACAGCAATTGCGCCGATCCAACGCCATGGGCGCTCTTGGTATTTGAACAGCAAAAGCGCGGCCAGAAAAATCGGAAGAGCTATAGCCTCCTGCTTTGCGTACCAGGCGAGCAGTCCTGCGACACACACGAAAAAGAGATACGCGGCGCGCGCGCCGGGGAGCCTCGCGCCGATCGCCTTGAGAAAGAGCAGAATTGCGAGAAAGTAAAACGTTGCGCAGAGGACCGACGACCTTCCGGCGATATAGCTGACAGCTCCCGTGAACACTGTATGAACGCCGAAAATCGCCGCGCCTGCAACGGCGGCGTAGCCTCGCTGTGGAATGTTCTCCACCGCCGTCGCCGTGAGAATAATGAAGTACACGAGAATGGTGTTGATTCCGTGCAGCAAGACATTGAAGAGGTGATAACCCAATGTATCGGTCGCACCCAGGTAGTAGTTCAGAGCGTAAGTGAAGTGCAGCAACTGTCTCGCAGATGCGCCGATGGACAAAACATCTTTGAACGTTTGAACGTTCATCAGGGCGGTGTTCTGAAAGACGACATGTTGATCGTCAAAAACAAATTCACCGCGGAGGCTGTTGGCATAGACGGCAACGGTGATAATCACAAGAACTGCCACATGCAACGCGGACCATGGCTTCTGCGTTTGGTGTGTTCGTGAATCGCGCTTCAATCAAATGTCCTAGTCGAAACGAGAGGAATCAACCAAAACTGGCCGGCTTCGTGATTGCGTGTTTTAGATGGCCAAGCAGACGGCCAATAACTTAACGTCGGAATTTGCAGTCTAACATGCGCAATCGTATACAGTTCCCGCACGAACAACTGAAGCGGCTGGACGTTCGCAAAGGCGGGCGGCCGATTGACGGAACATATCTCGAGCACTATTTCCGTTACTTGTTCGCCGCCGACTTCGCCAACAGCAAGACGGTCCTCGATTGCGCGTGTGGATCCGGGTACGGCGCGTTCCTGCTTGGCAAGGGGGCGAAGGGGGTTCTTGGAGTGGATAACGACACGCAGGCGCTGGAAATCGCAAATGCGGATTGGTGCGCACCCAACGTGTGTTACAGGCTTCTGGATGTGCGAGACCTGCACGCTTTGGGACAATCGTTCGACGTTATCGTCTCGTTCGAAACGATAGAACACCTCGTCGAACCTCGCGAATTCCTAGAGGCTGCAACAGCATGCGTGAATCCAGGAGGACTCTTGATCGTGTCAACCCCGAACAAAGCCGTATACCGAGAGGGGCTTGCCCCCAATCCCTTCCATGTGCGGGAGTTCACAAAGCGAGAATTCCTGCAGATGATTCCCGATTCATTCAAACGCATTGACGTGTACGGTCAGATCGAAGTTCTCCCCGGCACAGCCAGTCGGCCGCCCTCAGTGTTGAGGTCAATGTTGGCCGGAGCCCTCGCCTCCCGCGCTGTTGGGCATACCCTCTACGTTCGTCGCATGAGGAAGAGGTTCATGGTCGTCCCCGCGAAAGATCCAGACCGATACATGTATTTCGTCGCTGTTTGTCACAAATGACCGACCTTTTGAAGTATGCCAGTGAAATTACCGGAACCCCTAGTCGTGATCATCATCGTCAACTGGAATGGCTGTAACGATTCCGTGCGCTGTCTCGAGTCACTGGAGAACCTCGACTATCAGAATTATTCCGTTGTCGTGGTTGATAACGCATCGTCTGATGGATCCGAGATCAAGCTGCGCAAACAGTTTCCTCAGGCCATAATCCTTCAATCGGGCTCCAATCTCGGCTTCGGCCCAGGTTCAAATATTGGAATGCGGTGGGCGCTAG
>CAZIPZ010000099.1:0-14133 GCA_964541075.1 uncultured Solibacteraceae bacterium | reverse complement strand
CGCTCATGGCGCCCCTGCTGCGGGTCGCACTCGATATAGTGGATGTCGACCGCCGGATGGTCGATGCAGCCTTCGAGCAAAGGCGCGTGCCGGTCATAGGAACCTAGAGCGAGAGTGATTTTCAGCTTGGACATAATACCGACGCTTATCGAATGGCGGCGCGACGGTCAACGCAGTTCGCAAAAACGACAAAGGCCGGGCTCACGCCCGGCCTTTGCTCGAATTACGAGTAAGAGACTAGCTTCTTCCGCCTAAGACTCACGCTGCTTGATCTTCTCCAGCACATAGTCGGCCAGGCCTGCTTTACTACCGAAAGCAGCCTTTGCCTGGAGACGCGGTGGGACAGCTGAGCGAGATCATCAATGTCGCTCTGCAAGGGTGCCGTCTCCTTGAAGATGATCCTGCTCTCGGAGGAAAGATCCGCTTTGACAGTTCAGAACTCCTCATCGTCGCGAATGACAGACTTAATGCCCCTAACAACGATGAGGCTTGTGCTGAACTCCAGCCCATCGTTTCTGCTGCAATTCGTCGGGCTATGGGGAAGGCGGATTTCTCGATCCGCAGAGTGAGCACCGATACGAAGGAGAGGCTGGCTATGAAAGCGCTACGATCGGAGAGAGAACCGTCGGTGAATGTGTGAAGATTTCGATCGAGCGTTACTTCTACAATAGCGCTCAGGGAGTATTGATCGCCGTAAGAAATTCCGTAGCTGCCATTGGTGATATCGATACGACCTCGCCAATGACGATCACCGCTGGTGACCTTAAATCACCAACGCCGTTCGAGATGCCTTCCAATGTGCCCAGCTTGTGAGACTGATCCGGCCGTGTCCCATTCGAAATGATTGCCACCGGAGTTGATCTTGGGCAATCACCTGCAAGAAGAACGTTAACGATTGCTTTGATCCTCTTAAGGCCCATCAAGACCACTACGGTTCCTCCTGCTTTCACCAGATCACGAGCAGCAGTCCACTCCGGAGAATTGAGGTCATGTGAGCGGCTTCCTGCAATCACCATAAACGAGTGAGCTCGGTTTCGGTGTGTCACAGGGATTCCGACTGACGCCGGCACTCCAAGGGCGCTTGAAACGCCAGGGATGATTTCGTATGAAATTCCCGCTGCCCTGAGGGCCTGAGCTTCCTCTCCTCCTCGACCAAAAACGAATGGATCGCCGCCTTTTAGTCGGCAGACTCTGTTTCCCTCGCGCACTTTTTGGATCATGAGCCAATGGATGCGCTCCTGTTGCAGATCTTCGTCCCCAATTGTTTTCCCGACGTTGATGACTTCCGCGTCAGGGTGAGCATTATCTAGAATCCGCGGATCAATCAGACGGTCATGCAGGACAACGTCCGCTTCACGAAGGCAGTTCATCGCCCTAATGGTCATCAGATCTGGGTCGCCAGGTCCCGCTCCTACAATGTGAACGAATCCTTCCCGGCTCATGGGTTCCTCTCCTGAACTTCAAAATCGTCGATTATTTCTTGCACGCGACGCTTTGCGGTTTCTGTATCCCGGTTTCGCAGAAGTCGGAGTACGTCGGAGCTTAGAATCTTGTAATGAAGATTCTTACGCTTTGATCCGGAGTGAACGCGCTCCCGAATATCAGCTCGCGCTGCTGTCATCAATGATAGAAGGCGACCGTATTCAGGCCCAAGAATCCGGGATAGCTTGCGGCGAAGCGTTGCCGAGAGTGCTGGACTTGCACCGCCCGTCGAGATCGCAATCCGAAGGTCTCCGCGCCTGACAATTGCCGGCATGATGAAGTCACAGAGAGCGGGTGCGTCGGCCGTATTGACGAGAACATGGAGATCGCGAGCTTCGTTGAATACTGCCGTATTGACCTCGTCATCGTCTGTGGTGGTGAGCACCAATAGGGCGCCACGGCAATCGCCCGGGGCGTATGGTCTTTTGTGAAGTTCAATAACCTCACGATCTGCCAAGGCCGTCAGACGCTCAGTTACTTCCGGACTGATAACCGAAACCGCGGCGCCACTATCGAGCAACGATGCAACCTTGCGTTCCGCTACGGAACCGCCTCCGACGACGACGACCCGGCGCCCCTTGAGGTTGAGGTAAACGGGGAAGTATGTCATTTGTTTCGACCGCACTCGCAGCTGCACAGTGTCTTGCCAGCCCATGCCGCCCAGTCCACGCTGGACGTGGCTTTCCAGGAAACTTCATATTCTATACTGGATAAGTCGAGAAAACGGGCCTTGACTTCAAAATAGGCCTCCGGCATACTCACGGCGTTTGCAATGAGCAATTATTTCTTTGCGTTTAACCCCTACTTTTACTTTCCGCCCCGAGGGTGGGTAAAGTAGTGGTCTAAGCGAAAGGATCACGAGGCCCGCTCCCGAAATCGGAAGCGGGCCTTTTATTTTTGGGAGGGTCTGATGTCATCGGAAGCGCCCTACAAGTTAGTGGCGAGACAGGCGAAACCCGAAGGGACGCGGGTCAAGATCGGCCAGATCGAAGTAGGGGGACCCGAGTTCGTAGTTGCAGCAGGGCCATGCGCCGTGGAGTCGGAAGCGCAAATCCAGAGGGTTGCTTCTGAGGTGGCTGGTGCGGGAGCCCGTCTCCTACGTGGGGGTGCATACAAGCCACGCACCTCACCTTATTCCTTTCAGGGTCTGGGTGAAGAGGGCTTGAAACTTCTCTCAGCTGCAGGCCGCGAGGTCGGCCTTCCCATCGTAACCGAAGTCCTTTCGGGCGAAGATGTACCGCTTGTGGCTCGGCATGCGGACGTTCTGCAAGTCGGTGCGCGCAACATGCAGAATTTCGTGCTGCTCAAGGCGCTCGGTTCTGCAGGCAAACCCGTGTTGCTCAAGCGAGGATTTTCTTCGACGGTGGATGAGTTTCTCATGGCGGCGGAATACGTCAGCCTTCACGGCAATTCCGACATTATTCTTTGCGAGCGCGGCATTCGGACTTTTGAGACTTCAACGCGCAACACGCTCGACTTCAACGCGGTCGCGGTGTTGAAAGAAACGACGCATTTGCCTGTCATAGTTGATCCTAGCCATGGCACGGGTCGCCGCAGTCTAGTGAGACCTGTCTCCAAGGCAGCCGCGGCAATCGGAGCCGATGGACTGATTGTTGAGGTCCATTCCAATCCTGACGAGGCTTTATCAGATGGCGACCAGTCTTTGGCTCCTAACGAGTTCACAGCCATGATGCGTGAACTTGCCGTCTATCTCGCCTTGCTAGGGCGTCCGTTGTCTCTCGGAAATGTCGCTGGAATTGCTGCGATTGATTCGCACCGGGACCGCATCGATAGCATTGACGAGGCGCTCCTCAAGCTGTTGTGTGAGCGTGTCCGTGTTGGAGTGGAATTAGGCCGTGTCAAGAGGGAACTCGGTTATCCCATCAGGTCGCCTGAACGCGAAGCCGTAGTACTCGAGCGAGCAGCGCGACTCAGTTCCGGGGTGTTAGATCCTGAAGTGGTCATGCGGTTGTTCAAAATCATCATCGAGCAAACGCGGACTAAGGAAGAATGCCATGCCCTCCACACAAAGTAGCGGAGATTACGACGCCGCTTACCAGGGCAGTCCAGGCGCTTTCAGCGAGGAAGCGGCGCTTCGGATGCTATCGAGCGATGCTCGGCTTTTGCCTAGAGACACTCTGGAAGAAGTGTTCAACGCAATTGACCGCGGAGACGCCCACTTTGCCGTCGTCCCAATCGAAAACACATTAGCCGGCTCTATTCATCACTGCTACGATCTTCTCTTTGAACACGAGGTCAAGATCGTCGGTGAAACCGTCAGTCGAATTGAACATGCACTGATTGCTCCCCCAGGGGTTGCGTTTCAAGATGTTCGAAAGGCGCTCTCTCATCCCGTTGCTTTGGCTCAGTGCGAGAGCTTCTTCAGGCGCCATCCTCAAATCGAACCGGTTTCCGTTTACGACACGGCTGGCGCCGTCGGAAAGGTTCTTAGCAGTGGGGCTCGGGATTCCGCCGCCGTTGCAGGGAGGCGCGCCGCACAGATATATGGAGGCGTTATTCTGGCGGACGGCATTCAGGACCACTCGGAAAATTACACTCGGTTTCTCTTGATCACGTCGTTCGCTTCGGCTGCTTCCAGAACCATTTCCGGAGAGTGCAAGACCAGCATCGTGTTTCGAGTTGCGAATAAGCCGGGTGCTTTGTGCCATTCTTTGATCCCATTTGCTGAGCGAAGCGTTGACCTCGCAAAAATTGAAAGTCGGCCTCTGAAAGGATCGCCCTTCGAGTATCTGTTTTATCTTGATTTGATCGGGACCGCAGACTCCCCGGCGGTGTCAGATGCCATCGAGGACTTACGCAGACAATCGATCTCTTTGCGTGTGCTCGGCACCTATCCTCGCTTTACCTCTGCTAAGTAGCCTTCTTACCACCACACGAGAGTTCACTTAATCCAAATTCGCGTTTTCCGATTTTTCACGTTAGCAGGACATCCTTCAACGATCACCGGCTCGGGACGTGTTCGTGTTTTGTTCTTATGTCGTCAGTATTATTGCGATGAATCGAACATCCTGTTACAGTCCTCCAAACAATGGACCTTCCAGTTCTCTCGATCATTGCCTTTGGTATTGCCATCCTCATCAGTTGCGTGTCCGAGATCAACGTGGGTGTCCTCGGCATATCATTCGCTTTCATCATCGGCGTCGGCGTGGGTGGCATGAGAGTCGCGGACGTGATTTCCGGATTTCCAACCAGCCTGTTTATCGTGCTCAGCGGCGCTACGCTTTTGTTCGGACTTGCGAGTGCGAATGGAACCCTGGACAAGATTGCAAAGCAGGCGGTCAAACTGGCTCGCGGAAACGTCGGGATCATTCCAATCATTTTTCTTTTTCTGTCCGCGGGCCTGGCTTCGATCGGGGCAGGCAATATACCAACAACGGCGCTGCTGGCTCCAATTGCTATGGCAGTGGGGGGGCGTGTTGGAATTAGCCCATTCCTAATTGCTATCGTGGTCTGTTGCGGCGCCAACGCGGGCGCCCTTTCACCTATAGCTCCAACAGGAGTCATTGCAAACGGTATTCTCGAGCGAATCGGAATTTCCGGCCAAGCTTGGCCAGTTTTCTTTAACAATTTCGTTGCTGAAAGTTTTGTTGGTTTGGCCGGATACCTATTGCTCGGCGGATACAAATTATTTTCAAGGGAGGTGAAGCCGTCCCCGTTGGTCGGCAACGCCTTGTTGGGGGATGAAGGCCCCTTTACTTGGAATCAAAAACTCACGATCGTTGTTATCGGTGTGTTACTCGTCGCTGTTTCGGCTTTTCGTGTTGACGTGGGCATGGGCGCCTTCATCGCTGCTTCGATTCTCACTTTTTGTCGCGCTTCCGACGAAGAAGCTGCGATCAAAGCTATGCCCTGGAATGTTATCTTGATGGTGTCCGGTGTAACCGTACTGATTTCAATTCTCGAAAAGAACGGCGGCATGGATCTCTTCACCTCGATTTTGGCGCGTTTCTCAACTCAAACATCAGTGACTGGAGTCATTGGTTTCGTGACAGGAATCATTTCTGTATATAGCAGTTCATCTGGTGTGGTGCTGCCCGCATTTCTTCCCACTATTCCCGGATTGATAACGAAGATCGGGGGAGGGGATCCGATGGCGATTGCATCATCAATCAATGTTGGGGCCCATCTCGTAGACGTTTCACCTTTGTCAACGCTCGGAGCGCTATGCATTGCCAACGCGCCCCCTACGGCTGACAGGAAGTCTCTCTTCAACAAATTGATGATGTGGGGACTATCCATGAGTGTTATTGGTGCTTTGGTGTGTTGGGTGTTCTTCGGACTGCTGTGATTAAGGCGGGGCCCCAGGCTCTCCGGTGCAACTTTGTGCAATGAATTGGGAAGCAATCCTGACAACTGTGAAACTTGCAGGGGCGACCTCTTTCATTTTAATTCTCGTCGCACTGCCGTTGAGTTACTGGATAGCCTTCTCAAGGTGGCGCTGGACTTTTCTTGTTGAAGCTGTTGTGGCGTTGCCGCTCGTATTGCCTCCAACTGTGCTGGGGTTCTATGTGCTTGTGCTCATCGGACCGGCGACTCCTCTGGGTAGCACTTATGAATCTGTATTTGGAAAGCGGTTGCCTTTCACTTTTGAAGGATTGGTCCTGGCCTCAGTACTCTACAGCCTGCCCTTTGCGGTTCAACCGACTGTTGCGGCCTTCACCGCTGTGGACCGCAAGCTGATTGAAGCTTCCTGGATGCTGGGCGTTTCGAGCATTGGAACATTTTGTCGCGTCATCATTCCACAGTCATGGGCCGGCGTTATAACAGGTGTGGTTCTCAGCTTCGCGCACACGCTCGGAGAGTTCGGAGTCGTGCTCATGGTGGGAGGAAACATACCGGGCGTAACGCGCACCCTCTCCATTGATATTTACGACAAAGTTCAGACGCTGGACTATTCTTCAGCGGCCGCCACGTCTGCTTTCCTGCTTGTTGTCTCCTTCATCATTCTTTCTGTTGTCTACGCTTTGAATCGAAAGGTGTGGTTTTTTGCTGCTCACGGCCGACGTCAACAAGAAATTTGATAGCGGCGCAAGCGTCGACGCCATGCTTGAAATACCGGAAGGCTCTCTAATCACTATACTTTTCGGACGTTCAGGCGCGGGAAAAACAACTGTTCTGCGCTGCATTGCAGGATTGGAGAAGCTGACTTCAGGTCGCGTTGTCTTTGGTCGGGAAGTCTGGGCAGACACGAAAACACGTGTGAATGTTCCTCCACAGAAACGTCCGATCGGGTATTTGTTCCAAGAGTACGCACTCTTTCCTCACTTGCGAGTGCGGCAAAATATCGCATTTGGTGTTGGGCGCGACAACGATCGTGTACATCACGTCGCGGAGATGCTGCAAGTAAGTGAGTTGCTGGACCGTTGGCCAAATGAACTTTCGGGCGGGCAACAGCAACGGGTGGCTCTGGCGCGAGTCCTTGCTCGGCGTCCCAGTCTCCTTCTCTTGGATGAACCTATGTCTGCCCTGGATGCGTCGAGTCGAGAACACGTCCGGACGGAGCTTGCGCGCCTGCTTCAGCGTCTCCGGATTCCAGCAATCGTGGTCACCCACAACTGGGTGGACGCTTTAACACTAGGCGATCAACTAGTTGTGATGAACGGAGGGCGTATTCTACAGACGGGTCCCCCACACGACGTTTTTATGCATCCCCAACATCGCGATGTGGCCGCAGTTGCGGGTGTGGAGACAATTGCTGTGGGTCATGTGAAGAAGAGGGAGGCTGGAGTTGTCACTCTAGAAGTCGGTTCGAGCGAATTGATTGCCACTGACTCAGGATCAACGGATTCGAATTTCTACGTTTGCATTCGCGGCGAGGACGTCACCCTGCAAAAAGGCAGAGCCGAGCATAGCAGTGCGCGCAATCACCTTCCAGCGGTGATTGTCGAGATACTTCCCGTTGGCGTCTTAACCAAGGTGGTTCTGAACGCAGGGTTTGAATTGGTGGCAGTCGTCACCAGGCAGGCGGTCGCCGACCTCGGCCTTACAGGGGGGGCGGAGATATTCGCGGTTTTCAAGGCCTCGGCAGTACATCTCATTCCGAGGACCAGCGCACAGACATGAAATCGAAGACACTTTCCAACCCGTTGTCCAAGAAAACCAAACATTCCAATCCTGCTTCATCTGCAGTCCCACAGCCAGAAAAGCCGGAAGTTATATAATCTTTGTCATCCCATGGCAGTTCACATTGTTTACGATTCCACATATCTCAAGCACAACACCGGCAGTCATCCGGAAAATGCGCGCCGCTTAGAGTCCATCTTGAAGGCGCTAGAGGAAACTCCCGGTCTTCTGAACCGTGTCCGCTGGGTCCAACCCGAGAGCGCAGCTGATCAGGACATTTTGCGCTGCCATGATGAAGACCTCATCAGTCGCGTCCAAAGACTATGTGAGCAGGGCGTTTCTTGCATCGATTCCGATACAAGAATCTGCCTTGAGTCCTTCGATGTCGCGCGCCTTGCCGCCGGCGCCGCAACTGCGGCAGTCGATGCTGTCATGAAGGAATCTGGGGGCAGGGCGTTCGGATTGATTCGGCCTCCCGGGCATCACGCGACGATTTCGAATTCCATGGGATTTTGCCTCTTTAACAATGCCGCTGTTGGAGCGCGGTATGCACAAGCAAGATACGGAGTCGAACGAGTCCTAATTGTTGATTGGGATGTGCACCATGGGAATGGAACACAGGAAATCTTCTGGGCGGATTCCAGCGTATTTTACTTTTCCACGCATCAATATCCCTATTACCCCGGCACAGGATCTGCCTCAGAACGGGGTGGAGGCAGCGGCGAAGGCTTTACGTTGAATGTTCCGTTGCGCCCAGGTTCGTCCGCCCGCGACCATAGGGCTGCATTCAGAGACGCGCTTGGAGCCATCGAAAAGGTCTTTCCGCCGGATCTGATTATCATTTCGGCTGGTTTTGATTCTAAAAGAGGAGATCCATTGGGTGGTCTTATGCTTGAAGACGCCGATTTCTTTGAAATGACCAAGGACGTGATTCGACTTGCCGAAAAGTACGGGGAAGGTCGTGTTGTAGGTCTGCTTGAAGGAGGCTATAACCTCGGCTTGCTTGGAGGGTCCGTCAGAAGCCACATCGAGGCCCTAGTCTAATTTTTACATCGTTTATATAACTTTTCCTGGGTTCCGGGATCTAAGCCACGTGCACGAAGAGATCAAAATGGAGGTTGCTCGCCTATGAAGACTCGAAATTTCACGCCGCTCTTTGCGTTGTTCTTAGTATTGTCCGCATCCACACTTCCCTTGGCCGCGCAGGCTGCTCCTCCCCCTCAGGATCATGTGGTGTTCTTCAATAAATTTGAAGGTCGCGCGTTTGCACCAATGGCAAATTCTGAGAGCGCAGTCAGCGCAATTCAGAGCGCCCTTCGTTTGACGGAAGCTCAAACGAACGCTTTGAGAACCTTGCTTAATATGCGAGCGGAATCGACAAGATCTCTCTTTCAGGACTTACAGCAAAAGCACCAGAACCTGCAGGCGGTCCTATCGCAAGAGAACCCGACCGCGATCGACATCGGCAATGCGCACCTTGCGGTTAAGGCTGCTGAGAGGCAGTTGAGGACTGGAAACGAGAGATTTCAGACGGATTTTACAGCGCTGCTTAGCGCCGAGCAGAGGCAGAGTCTGGAAAGCATCAGGAACGCGGCTGCACAAATTGATGCCCTCCGCCAATTGGGATTGGCAAACCTGGGTCCTGACACTTTCAACGTTCCGGTCCCACCAATGGGCCTCCCTATGGGTGGGCAACGGATTGGGAGATAAGGCAAAACGTTAGTTCGGGGTCGAGCCGGATGATTTTCTTAGGGACCTATCGCTGAGAAACACCAGCCTTTATTCGCTCACGGTCTTGCGGCCACACTCCAAAGACGCTAGCATTCTGGGTTCTTGTCTGTACTACTGGAGGTTGTTGTTGCCAGTCATTGGTTTTCTATTTTTACTTCTGTTCGTGTTGCCTGCAAATGCCGCGGAGCCTCAGGCCCGGTCCTACGGCAATGTCGAATTGAGTTTTCAATCCAACGAGGGTCAAACGGATCAGGCCGTTCGGTTTCTCGCGAGAGGGAATGGCTACGGACTCTTCCTGACTTCTGACGAGGCCGTCTTCCAGTTTCAGGAGCCTCATGCAGTCGTTCGAATGAAGTTGATCGGCCCCTCGACGAATACTCGAGTTGAAGGCGTCGATCCCGACGGCGTGTCCAATTACCTCATCGGCAATCGCACAGATGGCCAAGCCAGAGTTGCCGGCAGCTATAACAAAGTTCGCTACAGCCAGGTCTATCCCGGCATCGACCTTTTGTATTACGGCAACCAGCGACAACTCGAATATGACTTCGTCATCAGTCCCGGTGCGGACCCTTCAAAAATTCGTCTTGCGTTCGAAGGCATCGATCGACTGGTTGAGTCCCCGGCGGGTGAGTTGATTTTGAAGGCTGGCGACAGGGACATTGTTCAGCGCAGACCGGTCGCCTTCCAGGAAGTTGACGGGATCAAACAAGAAATTCAGGCTTCCTTTGTCGTCGAGGGCAAACAGATCAGTTTCAAGGTCGGGGCTTACGATAGGTCACTACCGCTGGTCATTGATCCTATTCTGGTGTACTCGACATATCTTGGCGGTGCGGCCACGGGAGTTGGTGATCAAGGCAATAGTATTGTGGTTGACGCGCAGGGCAACGCCTACATCACTGGACTTACGACTTCAGCAAATTTCCCAACTGCCAGCGCACTGCAGTCTGCCAACGCCGGCAGTCAGGACGCATTCGTTGTAAAACTCGATGCCACGGGAGGTCGCATTCTTTTTGCGACCTATTTTGGCGGTTCTGGAAACGATGAAGGTCACAGCATCGCGCTCGACAATTCCGGGAACATCGTTGTTGTAGGCTACACGGTCTCTCCGAATTTCCCGATCGTGAATGGTTTTCAACGGACATTTGGCGGCAATCAGGATGTATTCGTCGTCAAGCTGAACAACTCAGGCAATACCATTCTGTACTCTACCTACCTTGGCGGTTCTCAAGACGATCGCGCCTTTGGCGTCGCTCTCGATAGCGCGGGCAGCGCATACGTGACCGGCTTTGCGGCGTCACGTAACTTTCCGGTCATGGGTGCATTTCAAGCAGGGCATGGCGGCGGGTTGGGTGACGTGTTTGTAAGCAAACTGAATTCTGCCGGCTCGCTCATCTACTCGACCTTGTTAGGAGGTATTGGCCACGAACAAGGTTACGGCATCGCTGTGGACACCGCCGGAAGCGCCTATGTCACTGGGTATACGACGTCGTTCAATTTCCCAATAGCCAGAGCGGAGCAGGGATTGATAGCGGGAGGTTCGGAGGATGCGTTTCTCTTCAAACTCAATCCAACCGGATCTGCCCTTGAATACTCCACCTACTTTGGCGGATCAGGTTCCGATATCGCAGTGCGGATTGCCGTGGATCCCGACGGCAATCCGATAATCGCCGGTACGACCAGTTCCTTTGACTTGCCGCTTTTCGGCCCCTATCAATTCGGCAATGTCGGCGAACTCGATATGTTCATCACTAAGTTCAACGCGGATGGGCAGAGTTACATATTTTCCACATACATTGGCGGAGGAGGTTCTGAGAGCGTCGCTGGCATTGTCCTTGATTCGGAACGCAACATCTACTTAACGGGATTCACGACGTCGTTGAATTTTCCGGTCGTCAATGGCATCAAGGTCAGTACGCTAGGAGATCGCGACGCCTATATCATCAAACTCGCTCCCAGCGGTTCTTCGATCGTTTACTCATCGTACATAGGCGGCAGTCGAAACGAAGGGGGACTTGGCATCGCGCTGGATTCCGTCAACAGCGTCTACATAACGGGATATACAACCTCGACCGATTTGCCGACATCAAATGCACTCCAAGCGGAAGATGCCGGAGGGCAGGACGCGTTTGTCCTGAAGTTCGATGCGCGCGACATCATCACGAGCACTCCTTTCAGCGTAGTCGCTCGCGGCGCGACTGTCATTGAAACGCGAGGTGCGAATTCCTCCGCTATTTTCGGATACGCCGCAGCAACTGCACTGAACCCCGCAATACGTCCAACTGGGATCGCCGTAATTTCACTGAAGCAAGGAGGAGTCCTCACGACAGAAATTGGCGTCGAGCCGCCAAACTTTGTCACGTCTGGGCGCCTTTCGGTGGAGGTGGCAGGAGAAAACCGTTCTGTTCTGTCGCTTGCAAATGCAAGCGACGAGGATGCGGCGGTTGTTTTTTATTACACGAATGCCGCGGGCGAGAGTTCCAATGTCACGCGCACAATCATACCCGCACGGGGACACTTTTCTCGGTTTGTAAATGACGCTCCGATGACCGTTGCTTCCGGAATTGGAACCCTGACATTCAATTCTTCGGCGCCGTTGGCCCCGACGGCTTCACACACCGTTCTTAATGAGCGTTCGGATCTATTGCTTACAACCCTTCCTATAGCCAATCTCGAAAAGCCAATCCTGGGTCCGACTCTTATTCCACACTTTGCGGAAGGATTGGGATGGTCCACGGACCTTCAATTGGTTAACAACACCGACGAAGAGATGGTTGGTCAGGTTCATTTCACCGGTCCCGGTGCGGAGGATGTGCCGGGACAGCCCTTGGGCGTTCAGTTAGAGGATGGAAGCGATCCATCACCAGTGTTTGAATACAGCATTCCGCCTCGCAGTGTGAAACGATTCAGGACCTCCGGCGCTGGTTCCGAGTTGCTTTCTGGCAGCATCAGCATCCTTCCTTATCTCGGCTACAAGACTCCTGTGGCTTTCGCGGTCCTGAAGCTCGTGGAACTCGGAACTTCTGTAACTATTACTACAATCGAGGCCCAAACACCTGGCAGTGCATTTCGGCTGCTAGCGCAATCCGAAGGTGAATTTGAAGCATTCGAAGTGCGTGCGACACGAACAGCAATTGGCATTGCCAATCCCGCTGATGTGCCGGTGTCCGTTCAGCTGGAGCTGGACGATCTGACGGGTGCGTCAACAGGATTCGTCGGAACAGTTTCTGTTCCCGCGAAGGGGCAAGTGTCGGCATTCCTTAATTCGTTACCGGGTTTTGAAGAGATGCCGCAGCCTTTTCAAGGCATTCTCAAGGTGACGACCTCCGCACCGACCGGCATCGCGGTCACAGGACTACGGGCACGGAGAAGTGATCGCGCTAACTTCATTGCGACAACAACAGGTCCGATTAAAGAGCAAACAGGCCTTGGCGGCCTGAGCCGAACGCGCACCCCTGAAGTCGTACAGGCAGGTCGGTTGTTTGTTGAGGTTGCCGGAGCAAACAGTTCCGTGATTTCACTTAAGAACACGTCTGATGAAACTGCAACGGTAGGGTTCGCTTTTAATGATGCCGCTGGAACGAACACCGCATTGGAGTCGGTGACGATTCCCCCGCGCGGAACCTTCACACATTTTGTCAGTGACGCCCCACTCAACATTGCCGACGGAAAGACTGGCACGCTGACCTTTGAATCATCTGTGCCGCTCGCCGTAACCGCCTCACACACACTCTTGAACGACCGATTTGGATTTGTGCTTATTCAGCTGCCGGTGACGAATCTCAACCAGGTTAGCTCTCAGCTTCCGGTCATTCCTCACTTTGTGGACGGCGGAGGATGGGCCAGCGAAATTGTTCTAGTTAATAAGACCGAGCAGGAACAGCGCGGCGAGGTCCGAGTTTTTGGCTCTGGAGCGGGTGCATCGTCCGGACAAGCTGCAACGCTCCGGATCACGGATGTAGGTGCGGGCGCCGTCTTTGGGTACAGCATTCCGCCTCGAAGTTTTCAACGTTTAGTGACGACCGGAGAAAGTGAGGGAATCCTTACCGGCTCCATACGTATTGTTCCGTCGCCCGGCGCCAGCGCGCCAGCAGGCTTTGCTGTCCTTAGGTTCATCGACGCAGGAGCAACAACGACCGCCGCCACAGTCGCCGCCCAAATTCCAAGCGGCAACATTGAGCTGTCTGCGGAGTTGGAGGGCGACTTTAATTCAGCGCAACCCCTCTCGTTACGTACTGCTGTAGTCGTTGCCAATCCGGCTTCCACTCCGGCATCTGTGACATTTGAAATACTTTCCTTTAGCGGCGTGTCGACGGGCAGATCTGGAACGCTCGTTATCCCGGCAAATGGGCAGAGAGCGGTCTTCCTAAATTCGATTCCCGGGCTGGAAACGCTGGCGGCCCCGTTCAAAGGAATCCTTAGGGCTACTACGACTTCGCCAGCGGGCATCTCCGCTGCTGCCGTCCGCGGCCAATATGATGAACTCGGACACTTTGCAGTTTCGGCTCCAGGTCCCCTGACGGATCCGAGTTTGAATTTCGTCGTGTTTCCTCATATCGCGGAAGGCCAGGGATATACAACGCAGTTTTTCATTTTGACAAATTCAACGGAACAACCCGTGAGCGGCGTCCTCAGTTTTGTAGGAGAGGGCGGCCAACCGCTGGCCTTAACCATCCAATAGTTTCGTCATCGCGGTTCTGGTAGTAACAAGGACATTGCAAATCCAACGAGCGGTATGAGCGCTGCGATCCACAGTGCGGCAAGCAAACCCCAGTAATCTGCGACTAGCCCGCATTTCTCACAAGTGATGGAGATCTGAGGTTTGGAAACGTGAAAGGC
>CAZIPZ010000098.1:0-14213 GCA_964541075.1 uncultured Solibacteraceae bacterium | reverse complement strand
CCCACCGCATCGTTTTTTGCGCGCGACCATATTTCAGCCATGGCATCGGCTGTCTTTGCCTGGGATGGCGGAAGATTCGTCACGGCAGGCGATCGCCGGACAAGACCATGAAGCCGGGCATCCGTGTATGAGATCCCCGCAAGGTAGTGCAGAATGCGCTCGTCGATGCGGAGCGGCGCAGCCGTTATGCTTTCGCCTTGCAGTTCGATAAGGCGCCAGCGGCGCAGCGGGCCGGCCGGAATAACCGCGCTCCAATGAGGAGATGGCATTGCCGCGAGTGCAAGACTGAAGGTCGGATAACCGCGGCCGGAATCGCCTTGAAACGACGCATAAAGCGGGACAAAGCTGGAATCCAGTTCCACTGCGGCGCACATCAGCAGGACATCGCGTTCGAACGGCGACAGTCGGAAAATCGAACACAGGCTTTCCAGCGCGGATGCTGCAGGCTTTTCATTTTGGAATCCACGAATGACCGGATGAATCTCCGTCTCCGCCGCCGTCGAACCGCGCTTCGAATACACAGTAAGCCTATGCTTCAGCGCTCGGAGAGCGGCGGAGAGGTACTCCTGATTCGCCGATTCCCAATGTTGCGCCGCCGCGGTGCTCACGTGATGTTCACCTTTCGATCAAGAAACACTGGCGGTCTCACTGCCCGATTTACAATCACGCTGTCCACTCCGTCAACGCGCAAGCGCATCAGATAAGAGCCCGGTTTTGCCGCCTTCGCGATGAATGTGAGCGTGCTTGCCGGATTCGGATGCGGTTGCGACGGGATCTCCCGGTCTCCAAGAATGAGCGCAACGCGCTGCTCAGGACGTATCAAAGGCTTGCAGGCGATTTGAATTGTCGCGGCGCCGGTCGCGTCGGAAGCGACTGATATTGGGGAGGGCGTGACAATCTGCGCGGCCACCGGCAATGGGAGCTCATTTGTCGTCCGGCGATCCGATTCACCGGGACGCTGCAGCAGCACAGCAACCATGTATGAACCGGCCGGCGCCACCGCAGGCGAATCCGGCACGACAAAGCTGACCTTTGTTGCGGACATAGACGCCGGCAGGACCTCCAGCGGAACGCTCGTGCGGGGACTCGTGAGCCGGACTACAACAGCCTCTCCATCGAGACGGCTGCCCTCGATCGTCACGGCGCCACCCGGTTCCGCCACGGACTGATCATCGGGCAGGCTGAGTTTTGTGATTGCCGGGAAAGGAGACGATAAGTCGCCTTGAACCGCGATGCCGCGCTCCTGCTGCAAAAACGGATCGACCGGCCCGCGGGTGAGCACTGGCAATGCTGATTTTGCCGGCCGATTCGGATCGATTAGAACGACCGATACATGGTACGCAGTAGTCGTCCGATAATGAGCCTGTAACGCCGACCAAAGCCGTGACATTTCCTCGCCGTTCAGGGACGCCGGGGTGATCTTAATCAGTTCGACTTGGTCGGCAAGGTCCGCTGCAGATAGCGCCTGAAATGCTGGAGGCAGAATCGCTCCATTCAGAGGGGAGGGCGTGAGCGCCGCGCGAATGGCGTCGCGCGTGAGAACGGGACGCTCGTGAAGCAGTTGCATAGCGTAACCCAGCAGAATTTCACCATGAAGATCATCCGCGCCGTACGCTGTCAACAGGTAATGTAAGTCGAGCGCCAGCGGAGGATTGTCGATCCGATTGCCTCGAGAATCGTGCGAAGGCAGATTGCCGTTGCGCCAGCCCGCGTTCGGAGTCACCTGGTGTAAAAATAAATTCAACTGATCCGACTCCGTCCCACCCGGCGGAATCACGCGATCGGGGGGCAACGCAGTGACGGTCACATTGCCCCCGACTGCGCCACTAACGTTGTGATCAATAAGGCCATTGTTCAGCAGGTCTTTGAGAACAGCTGTTACTGCCGCGATTCCTAACGCGCTGCTCATCGCGAACTCTCGCTGCGCTTCAGATACTCATCAAGCGAAAGGCGCGCCGGCGCCGTGGGCGATTTCGGCTTCGCGGCAGACGACTCCTGAACAGGAACCCGCACTTCCACACGACCGATGGTCACCCGGATTGTTGGGCCGTCTTTCTCTTCGTTCGGTTGGCTCGGGAAATTGCTGACGGTGCGAACGGCGGGAAAAAAGGCGCGTTGTGAGCGAACGAAGACTTCTCTTTTCGACTCGTGAAGACCGTCCACCGGTTCCAATTCCGTTTCCTGAACAGGGAGTGCGACTCGTGCAGGCTGCCCCCAAACGGGAGCAGGCTCGATATCCGCGGCATCCATGGGGTATTCAATGCTTATCGGGTCGGGCGCGAGGCTCTCAATGTGAGCCTTTGGAAGGTCCGATCCCAACATATCGCTGGCGGCCGATTCGGTTGAAATCATCCAGGAAGGCGACACCGATTCCACAGGGACGGACAACTTCGACCGCTCCACCGGAACAGCGCTGGAAAGGCTTTCGCGCACCTCAATCTCCGATGGGGCCGCCAAGCCGCCAGGCAGTTCGTATCTGGAAGGCAAGCGCGGCTTCAATGTATGCGCCGGATTGAGCGTCCTGCTGATGAGATTGTTGAGATAGTCGTTCATTGACCAACCAGATTGAGGTAATACGTACGACGCCGGGCGTTCATACCAAGGATGTCGGACTCGGACCATCCATAAACCGAAGCGAGTTGGTGAACTTCCAGAAGGGTCCGCTGTGCGACAGCCTCGATTTCGCTCCAAAAGAAGGAAACAATATCGAATGCAGCATCCCATTCCATGCCACACGATGCGCAGGAAACCCGAAGCTGTACGTCGCCCATGGGATCGATGTCACTCATACGCTTCGCAACTTCCTCGAGCACGGATTCAGGAATATCCGCAACAGCGATGGGCTCTCCATCTCGCTCGGCGTTTTCGACGCACCGCTGAAGGAGCCAGCGCCGGTTTACTCCAGCGGAATCTTTCAGCGAACCGGTCAGAAGGTCCGAGCTATTGGGAGCGCGGAACACCACTTTGAAGCCGAGCAATTCGATCGCACCGTCCCGCCGCTCAGCCGGAAGGGAAGGCAAAAGGTCTTTGCCGTCGAAAGTGAGTTCTGAGCGTTCGCCACATTTTTCGCAAAAAACGACGCTGGAAAACTGGGAACCGAACGTCTGCATACGCAGATTTACCAGGAAGGCGTCGCGCTGGCCGATGCTGAGACGCAAAAGAACATCGCGAGAGGAATCCGGACAGGAGGCGGTCAGCAACGCAAAAGCCCGGACCGCGAAATTCTGGTTCTGCCCGCGCTCCCATAGGGCCACGATATCGCGAACCGACAATGCGTTCATGATCAGGCCGGTTCGCTAAAAGCCGGTTCGCCGGGTTCAACGACTTCGTAGTCGCGCTCCCATCCTTCGTTTTCGAGTTTAATATGTTGAATGGCGACCGCGTTCGCGTTGGAATCCAAATCCGGCTGCGCCTGATACTCAGAGACCCAGCACCTGAACACTTTGTAGGCGATGACGAGCTGACCCGCCTCGTTGTACATCTCGATAATGATGTCCTTGCGAAAATCCTTGAGTGAAACTTCCGCGCCGAGACCGGATCCGAAGTTCCATACTTTGTTCGCCCACTTCTCGAATTCCGTGTCATGTGTGACACCGCGATCGAGGGTGATCGGGTCGTATTTGGTTCGGCCTGGAGATTTGCGGCTGGTGCTGGGGTCGCCTCCTTCTCGATGCTCGACGACGTCGGTGCTTCTTTTGAGCGCGCCGACCTTGCTCACACCTGCAACGTAACGGCCGTCCCATTTCACGCGAAACTTGAAGTTCTTGTACGGATCAAACCGGTGAGTATTTACGCTGAACTGCGACATTGGACAATCCCCCTACGTTTCAATCTGTCCGGCCATTTGCTGAATTTGAAGAATCACGAACTCGGCCGGCTTCAAAGGTGCAAAGCCGACGACGATGTTGACGATTCCAAGGTTAATGTCGTTTTGCGTCGTAGTGGTCTTGTCGCATTTCACGAAGTACGCCTCGCGCGGCGTTGTTCCCTGGAATGCGCCTTTGCGGAAAAGGTTGTTCAAAAAGGCGCCGATATTGAGGCGTATCTGCGCCCAGAGGGGCTCATCGTTCGGCTCGAATACCACCCAGTGCGTACCGCGATAAAGGCTTTCCTCCAAAAACAGCGCCAGCCGGCGCACCGGAACATATTTGTATTCGTCGGCCTGCGCATCACTGCCTTTGGTGGTGCGGGCGCCCCACACGACCTTGCCGTAGTCGCGAAAAACGCGGAGCGCATTAACGCCTACTGGATTAATCCGCCCGTTTTCGGCGTCATTCAGGAGTACAGGCAATGAATCAACTCCTTTGAGAACTGCGTCAATGCCGGCAGGCGCCTTCCAAACGCCCCGTTCGGCATCGGTGCGAGCGTACACGCCGGCAATCGATCCGGATGCTGCGACCGTTCTTGGTCTGAATTGATCCAGTGGATCGGCGATGCGGATCGACGGAAAATACACGGCGGCGTTGCGCGAATGCAGGACGCCGTTCGCCCACGTTCCGATATTCGAAAGGCTCTTTGTTGAAGGCGGATCGACGATGCAAAACGCGCGTCGTTGTTCACAAAGAGCGACGGCGGCGGATATCACCGCTCCTGCCTCCAAATCCTGCATGTCGAAGGTCTCTGGAACCACAAGTATGTTGAACAGATCGACATCAAGGAGCGCATAAATTCCGGTTTTGGCGGATGGTGTTCCCAAAAGCTCAGCAGGTGAGGCTTTGCCGCCGTCGGATCCCTTCGTCGAAGGCAATACGTCAGCCACATCCACTGGACGATGTTTCGCGGCGCCCGGCGTCTCTTTGCCGCCATTGGTAAGCCCCAGCCCGAGCTTTGCTGCCAGACCGTTGAACGTTCCCGCGGAGACGGACACGCTTGAGGATTCATCCATAGTCTGCGATTCGAGCTTTAACTCGTCGCTTCCAGCGCCAGACTTCGATGCAACCAGCCTCGTGTTCAATCCTTGCGTGGTAAGTGCGGCATTCACGTCGGCCACCAACTGATCAATGTCTGCCGGCGCGGCGTTCAGAACTACTTTGAACGGCGTGGCTCCGTCGAGCACTCCTGCAAGAACGAAGTCTATAGCTGATGCAACAGCCGCCGCGTCGAAAGGCTTGCTGCTTGCGAAACCTTTCTCACTAAACGCCAGGCCGGCTTTTCTGGAGACGCGAATGAATGCCGAAGCATTGTTGACGACGGATTCGACAAAGTTCGATGACTTTGAATTGAGGGTCAGATTGCGGTGAACTTCGACTTTGCGCGCCTGCGCACCCTGCTCGCTCCGTTGCAAGACCGTGAGGTTGAAGTCTCCATCGGGATTGCGAACATCCGCATGGTCGATGGTGATGCTCACCAGAGTCCCCCAGCCGCCGGGACTCGCCGCTCGAACTTCCAGCGCGACAGCTGTGGCGTCATTGAACGTCCAGGCAGCGGTCTGAAATCCTGTGGCGACGCGCACAATGATCGCTTCTCCGCCGCCATTGATATAGAACTGCTGAACCGCGTAAGAGACGGGGCTCTCCCGATCGAGTCCTCCGTAAAGACGCTCGAATTCAGCGAGGCTCGAAATTTGAACCGCTTTGTTCGGCTCCCCTTTTCTCGTATAACCGACGAAGGCTGTAATCGAGGTTGCGACGCCGGTGATGGTTCGAACGCCGCTGGGAATTTCTTCGATATAGACGCCGGGATAGGTTGGCTGTACTGGCATCGCGGTCTCCTGTCACTTGAAGGTTGAGCGGGGCCGCCTGCTGCGAGTACGCCGCATCTGCCGGCGTAGACACGGGAATCCTGCGACTCGGTAGGCGGGGAAATCGGTTCAGATCGAGCATTGGATCAATTCGCAACGCCGACGCCCTTTCTTCAGCACTTGAAGGCCTTCCTGGCCGATGTCATTGAATCTTTAGAAACTTACTCGAAGAATGGGAATTTATGTGGATCAGATCCGTCTGTCAATCGTTTCCTTTTCGCTCTATCGGCGGCGAAAGAGTCGTTCCGTCAGACTCTGCCACCTGGTTGGCTTCCGCGTTGGTTTCCGCGCGATCAGCACCGCGAAATCATGGCGGAGACGTCCGGTCGTTGTGAGTTCATCCTCTATCTCGAAAAGACGCAGTAGCCAAGCTTCAGCCGAAGGATCACCTTCGCGAAAATTTCCGGTGATATCGTCGAGAAGCATCTGAAGCAAGCCACCGCCGTATCCCCTCAACTCGAGCAGTTCGAAGTATTTCTTCAGCAACGGAACGATTTCAGCGGACCGAATCGCCTCAGAAGGGTCTCCCTCATTCATCGCTTCTATGGTCGGTCGAGCAACTGAAGATTTCAATTCGGCACGACGTGTAATGCTGCGTCGCAGTTCAGCCGGCAGCAGCTCAAGCGTTCTGTTGATGGCGTCGACCTGTTCATCCGGCCACTGGTATTGAGATGCTCCAATGTACTCATCGAGGAAAAAATATCCGCCCGGCTTCAGGCCGACCCGCACCTCTTGAAACAATGATTCCAGTGAAAAGACGTGATGGATTGAGGATACCCCAAAGATCACGTCGTAGTGGTCTGCCTGGAGCACTAGCCGATTGAGATCACCCACGCGATATTTGATTTGAGCGAAGTTTTGTTCCTTTGCTGCCTGAATAGCCTTGCTGATGGCGCCTTCGGCAATATCAACGGCCTCATATTCGCTCGCGAACCCAATTTGTGCGAGACCTCGCTCAAGTTCACCAATCCCACAACCCAGCGTCAGGACCCTCTGGACCGGCTTTTTTCCGGGGAAATACTTATGGATGAAGTACTGAAAGCGGTCCAGGTCCGTTGATCCTGAAACCATCGTGTTGATTCGTTTTTGAACGGCGGCGTGTTCCAGCCAATGCAAGCCCTTGCCAGCCCACGAGCCGGCCTGTTCGCTCCAGATCTTGTTGACCTGTTTCAAGGCTTCGGGTGAACTTGAGGAAATCTCAGGATTTGAACTCGCGTTCAAGATAGGTTGCCCATATCGTGAAATGTTTTTCATTAGACTGCGCCTGTTTGGCGCAGTCAAGTGCTTCGCGGATTCGATAGCGTCTTGAAGTTTACCAAGAAAGAAAGCCGGCATCACGCATTGTCCATGTGCGCTTGCCGGCTCTTAAGGAGCTAAACGGGTTTACCAAGCACCTTGAAATCTAAGATGGAGACATGCCAGGTGCAATGGCAAAGCGGATTTCAACGTGGGGCCCTCTTTTTATCGCTGCACAGGGGCACGAAAAATGCCACTAAAACATCCGGAAGATCCATCCAATTAGTCTCATCCACGTTGGACTGTGAATTAACTTCTGCCTGCATGATTCCCACTCGCTGCGACTGCCGACATCAGAACCGCGCGTCTTCTCAACATTTTCCTTTGATTGGTTCTATATTTCTATTATTGTGGAAATATGGAGACACCTAAATGAACAAAGCGAAACGAAGGCAGGATTCGGAAGACGTCGCCCGGTACGCCGACATGTTGTCGGCTATGGGTACGGAGCCGCGGCTACGAATCATCCGTCTTCTGCTGGCCACCCACCCAAACGGGTTGATCGTCGGTGATATCGGCGACGAACTCGACATCCCAAGTTCAACGTTGTCTCACCATTTAGACAAACTGAAAAACGAGGATCTTGTTCTGGTCCGCCGGGAGGGAACATTCCTTCGGTATTCAGCAAACACCGAAGGACTGCTGGCGCTTCTTGGCTTTTTATATGCCGAGTGCTGCACCCGGAACAACGTTTTGGAACCTAACAAAATTGTCTGCTGCAAATAGGAGAACCGAATGATCACCAACATCAAAGAGATCGTCGAGAAGAAATACGGAGAGGCAGCGTTGCGCGTGGCTAACGGAGGCGCCTCCTGTTGCGCCCCGAGCACTGCATGTGGAAAGGGTGTCGATCCCATTTCGTTGGAGCTCTACGATGCAACGCAGGTTAGCCAGATTCCGGAAGCAGCGTTGAAGGCCTCGTTGGGTTGCGGAAATCCCACGGCGCTCGCAACGTTGAATCCAGGTGATAAGGTCTTAGACCTCGGTTCGGGCGGCGGGATCGACGTCCTGCTGTCTGCTCATCGCGTCGGCCCCGCGGGCAAGGTGTATGGCCTAGATATGACCGACGAGATGCTTGCTTTGGCACGTGAGAACCAAAAGAAGGCGGGCGTTGAAAATGTCGAGTTTTTGAAGGGCGAGATTGAGCACATACCGCTGCCCGACAGTTCTGTGGATGTGATCATTTCCAACTGTGTCATCAATCTTTCTGCCGATAAAGATCAAGTGATACGCGAAGCCTTCCGAGTGCTGAAACCAGGAGGACGATTCGCGGTTTCAGACGTGGTGACTCGAGGCGAAATGCCGTCACAGATTCGGGACAGCGTTTTGTCGTGGGTGGGGTGCCTCGCAGGCGCCTTGGATGAAAACGATTATCGGGCGAAGCTGACGTCGGCCGGGTTTGAGAACGTTGGCATCGAGCCCACACGAATTTATCGCGCCGAAGATGCCCGGACATTCCTAACAAATTCCGGCCTCGATGTGAATGCCCTTGCCTCCGAGGTCGACGGAAAGGTTATGAGCGCATTTATTCGCGCCGTGAAACCGAAGAGTTGCTGTTCTTCCGAATGTTGCTCGTGACCCTTGATGTGACTCTCAGTCGAAAAATCGCGGCGGAGGCTCTCGGGACGATGCTGTTGCTGGCGGCGATTGTGGGCTCCGGGATCATGGGAGAACGCTTAAGCGATGGAAATGTCGCTGTCGCGCTTCTTGCCAACGCGATTGCCACAAGCGCGACGCTGGTGGCTCTTATTCTCGCGTTCGGTGGCATATCCGGCGCCCATTTTAATCCAGTGGTTACGATTGCGGCGGCTTCGGCGGGCGCTCTGAAGTGGACCCACGCGACGGCTTACGTTTTTGGACAGATGACCGGGGCGATGGGCGGAGTGGCGGTTGCACACTTGATGTTTGGTGAACCTGTTTTCCTTGTATCCCAACATGCCCGTTCAGGTGGAACTCAGGTTTTCAGTGAATTCATTGCGACGTTTGGCCTGCTTTCGGTGATCTGGGGCTGCAGTCGCCTTCGGTCCCAAACCGTAGCTTTTGCGGTTGGAGCTTACGTCGCAGGCGCCTATTGGTTCACTGCCTCAACCTCATTTGCCAATCCGGCCGTTACCGTTGCGCGATCACTGACAGATACGTTTTCCGGCATTCGACCAGCGGACGCACCGGCATTCGTTCTTGCGCAGTTGATCGCGGCTACCGTCTCCACTCTTCTTTGGTCGTGGCTCTCACCTTCGGCTCCTGGAATGGCGAAGAATATGAACGTTGCCTACTCCGACAGGGAATCCGTTCATGAAGAGTAAGAAGCGGGTGCTCTTTTTATGCACTGGAAACTCGGCTCGGAGCCAGATGGCGGAAGGACTGCTTCGACACATGGCGGGAGATCGATTCGACGTCTTTAGTGCGGGAACACACCCTAAGGGATTGCACCATTGCAGCGTCGAGGTGATGAACGAGATTGGCATCGACATCAGCGGCCAAAGCTCGAAGGACGTAGCCCTATATGCTCTGCAAAGATTCGACTATGTGATCACTGTTTGTGATCGTGCGAAGCAACGGTGTCCCATTTTCCCAGGATCGCAGCCCATTAACTGGGGATTTGATGACCCGGTTGACGCTCCCGCTGGCCGCCAACTGGAAACTTTCCGTCGCGTTCGCGATGAAATCTGGCAAAGACTGTCTCTGTTCTTGTTGTCCAATAGATGAATCGCGGCCCGGGGCGCCTTTGACTAGGTCTCCAACCCGCCGGTCCATACTCTCCCGGAGAGTCAATTGCCTGACCTGTCGACGGTAATTCCGTCAAAGTGTTGACGTAAACGCTGGAATAGTACTTCCTCCTCCCAATAGAATCAGGTGCTTATTGTTTGGCTAGTCGCATGCACTTAGAAAAGCGTGCCAAGGATGGCGGAAACCAGGGACGGAAGGCCATGGAGGGCCACTTACCCTCAAGGATGGCATTAGCCAAGAGGGCGCGACAGGGCAAGGAGCCCAAAGCCAAGATGGCGACCGATAAATGGCAGGGATCCATTTTTTCAGCAGGATGCTGAAGGGCCACCACGAGCGGATGATCCGCTCAGGGCGGCCAAGGAACAAGACCTACCCATTCTCCTTCCTCAACGGGCGATCACTCAGTTGCGTGATCGCCTCACTTCTGTTGAACGCGGAGCGGCGGCTTGTCATTAGAACCGAGCGCGAACCAGGAGCAAACCCGCTTTGTACGTGACTAGATCTTGCCTCGCATGACCAGCATAGCGCTTGAAACGAAATTTACGTCTCAGAATTGAAGACTCAGACCAGTGACAAAGGTTGTTCCGGGTGCAAGCCATCCGATCTCGTAGAACTTTCGATTCAGAATGTTTTCAACTCTGGCCGTTGCCTTCAGTTCACCTGGTTCAGTCTTTGCTACTAAATAGGAGCCGCTCACGTCCGCCTTGGCGTAACCGGAGTAGGCATAGGCACGCTGCTGTCCTGCTGCCCTGAAATTTCCAAAAACTTCGCTGACGCCGACCAGATCAAAAGCGATGACTGCACGGCTGCCTATGGTTTGCGACACGGCCAGTGTTAGCGTATGGCGTGGAATTGCAAGAACCCGCCAGAAGCCGGGAACCGTTAGGTCGCGATCCATGCCTGCTCGCACATACGTATAGCCGCCGTTCATGTTGAGACTTGCTGCAGGTCTGGCTGTAACGCTCAACTCCAGGCCGCGCGAAATGCCGCCGGAACCATTAATGTAGCCTTGCGATCGACCAAAACGGTCGGTCGTGCTTCGTATGTTCGCCCCGAGATCAAACGCTGTGATCGTAACAACACGTGAATAGAAATAGGTAGCGGACATGCGCACACGGTCGCGGAACAAATATTGATCTATGCCGCCGTCGACCGAGTTGTAACGATCCGGCGTCAAATATGGATCTCCATAGGCGGAAAACGCGACCTGTCCTGTAACAAAGTCTGGAAAGAATCCTCCGCCAAATCGTTCGAACAGGCCTGGCGCTCGATAGGCATTGCCGGCGTGCACCCGCAGTTTTGTGCTGGCGCTAGGAATGAAATAGGAAAGAGACATGTCGGCGGTAACCGCCCTCGCCGGCGCTTCCAGGCTCAGGTGATCGTAAGGACTCGGAACACCAGCAGCCTGAAACACAGGATTACTTAATCGGAAGAATTGAACGCGACCGGACAGCGACAGCTGTAATTGTCCATCAACCAGGCTTGTTTGGTTCTGGACGTATGCCGCGTTCGCCCGCTGACGAATTGCGGTTTCTGTGCGAATTCGCTGGGAGCCGGGAAGGTTGTTGTCTTGAATCTCGAAGTAGCGCTCATGCTCAAACTCATATCCGACGGCGAGGCGGTTGGCAGATGAATGTTGCAGATCAACCCTCGTATCAATTGTGTGAATTCCACCCAGAAAGTGCGAATAGTTGGCAGTGACGGGTTGAAATCCGATGCCGGCCGGACCGTTGGCAAACACGCGGGCTGTTCTGACGTACTGATAGCTCGTTTGAAGTGAGACTTCAGATGTGAAAACCTGGTTGAGCTTCAATGCAGCAATCTGGTGTCTGGACGTCCGCCGGTTGTCCGGGTCATCTATGCCGGGAATGTAGGTGGCGCCGGTATAGTCGACCGGTTGCCGCTGGAGCAGTTTGTCCACCTGCGGCGATGACAAGGCTTTCGCCGGCACAATCACACTCTGTGGAATATTGGCGGCGGGTATTCCGGTGGCTGTCGGACTCACGTTGTTTTGAACAAAGTCGTCGGAGCCCATATATCTGCCTGTAAGTGTTGTTCGCTGCGCCAAATTGTATCGAAGAACGCCCTGGCCGGATGTGTTACGGGCAGCGTCATTTCCATCAACTCCACGTGTGACATTCAAGTGCATAAGGCCGGCCGAATAACCAGCCTTGGGGCCAAGTCCGCCGCTCGACTGTGTGCGAGCGCGAAAAAATCCCATGTTGCCACCCTCGCCTTGAATCATTCCGTGCGTCGGGCCCGTTCCTTCACTGGAGACGATGTTGACAACACCGGCCGCCGCATTGGTCCCATAGAGGGATGAACCCGATCCCCGGAGCACCTCGACACGGTCGGCGGCGATGAAATTCAGGTTCGACATAAAAGAACTGGAGTCGGCTTGCGCCGTTGCTGCGTCGCGGAATCGCATTCCGTCGATCAATACCGCTAGTGCGTCAGGCCGCAGACCGCGAATCCGCAATTGCGTCAGTTCTCCCGGGCCACCGGAGCCGCGAACAAAGATACCAGGCGTCGTGCTGATGATGCCGGAAAGCGTGTACTCTCCACGATTCACAATTTCCTCGGAATCCACGGTCGTCACTGCCTTAGCGGTCTGATCAAATGTCTGAGCGCCGGCCGCAGCAGTGACAACAACCGATGAATCCACACCGGCGACCTCCAGCGAGATCGTTTCACTCAGGGTCTGGCCAGGCGAAACGGAGACGATCTTCGAACTCCTTCTAAAACCTCTCGCGTCCACCTCGATCACGAACGTTCCGCCAGATGGAAGAACAGCCTTACAAAGAGCGCTTTCAGTTAGTTCGCATGGGATCGCACTCGATGCGCCTTGCGGGTACACGACAACTCGAGCCGACGCCACCGCGGCGCCTTGGGAATCCAGCACACGAATGGAAATCAAATTGACTTGTTGGCCGAACCCGCTAGCTGTGATGACCCAGGCTGCAATGGTGACGGAAAATACGCGGTGAATCAGTGTGGAAAGTCTCACGTTCGTTGCTCCTCCTGAAAGAATCACTCGAAGAGCCTTCGCTAGAGGGATGGCTTGAAATTCAATGCAGGATCGGTTGTGCCGTGAATTATCCGAAGTGCTTTGAAGATCATCCAGCCTTTTCGCTCGAAGGCTCGAATGAAATTCGGCGTAGGCTCGCCGCGCCAGCGACAGGTATTCGGACTTGCAGGCATCTTCACATTTCTACTAGCCGCTCTTCCCGGTCCGTTGTAGGCCAGTGCTTTTGCGACGTTCGTTCCTGCTTACCGCTGCGGGACAGTTCCGGATTCACACCGGATTCCCTCTTGGGTCTGACTTCAGACCATCGCTGACGGTCGTGAAACTAACACATGCATCCTGAACGCGCAATAGCGTTCACGCGATGTGTCGGGAGCACATGATATGTCCGGTGGCTGTAGCAAATGAAATGTCCGGTCTGAAGGGCAGGGCCAGGAGAATGATGCATTCGCAAAGGAGGAAAGCGGACGCCGTTATATCCGGCCCGAGCTTTGGAGCGGGCAATGAAGGTGAGCGAAGTGATCACGCGGGCGATCAGTGGGCAGATTAATTGGGTGCAGGCAGCGGAAATCCTTGGGATGTCGGACCGGCAGCTACGGCGGTGCCGGAAGCGATGGGATGCGCGAGGGTATGACGGGCTATTCGACCACAGAACCAAGCGACCGAGTCCTCGCCAGTGCCGATGGCCGATGTGGAGCGGGTATTGAAACTGTATCGGGAGAAGTATTTCGATCTGAATGTGAAGCACTTTGTGGAGAAGCTGCATGGCGAGGAACAGATTCGCCTGAGCTATACATGGGTCAAGACGGCGCTGCAGCATGCTGGCTTGCTGAAGTGGTACAGGAAACGCGGCCCCCATCGGAAGAAGCGGCCACGACTGCCGATTACGGGGATGATGCTGCATGTGGATGGCAGCCGGCATCGATGGATTCCGGAATTGGATCAATACCAGGATCTGATCGTGATTTTCGACGATGCCACCAGCGAAGTCTATGACGGGCAGTTGGTCGATGAAGAGTCCACGGTAACGGTCATGGGAGCGCTGAAGCGGGTGGTGGAGCAACGGGGCCTGTTCTGTTCGCTGTATTCAGATCGTGGAAGCCACATGGCCTGGACGCCGAAAGCGGGACAGCCGGTGGATCCGCGGCGGCCCACGCAGATTGGGCGAGCCTTAAAGCAGCTCGATATTGAGTTGATCCTCGCCTATTCTCCGCAGGCGCGCGGACGCTGTGAACGCCTATTCGGCACCTGGCAAGGTCGGCTGCCCCAGGAGTTCCGGCTGCGGGGCATTACCACCATTGAAGCGGCCAACGATTTCCTGCGCCAGGACTGGATCGGTCTCCACAACGCCAGTTTCAGTGTTGGGGCCGAGCAAGCGGGAACAGCCTTTCTTCCCTATCCCGGAGGGGATCTGGAAAAGATCTT
>CAZIPZ010000097.1:0-14244 GCA_964541075.1 uncultured Solibacteraceae bacterium | reverse complement strand
CGGGTGCATCGCTGGTGGTCGCCTGTGACCATGGCCATGCCGTCGTGACCCAGCATCCAGCTGATGGATCGGTTCAGATTCTGTGTGTCGAAGATAATGGAGTCGCGGTACGGGATCGTAACACCAAGAAGAAAATACCCGATCCCATTGTCCGCGCTTCAGAAATTGCAGCCGTCATTTTCCGCTGAAGCGCCTAAGACAACGACCTCTGACCACCACTATGAATGGCAGCATTCGTGCCATGCCAAGCGGGATTAGGCTCGACTATGGACTTCGACAATGTTCAGCCCATCACTAACGGGTTTGGGTTCGTCATCTGTATACTGGCGCAGTGTGCAGTAATCGCCATTTCAGCGTTTGTCTTGAGCATTGTGCCGAACAGACTGGCTGTGCATACCCCTAACACTGCTCAAAGCACCCAAGCATCAAACTGGAAAGAGCGAGCGGCGTAATCGTCCAAACAGAGAGCCTGCCGAATCTTAAATCGTGAACAAACGAGCAAACATCATCGTTATCGTTCTGGGGACTTTGTTGCTTGCTTCGCCATTTCTGGCGGAGCGAACCCGATTGCGTCCGGGCTTGAACATTTTCTCAGCCGAGCAGGACGTCGAGATCGGGAAGCAGGTTTCGCGCGAGGCCGAACGCCAGCTCAAGCTGGTTCAGGACGCGCAGGCCACGAGCTATGCGAACCGGTTGGCTCAAGCGCTGATTTCAAGGATGCAGACGGAGCGCTATCCCTATCAGGTCAAGGTTGTTGATGACAGGGGGATCAACGCATTCGCGCTGCCCGGTGGATTTTTGTATATCAATCGCGGAGTTTTCGAGACTGCAGACAATGAAGGCCAATTTGCGGGTGTTCTTGCCCATGAGATCTCACACGTCGCTCTGCGACATGGCACAAATCAGCTCACGAAATCCTATGTCGCACAAGCGCCGCTTGCTCTGATTGGTGGATTGGTCGGAGGCGATTCTTTTGCGGGCATCCTCGCTCGAATGGGCGTCTCGCTCGCGGCCAATTCTGTTCTGCTGAAGTTTTCCCGGGACGCGGAGCAACAAGCCGATTTGTTAGGTGCACAGACACTTTACGACGCGAACTACGACCCGCGGGCGATGGTAAAGTTTTTCGAAAAACTTCAGGCATCAGAAAAGGGACGAGGTTCGGAGTTCTTTTCAAGCCATCCGAACCCTGGAAACCGCATTGGGTATGTCAATCAAGAGATCGAAAAACTCGGCGGCGCCCGCCGGGGTTATCGTCACGACACGGCGGAGTTTCAACGGATCAAACGTCGATTGAAATCGAACTAAATTGATTCCTTTAAAGGAGCAGTCCAAATGAAGAGTTTCGGTTCAACATGCTTAACTATCCTGCTTGTATTTGGTCTCGCAGGCTGTAACAAGGAAACGTCCGAAGAAGCGTCAGCTGCAGCTCAACCCGAGGCGCTCGCGCCTGTCGCCTCAGCTCCGACGGATGGAAACGCGGCGCCTTCGGCAAGGCCGGTTTCCGCACCAGCAAGAACAGCCGCGCCGGCTGCACTCCGGACCGTCGAAGTACCTGCAGGATCAGAGATGAATGTCACCCTCGTTGACGCCCTCAGCAGTGAAACCAACAAGGCTGGAGATCCGTTCAAGGCAACGCTGGCGGAGCCGATAATGGTCGACGGCCGCATCATTGTTCAGAAGGGCGCCGAGGTTCAGGGCCGCGTCGTCGATGCGGAACGTTCGGGCCGAGTATCCGGCCGGGCGAGCATGCGCTTGGCTCTGACATCTATTGTGGATGGTGCGAAGACGTATCCGCTCGTCACGAAGCCTTTTGTGGCCGAAGCCGAGGGCAGCAAGGGCCGCGACGCCGGAATCATCGGCGGAGCTTCGGGCATTGGCGCTGCGATTGGTGCGATTGCCGGCGGCAAGAAGGGGGCGGGAACTGGAGCAATCGTTGGTGGAGCGGCAGGAACTGGAGCCGTTTTGGCGACGCGCGGCAAAGAAGTCGAGTTCGGCTCGGAATCGAAGCTGAAGTTCGTCCTCGATCAAGCCGCGTCTCTTCCCCCGATTTCGTAGGTTGTTACTTAAGGTGTGGCGGAATGTGGTCGGCGAGGTACGCCAAAGTGGGCTCCACGACTCCCGGATCGAATTGGGTTCCTGAGCAGCGGCGTACTTCCTCGACGGCGTCCCGAAATTTCATCGGTTGATTGTACGGACGCTTGTAGATCATCGCGTCCACGGAATCCACAATAGAAAAGACTCGCGCGCCGAAAGGAATCTCTTCGGCGCGCGTTCTGCGTGGGTATCCGGTTCCATCGAACTTCTCATGGTGGGCGAACACGATTTCCGCCGCATCTTTCAGGAATTCGATGTTGCTCAGGAACTCATATCCATACTCCGGATGTTTCCGCATAACCGCCCATTCCTCCTCAGACAGCTTTGCAGGTTTCCAGAGAATGCTGTCTGGAATTCTGAGCTTGCCGATGTCATGAAGCAGGGCGCCGTGCTCCACCTGCACCAGAGCTGCATCCTTAACTCCCATCGAGCGGGCTGCCCCCGTTGTGAGGTCCGCCACTCGCCGCGAATGTCCGCTGGTGCTTTGATCTCTGAAGTCGAGCGCCATCGAGAGTGCGTCAAGAGTCGCCGAGTGAACGTGAGTCAAGCTGCGGAGTGCTTCATTCAAAGCGCGAGTTTTCTCGAGGACGAGGCGTTCCAGGTGGAGGCGATATGCTTCATTCTCCTTCACCAGATTACGATGCTCAATCGCGCGTCCAACCGAGAACGAGAGTTGATTCAGCTCGATAGGCTTCAACAGGAAGTCGATTGCGCCGCGTTTCATGAGATCCACGGCAAGGGATGTCTCGTCTTGTGCGGTGAGAAAGATGACTTCGACCGAAGCATCTTTGGATTTGATCTGGTCGAGTAAGACCGAGCCCGAGACGTAAGGCATTCGAAAATCCAGGATACAGACATCGGGCTGAAAGAATTCGAACGCCCGGATCGCATCACGAGAATCCGAAAGTCCGGATACGCTGTATCCACGATGGGTCAGCAGTTCCTCAATAAACGCGACGATTTCAGGTTCATCGTCAACGACAAGGATTTTCGGAGTCGGCTGCTTTACGCTGTCCCTCATCGAAACCGGATTCTACAGTAAGAGCCTGACTCTTGATATCTGCTTAATCCCTCTGGAAGTAAAAGATGACGCCGGCTGAAATCTCGAGGTTGTGAAGCGCCCCTGTTGCCGGTAGAACGACCGCATTCGGATCATCGGAGTGCCGTGCGAGCCCGAATGATGGACTGCGCCCAAGGAAACCACGCCCATCAATCCTGACTCCGAGAACAGAATTCAATTGCTGGTTGACGCCGGCGCCATAGTTGAGTTGGAACTCACGCGAATTGTTCATATCCCTCAGATTGCTCCGGAATGGGTCGCGGATCGTTTGCCGAGCCTCAGCGGACAGGCGGTAGATGGTCATTCCTCCACCGACGCTGAGAAATGGCCGCGTGCGCCGTGTCTCGTTCTCGAAGAGATAATAAAGCGCGTTCACTCCGACGTTGTGAATCTGAATGTCGAGTTTAAGGCTGGACTCGGGGTCGGTCCTTCGAAGCAGCACGATCTGATTTGGCTCGTAGCTGTAAAAAAGCTCTTCCCCCCAGTGTCCGCGTGAATAGACATTGGTTCGAAGTCCGCCCCGCAGGGACTCATTGAAACGAAGGCTTCCAGAAATTGGCGTTAAAGATTGTGGAAAGCCGATCTCAAAATTGTTTTTCGTGTATGCCGTGCCTGCCATGAAAACATTCAATTGGAAATCCTGCAGGAATTGGGCGTGTGCGGCGCTCGTGAGCAACAAGAAGGCGCCTGGTAGCAGTATCAAGCTTCTGAGCCATCGCATCATACAAAACCTCATTTGGTGTGGACTCCCCGATCGCAACCTATTTCAGGGCAGGGACAGAACTGGGGACAAGTAAAAATTTATGTATGTCGATAATCTTCGGGCCTGTTTACATTCCGAAATAGCGAGCTTTCGAACCCCGCGAACTTGAGTTCGGCTTCTGAGATCATTTCGGAGTCGGCTGCCAGAACCAGGCCGTAAATGCTTCGAAGCCCGGCATTCAGTCGCTGATGCACTAGAGGAAGCAGTGACCTGTGAACGCCAAGACAAAGCGGATATCTGCCGCCGATAGTGCAGGCCAATAAGGGATGATTCGACATTTCAATGCGAGACCGGAAATACTTTAGGAAATCCTCCGTCAAACACGGGAGGTCAACGGCCACTATGAGATTGGCATCGGTTTCGCTTACTTCGAGGGCGGTGGCTATGCCACCCAGCGGACCGGATTCGGGCACGGAATCTGGCAAATCCTGTCGGCCGATCACGCGGGGTGTTGGCGTCACGGAGGAAACGAGTTCAAGCATGCGTGCCAGGAAAGTTCGACCATGCCAGTCCAGAAGGGCTTTGTCCGCGCCCATTCGAGAACTCCTGCCGCCGGCCAGGACAAACCCGGACATTGAGATCGGATTGCGCGCTGAGCGCGTTGACACGAACTCTGCCATTCCTTTAATATGAGATATCCATTTTTCTGATTGAAAACATTATATTTAGGAATCCGAAAGACCTTTTGACCATGAGTATTAAGATCCCCCGAATAGTACTGGCAGCGATGCTGCTGCTCATTAGTTCCGTAGGTTACGCCCAAAACACGAGCTTCATGTCCGTAAGTGAGGTCCGACAGGGCATGAAAGGATACGGCAAGACCGTTTTTCAGGGCTCAACGGTAGAACAGTTTAATGTCGAAGTGTTGGGCGTTTTGAAGAATTTCCAACCCAAGCAGGACATGATCCTGGTTCGCCTCTCGGGTGGACCTCTCGAGAATACGGGTGTGATCGCCGGTATGAGCGGTAGCCCGGTCTACATTGAGGGCAAACTCCTGGGAGCGGTTGCCTTTGCATTTCCTTTTGCGAAGGAGCCTATTGCCGGCGTCCAGCCGATCGGCCAAATGTTGGGCATTCTCGATCAAAAGGTCGAAGGACAGCGAATCGCACAAGGCTCCGGAGCGCCATTGCTGGAATCTCCCACTTCATTCATTCTGGGACAACACGCAAAGCTGGCTGCGGGCAAGCCTATGCACGAACTGGCTCTTCCACAGTCGATGTCGGCAGCCAATCTGGCGGATGCGGGGGCTGCCGGCGCTTCGCTCATGCGGATTCAGACGCCGCTCTTTATTTCAGGAGCATCGCCTGCAGCGATTCAGCAGTTCATGCCGTTTTTCAACGCCTTCGGATTCACTCCCGTTCAGGGCGGCGGCGCCGGAAGCGCCTCCAGTCTGCTGGGCAACCAAGCGAGTAAACTGGAGCCAGGTTCTTCTGTGAACGTGGAAATGATTCGCGGAGACATCAGCTACAGCCCGAACGGTACAGTGACCTATGTGGATGGGCGGAAGGTTTATGCGTTCGGACATCCGAACCTCACTGCAGGTCCCACGGCCTTGCCAATGTCGGCGGGATACGTCATTTCGCTGCTTCCGAATATTCAAAATTCGTTCAAGCTCGCTGTGCCGTTGGATGTGGTCGGGTCGTTCGAGCAGGACCGTTCAACCGGCATCGCTGGAACACTTGGCGCACAGCCCAGCATGATTCCAGTGTCTATCACGATGCGATCGAGCATGAATTCAGTGACGAAGTACAACTTCGAGATGGCGAATGATCGGTTCCTCACGCCTTTCCTTTTGAGCTTTACAGTGTTCAGCACGATCACCGCGACGGAACGCGCGCTTGGCGAAACGACGCTGGCGGTCTCCGGACAGATTCACCTGAAGGATTATGCTCCGATTGATATCGGCAACGTCTTCTCCGGGGACGTGAATGGGCCGGCTCAAGCGTCAGTTGCTGCAATGAGTCCAGTCCAGTACCTTTTAATGTCGGGTTTCGATGGTGTGCAAATCGAGAGGCTCGAGTTCGAAATTACGTCTCTGGACAGAAAAAGTAACGTTCAGCTTGAACGGATCACGGTCGACAAGTCCGAAGTCCGGCCGGGCGAGACGGTTAATCTTGCGGCGTACCTTCGGGGGGCGAACAATAACCTCATGGTGGAGCGTTACGCGGTGCAGATTCCTTATGGGTTGCCTGCCGGAACGGTTCAGTTGCTCGTCGGTGATGGGACAACGGTGACGACGACGGACCTTCGGCGCGGTCCAGCCAGCGTTCCAAAAGATTTGCGGCAAACTATCAAAGAGCTCAACAATCTGCGAAAGAACGACCGGCTCTATATCAAGATTCTGAGCTCCGAACCCGGAGTCATGATTGGAGGCGAAGAGTTGCCGTCGCTTCCACCGTCAATGGCCGCCGTCATCAGTCCGGACCGGTCGTCTACACGTAGCGTCTCCAATATGCGAAATTCCACGGTTCGCGAGTACGAACTTCCGCCGTCCAAATACGTGATTCAGGGACAGCGATCGCTAAATCTCACGGTCGTTCCGTGAGACTGGAGGCAGACGAATGCAAGGCTCGGACCGGTTCCTCCAAGTCTGTTCCGAACTGACTTCATCTGAGACAATTTAATGAAAAAGACATTCTGGTTATTGCCGCTGCTCGTCGCCATCCCATTGCTGGCGGTGACGCCCCAGTTTTGGGAGGTGCGAACCTACGATGACTTCCGTCGCGGCAAGCTCACGCAGGTTTCATTGACGAGTGATGATGAACTCATTCTTGCTCCCCGTTTCGATTCCATATTCAATACCGAACAAACGCTGATCTGGTCCACCGTTTCAGATTCCAAAGGCAACGTCTATCTGGGGACAGGACACGACGGAAAGATTTACAAAGTTGATCCGTCCGGAAAGGGCGCGATGATCGCGGATGTCACCGAACTCGACGTCCTCGCATTGGCGGTCGACAGCAAGGATGTCCTGTACGCCGGCGCATCCCCGGATGGGCGTGTGTACAAGATCGAGCCGGGTGGCAAGCCGACGGAGTTCTACAATCCGGGCGCGAAGTATATTTGGGGGCTCACGTTCGACAAACAGGGCAGGTTGCTGGTGGCTACCGGCGACAAGGGAGTGATTTATCGAGTTACACCCGATGGCAAAGGCGAAACGTTCTATGACACGGATGAAACCCATGTCATTTCGATGGCCTTGGACAAGGACGGAAATCTGATTGCTGGTGGCGATCCCAAGGGGTATGTGTATCGTATTTCGCCTGAAGGCAAGGCCTTCGTCCTATATGACTCCGGAATGCGCGAGGTTCATTCCGTTGCGGTCGCCGCCGACGGCGTCATATACGCCGCCGTGCTCAGCGGCAGACCGACAATTCAACCTGCAAGTGCCCCGCCGGCTACCGATCGAACCGCGACTCCCGAACCGACGATCACGATTACCGTGGACGCCGCTGCTCAGCCTCAGCAAGACATCGCTGTCGTCGAACCATTGGATACCGTATCCCCGGCGACGCCGCGTTCGCAAACCCGTCCTGGCGGCAGCGATGCCAATGCGCGAAGCGTTGTACTACAGATCATGCCGGATGGAGTTGTGAATACTCTGTGGCGGTCCCGCGACGAAATGGTGTTCTCATTGCTCCCAAAGGGGGACAAACTCCTCTTTTCCACTGGCGAGAAGGGACGGATCTATTCAATGGATGGGCCAAGAAACACGACGCTGCTCGTTGAATCCACTGAAGAAGAGACTACCCGGTTGCTGTCCGTTGGTGAGAAGGTTTATGCAACTTCGGCCAACATGGGGAAGCTGTTCAGCCTGGACAATGCATTCGCCACGACCGGTGAGTACGAATCCACAGTAAAGGACACGGACGCCATCTCGACTTGGGGAAAACTGTCATGGAAAGCCGAGAATCCCCAACTCATACAGGTTTTCACGCGAAGTGGAAACACAAGCGCCCCGGACAAGACCTGGTCCAACTGGACTGCCGTCGACGCTTTGGGCGGCTCTCAAAGTCCCAAAGCGAGATTTGTCCAATGGAAGGCGTCATTGAAATCGGATGGCGCCAAAGCGCCGCGATTGGGAGCGCTCACCGTCCCGTACCTTCAGCAGAATTTTCGGCCTGAAGTCGCAAGCATCGATGTTTTACCGCCGGGCGTAGCACTTCAGAAAGTGCCCATCAATAACACTACCGGTGGCGCAACTAATGATCCAGCGGCGCAGCGAGCCGCCGCCCGGGCTGGCCAGCCTGTGGTGCAGAGAATTCCTCCGAGACGCCTGCCGCAAAGAGGCGCTCAGTCATTCCAGTGGAGCGCCAGCGATAAGAATCAGGACGCCCTCACTTATGACCTGTATTATCGCGGGGATGCGGAGCGAACATGGAAGCCGCTAAAAAGGGATCTCGATGACAACTTCTACACGGTGAACTCGGATACTTTGCCGGACGGTCAATACGTCATACGAGTCGTTGCCAGCGACGCGTCCTCTAATCCTCTCGATCTGAGCCAAAAAGGGGAAATGGAAAGCCGGCCATTTTCGATCGACAATACACCTCCCGCGGTGACGGTCAAATTAGAAGGTGTGGAGAAGAGCCGCACGCGGATTTCTATCCAGGCAGTAGATGCAACGTCTACATTAAACCAGGCGGAGGTCTCGATCAATGCAGGCGACTGGCGTCCGGTGTTTCCCGCTGATGGAATCATTGACTCCAAATCCGAGTCATTTAACTACTTGTCCGCCGAACTTCCAGCCGGCGAACACGTTATTGCATTCCGGGTCTATGATCAGAATGACAATGTCGGAATGGATAAACTGATCGTGAGAATTCCATAACCGCGCATTGATGCGCGGCAGGCGACGATTTATGACAAAGTCCCTTTGTTCGATCTTGCTGTTGCTCTTCCTCGTGAATCCGTTGTCGGCTCAGTCGTCACGGAACGTCAATGTTGACACCTCGGACAGGCCGAGGATCGACGTCGATTCCTATTCCATCGAGGCCACTCTTCTCCCGGAGGAGCACAAGCTCGCCGCAAGAGCGGCGGTGCGCTTCAAGCAACTGGATCGTAATAATTTTGCGACGTTTGATCTGGATCGCAGACTGCGTGTTTCCAGCGTCACGCTCGGCGGAACGCAGGCGCGATTTCGGCAGTTTGATCTCGATTCGACGCTTGAAGTCGATCTCAGCGGCGCGGAATTTGGCTCCGATCCGACGGTCAATATTGAGTATTCAGGAATACTTGATCCCGAGGAAGACCGCAGAGAGCCGGTGCTAGGTAAGATTTCAGAGGAAAGCGCGTTTCTTCTATATGCGGCCAAGTGGTTTCCAACAAATGGACTCGACTTGGACAAAGCTCAACTGCGGCTGACTGTCAACGGCCCTCCGGGCTGGACGGTTGTGACGGACATTCCGGCAGATTCTCGCGGCGGTTACGTGAGCGATGCACCGGGGTATTGGGGAACGATTGCAGCAGGGCAGTACATACCGACGAATATCAAGGTTGGGACATCCGAGATCACCATCAATAGCCTGAACGTCGCCGAGGATGTACTGAATCCTATGGCCGAAGCCGCCGGTAAGATTTTGGAATTCTACTCTGGCGTCTTCGGGCCGGCTCCGGCAGCTTCGAAACTCAAGATTGTCGAGATCAAAGGCGCGAACTGGAATTCTCAGTGGTCCACTGGAGTGATTCTGCTCCCGACCTCGCAATTTCGGAAGGACTTCGACATGCCGGAGCTAGCCCGGACCGTCGCCCATCAATGGTTCCCATTGAAGATAGGGGTTAAAGATCCAACCAAAGATGCATGGCTGGCGGACGGTATGTCCGTCTTTGCCAGTCTCCTTTACTTTGACAAGACGTTGTCTCCGGCTGAGAGCCAGGAGCACATCGATAAGGCGCTCGTTAAGGCGCTGGCATATGAAGGAAGCGGATCGCTCCGGCAGCCTGGCGGGATGGGGAAAGAGTCGCCCGAATTCCTTTCACTGGTCCGCTATCGAGGCGCTTACGTGCTTCGGATGCTGCAATGGCTCATCGGTGACGAACAGTTCAAGGACCTCCTCACCCAATACGTGCAACGATTCAGCTCCACGCCGGCGTCAACGGAATCCTTCGCACAAATGGCATCCAAGATTGCGGGCGGAGATCTCACGTACTTCTTTGATCAGTGGTTGAATACGTCAAGCGTGCCGGAAATGAAGATCGAATACACGGTCTTTAGAACCGCTCGCGGATATAAGATCATGGGACAGATCACTCAAGATCTGGACCTCTTCAAGATGCCTGTCGAGTTGCAGATCCAAACCGACGGCGAGCCGGAATATGCACGCGTTGAGGTCGTAGGACCGTCGAGCGACTTTGATATCGTCACGCAGCGGAAACCGAAACAGATTCTGATTGATCCGAGGAAGAAAATTCTCAGGATGTCTCCGGATATCCGTGTCGCCGTCCTCATCAACCGTGGTGAGGAGTATTCGAGCGAAACGCGTTACAACGATGCTCTGGATCAATTCCAGAAAGCGATCGATATCAATCCTACCAATTCTTTGGCCCATTTCCGAATGGCTGAAGCATTATTCGAGTTAGGCAACCTGCAAGCTGCAGCCAACGTATTTCGCGAAGCCCTAAACGGGGACTTGAAACCCAAATGGGTTGAGGTATGGGCCTACGTGAATCTCGGTAAGATTTTGGATATTCGCGGCCAGAGGGAACGCGCTCTCGGCGAATATCAAAAGGCGGTTAACACCGGCGACGATTCCTATGGCGCCCAGGGTGAGGCTCAGAAGTATTTGCAGGAGCCCTTCCGCAGGGCAGGGAACAAGGCCACTATTCTATAATCACAGGCTCTCTATTCATCGAGCTGGTAATTCGGCGCTTCCTTCGTGATAAATACGTCGTGAACGTGGCTTTCGCGGAGCGAAGCTTCAGTGACCTTTACAAACTGCGTTTTCTTTTGAAGGTCGGAAATCGTAGAAACGCCGCAGTAGCCCATACCTGATCGCAGCCCTCCGACGAGCTGCATCACCATCGACGACAATGGCCCCTTGTACGGTACTCTTCCTTCGATTCCCTCGGGAACGAGTTTGGAAGGCGCTTCCTGGTCCTGACCGTAACGGTCTTGGCTGCCGGCCTGCATTGCGCCCAGCGAGCCCATACCGCGGTACGATTTGAACGTGCGGCCTTGGTACAAAATGGTCTCTCCAGGACTCTCATCCGTGCCCGCGAAGAGGGAGCCGACCATGACGGCATCCGCGCCGGCGGCGAGAGCTTTGGTGAGATCGCCCGAGAACTTGATGCCGCCGTCTGCGATCAGCGGTACGTTGCCTTCTCGAGTTGCTCGCGAACAGTTCAAGATGGCAGTGATTTGAGGCATTCCGACGCCGCTGACGACTCGAGTGGTGCAGATGGACCCCGGCCCCATTCCAACCTTGACTGCATCCACCCCTGCGGAAATCAAATCACTGGCCGCTTCTTCCGTTGCAATATTGCCCGCAATGAGATCCATTTCGGGGAACTTGCGCTTGGCTTCCCTTACGGCTTCCAGAACGCGGGACGAATGGCCGTGAGCCGTATCAATCACAATCACATCTGCCTTGGCCCGCACCAGTTCTGTCATGCGCTCCAGATAATCGCCGCTGGCGCCGATCGCGGCGCCAACCCGCAGACGGCCCTGACTGTCTTTTGCGGACAGGGGATACTTGATCTTCTTGGTGATGTCCTTAACCGTGATCAGACCCTTCAGGTTGTGATTGCTGTCCACAACCAGCAATTTTTCGATACGGTGCTTGTGAAGAATCCGCTGCGCTTCTTCAAGCGTGGTGCCCACCGAAACCGTCACCAGATTTTCCTTTGTCATCACCTCGCGAATCGGAAGATGGAAACGCGTTTCAAAGCGAAGGTCGCGATTGGTCAGAATTCCAACCAGGCGGCCGTTCTCCGTGATGGGGACTCCTGAAATCTTGTAATGAGCCATCAGCTTCACGGCGTCTGCGATTTTCTCATTCGGAGACATCGTAATCGGATCTACGATCATTCCGCTCTCCGAGCGTTTCACCTTGTCCACTTCGGCGGCCTGCTGTTCGATCGTCAGATTCTTGTGGACGATTCCAATGCCGCCTTGCTGCGCGAGAGCGATGGCGAGGTGTGACTCCGTTACTGTGTCCATCGCGGCGCTGATGATTGGAATGTTCAGTTCGATTCGTGACGTTAGTTTGGTCGTCGTGCGGACTTCGGTAGGAAGCACTTCAGATTTGAGAGGAACGATCAATACGTCATCGAAGGTATAGGCGTCGCCTGAAATCTTTTGGTCTTTCAAACGGTCACTCCATGACATTTCTTGAATTTTTTGCCGCTGCCGCACGGGCATGGGTCGTTTCTTCCGACCTTCGGAGAATCGCGTTTCACTTGCCGCGTGTTGCCGTCGCCGTCGCTGGATTGATTCGACATTGTAAGCTGCTGGCGCTGTCGCCGTTCAATACGTTCCACTTGTTCAGCCTGTTTTTGTTCTTCGACTGGTTGAAGCAAGAACAAGAACCTGAGGGTGTCGTCCTCAATGCGACTCATGAGGTCTTCGAATAGAACGTAAGATTCCTTTTTGTACTCCACAAGCGGGTCGCGCTGGCCGTAGCCGCGGAGGCCGATCCCTTCCTTCAAATGATCCATTGCCAGGAGGTGATCTTTCCAGTGCGAGTCCACAATCTGCAACATCAGCATCCGCTCGTGAAACCGCATGGACGGCGGACCGATGATCGCCTCTTTGTGGTCGTACTTCTCTTTCGCTTTTTCGATGAGAACGTCTTCGATTTGTTTGGAGCCTAGTTGGTTGGGATCGATGCCTTCCGAATTGTAGTCAAAGCCGAACTGCTGCAGCACGGCTTTCCGCAGGCCTTCGAGATCCCACTGATCGGGATGCGTGTTCTCCCCCGCGAATTGCTGAACGAGATCCGTCATGATGCCGTCGGCAATGCCCATCAGATATTCCTTCTGATCCTCGCCCTCCAGCAACTGGCGGCGCAGGCCGTAAATCGCCTCGCGCTGTTTGTTCATGACGTCGTCATACTCAAGAACGTGTTTGCGGTAAGAGAAGTTCTGGCCTTCCACACGTTTTTGGGCGCTTTCGATCTGTTTTGATACAAACCGGGATTCTATAGGTACGCCTTCCTCCATGCCCAGCCGTTGCATGATTCCGGAGATCCGGTCAGCGGCGAAAATGCGCATCAGATCATCCTCAAGCGACACGTAAAAGCGTGAGGATCCCGGATCGCCCTGGCGGCCCGAACGTCCACGAAGCTGATTATCGATTCGCCGGGCTTCGTGTCGTTCCGTGCCGATGATATGGAGTCCGCCAGCCGCGACTACCTCCTCGTGTTCCGCCTGAATCTCGGGCCGGACTTTGGCCAGCGCTTCATTCCACTGCTCCGGCGTCGCAATGGTTGGATCAATGTCGCGCTTTCGAAGAAGGTCGCGAGCCAACGCTTCCGGATTGCCTCCGAGCAGGATGTCTGTTCCACGTCCCGCCATGTTGGTGGCAATCGTGACGGCGCCTTTGCGCCCTGCCTGAGCGACAATCTCCGCTTCCTTTTCATGGTACTTGGCGTTCAGGACCACATGCTTCACGCCCGTTCGCTTCAGCATGGCGGACAGCTTCTCCGACCGGTCGATAGAAATTGTTCCGACCAGGACCGGCTGTCCTTTACTCGAACACTCCTTGATCTCTTTCACAACCGCATCGAACTTCTCGCGTTCCGTTCGATAGATCACATCCGGAAATTCAACGCGTCGAAGCGAACGATTGGTCGGAATGACCAGAACTTCCAGTTTGTAGATCTTTCCGAATTCTTCCGCTTCGGTTTCCGCCGTTCCGGTCATGCCGGCCAGCTTCTTGTACATGCGGAAGTAGTTCTGGAATGTAATAGTGGCGAGCGTCTGATTCTCCTGCTGAATACGCAAGCCTTCCTTTGCCTCCACGGCTTGATGCAATCCGTCGCTCCAGCGCCGCCCCGGCATCAGACGGCCCGTGAATTCGTCCACGATAATGACTTCGCCCTCTTTGACGACGTATTCCACATCGCGCTTGAAAAGCGTATACGCTTTCAGGGCCTGATTGATGTGGTGGAGGATCTCCATATTGGAGGGTTCATAAAGATTTTCGACACTCAGCAGATCTTCCGAACGCGCCACGCCCTCTTCCGTGAGCGTGACGGTTCGATGCTTCTCGTCTACCTGGTAATCGATGTCACGCCGCAGTTTTGGAATGATCTTATCGATTCGATAATACTTGTCGGTCGATTCCTCGCTGGGACCGGAGATGATCAAAGGAGTTCTGGCCTCGTCG
>CAZIPZ010000096.1:0-14425 GCA_964541075.1 uncultured Solibacteraceae bacterium | reverse complement strand
CATGACGTGCTATACCGAGTCCAGGATCATTAGTCAGGACGCGATTAAGCCTGGCTGAGGTTTCAGGCAGGCCGTCCGCCACCACTACTTGTCCCGCGTGCAATGAGTATCCGATACCAACGCCTCCGCCGTGATGAAATGAAACCCAACTCGCTCCTGAAGCGGTGTTGAGCAGCGCGTTCAGGATCGGCCAATCGGCGATGGCATCGCTGCCGTCTTTCATCGATTCCGTTTCACGAAATGGAGATGCCACCGAGCCGCAGTCGAGGTGATCTCGACCAATGGCAATAGGCGCCTCAACCACGCCGGTTTGTACAAGGTGGTTGATGCGCTCGCCGAAGAGTGCGCGTTCGCCGTATCCGAGCCAGCAGATACGAGCAGGCAAGCCCTGGAAACGCACCTTTTCTCGCGCAAGGCGAATCCAACGATTCAAAACTTCGTCGGCGGGAAAGAGCTCTAGAACGAGATTGTCTGTAGCGACAATGTCCTGAGCATTGCCCGAAAGCGCCACCCAGCGGAATGGCCCGCGGCCCTCAGAAAACATAGGCCGGATGTACGCAGGAACAAATCCGGGGAAGTCATACGCGTCTGTCACGCCCCCTTCGTAGGCCATCGTGCGGATGTTGTTGCCGTAGTCGAAGGTGACTGCGCCTTGGCGCTTCATGTCAAGCATGGCTTGGACGTGAATAGCGATGGATTCGAGGGACCGTTTAATGTATTGGGCGGGGTCCGAAGCACGGAGCGCGGCCGCATTGAGCAGAGTTAAACCCCGCGGCACATAGCCGTGGAGCGGATCGTGTGCGCTTGTTTGATCCGTCAAGACGTCTGGGATCCATCCGCGCCGCACCATCTCAGGGAGAACTTCCGCGCAGTTTCCCACCAACCCAACCGAGAGCGCTATCCGACGAGTCTTTGCCGTGTCGACCAAGCCCCAGGCTTCGTCGAGGCTGGCAGTCATGGTGTCGAGGTAGCCGCCAGCGATTCTTCTTTCGATGCGCGCAGGATCGACGTCAACTCCGAGAAATGCGGCGCCATTCATGGTGGCCGCCAAAGGCTGAGCTCCACCCATCCCGCCCATGCCGCCGCTCAGCAAAATCCTGCCTGTAAGCGAGCCTCCAAAGTGCTGCCGTCCGACAGCTGCGAAAGTCTCATATGTGCCCTGAACGATGCCTTGAGTTCCGATATAAATCCAACTTCCCGCAGTCATCTGTCCATACATCGTCAGGTGGAGCGCTTCGAGGCGGTTGAATTCATCGCGCGTCGCCCAGTGGGGAACCAGGTTGGCATTGGCAATCAGTATTCTTGGGGATGTGGGGAATGTGCGAAAAACTCCAACCGGCTTACCAGACTGGATGAGGAGAGTTTCGTCGTTTTCCAGATTCCGCAGGGCGTCAACGATTTCGTAGAACGCCTTCCAGTTTCTCGCAGCTCGGCCTGAACCACCGTAAACAATAAGGTTTCTTGGATCCTCCGCAACTTCCTCATCCAGGTTGTTCATCAGCGTCCGCAACGCAGCTTCCTGGTGCCATCCCTTACAAGAGAGTGTGCGCCCTCGAGGTGAACGGACGGGTCTGTATACCTCAGTCATGTCGCTGGTGCTGTCACGAAGACAGATTGATGAAGGCTTGCTCTTTCATAATCGACGCCATCTGCTCAATATCCTTTGAAAGCACCCGATCGACTTCAACATGAGAAATGCGACTTCTGATGTATTGATAGACAGCCTCAATGCTTTCACCGCCTCTGAGTGGGCGCAAATAGTCTAATCCTTGCGCCGCCGAGAGAAACTCGATTGCCAGAATTTTCTCGAGGTTGGAAACGATCTGTTTCAGCTTCAGCGCCGCCCCCATCGCCATTGCCACGTGATCCTCTTTGTTTCCGGACGTAGGAATCGAATCAACCGAGGCCGGATGCGAGAACACCTTGTTTTCGCTCGCAAGAGCGGCCGCGGCGACCTGAGCGATCATGAATCCTGAGTTCAGTCCGGGGTTGTCTGCAAGAAAGGGAGGTAGATTTCCATATTCCGGATTGAGCAGCCTTTCAATCCGGCGTTCGGAAATATTTGCCAACTCCGATAGCGCGATAGCCATGAAATCGAAACTCAGCCCGAGTGGTTGGCCATGAAAGTTCCCGCCGGAAAGAACCTCTTCCGATTCAGCAAACACCAAAGGGTTGTCGGTGGCGCTGTTTAGTTCGATCTCGACGACATTCCGTACATACTTCAAGCACTCCCGAACGGGTCCATGAACCTGAGGCATGCACCGGATACTGTATGCGTCCTGGATCCTTGGACAGTTCAGATGAGATTCGCGAATCTGACTATTCTTCAGAAAGCGAGTCAACCGCTCGGCGATCTGAATCTGGCCACAGTGCGGTCTCGCGTGATGAATTCTCTCATCAAACGCGACAGGAGTGCCTTGAAGCGCTTCCAGCGTCATTGCTCCGGCAAGATCGGCCATGTCGATCAACTGTTGCGCCCTGCGGAGGCAAATGACGCCGGTGGCCAGTGTTGCTTGAGTTCCGTTCGTCAGGGCCAATCCTTCTTTCGCCTGCAGTTCCAGCGACGAGAGCCCTGCGCCTTCAAGCGCTTCCGCTCCGCTAATGCGCCCGGATAGGCCAAAAACGTCTCCCTCTCCAATCAGAACGAGTGCGAGATGCGCCAACGGCGCCAGATCCCCGCTTGCGCCCACGCTGCCGCGGCAGGGAATAGCTGGATAAATTTTGTGATTCAGCAGGTCGCAAAGCCGCTGTACGACTATAGGCCGAACGCCGGATAAACCCTTCGCCAGAACATTGGCGCGCATCAGAATGAGAGCGCGAGTCTCATCTTCTTCCAGAGGATCGCCAACGCCCGATGCGTGGCTTCGGATAAGATTCTTCTGAAGTTGTGTGAGGTCGCTTGCGCCGATATGGACGTCAGAGAGCTTTCCAAAACCAGTGGTTATGCCGTAGACAATCCGGCCGCTTTCCACAATCCTGTCGACGACGTCTCGCGAACGCTGGATTTTTAGAACTGCATGCGGATGGATATCAACGAGGCGTCTCTCGAAGGCGACTTCGTGAACGTTTTCGATGGTCAGGTGATCGCCGTCAATGAACAGTGGCTCCATGATGGTTATTTCCATCATACCGCAACGGCTTGGTTGCAGAAGTTCAGTCGCCTTTCGAAATCAGTGAGTAGAAAGGATCTGGAATGGACTTCGATTTACCATCTGCGCCGAGAGGAACGTGCACAGTGCGGCCTTCGGCAAGCACCGCTTCGGTCGTCGCATTGCGAATGATGTATGTAAAGATCAGGACGCGTCTGCTCGCCTTTTCCAACCTGACGCTAATAAGGATTTCGTCGTCGTATCTTGCTGGACCTATGTATCGGCAGGAGGCTTCAGCAACCGCGAGTGCAACTCCGGCTTCGCGCTCCATATCTTTGTAAGTGAATCCGCAACGTCTGCAGAAGTCGGTTCTGGCCACTTCCATCCAGATGAAATAGTTGGCGTAATACACGACGCCCATCTGGTCGGTTTCCGCGTAACGTACTCGAAGTTGTGTAATTGAATTCTTCGGCGTCACGATGTTTTCAGAACCCGGGAAGGAAGCTCTCGGCCAAGCTCTGCCGCGATGAATCGAGATGCGGCGCGGAGACGCTGGGAGGCGACGCCTGTCTCAATGCCGAGTCGGTCGAGCAAGTAGAGCAGATCTTCTGTTGCAACATTTCCAGACGCGCCTGGAGCATAGGGACAGCCGCCGATACCTCCAGTGGAACTGTCGAATGTGGTAAGCCCCATTTGAAGACATTGATACACATTCGCGATTGCGAGGCCATAAGTATCATGAAAATGCATCGCCAATTTTTCAGGCGAAAAGATCGAGATCAGGAGACTTACCGTGCTTTCAACATCCTTTGGGGTCGCAGCCCCGATGGTGTCTCCGATAGAGACTTCGTCGACGCCAAGATCAAATAGCCTGGTCGTAACTTCCGCCACCTTATCCTTTGAAACAGCGCCTTCATACGGGCAAACAAAGCAGGTCGAAATATAGCCGCGCACCGACATCCCTTCCTCTATGGCAAGGTCAACCACAGGTTTAAAAGCATCAAGCGACTCCTCAATTCCCATGTTGATGTTTTTCCGGTTGAAGGTCTCCGACGCCGCGGTAAACACTGCAATCCTACGAATGCCGGATTCGATCGCGCGTGCCATGCCCTTCATGTTTGGAACAAGTGCGGAATAACGGACATTGGAATTGCAGTCAAGGCGCCGGATCAATTCAACAGCATCTGCTAATTGAGGAACACGCTGTGGGTGTACAAACGATGCAACCTCGATATCCTGCAGTCCCGAATCTGCCAGGAGCCGGATGAATTCGGCTTTCTTGTCGGTTGGAACAATTCTGGTTTCGTTCTGAAGCCCGTCTCTCGGCCCGACCTCGACGATCCGGACTTTTCGTGGGAGCACGAGTCCATTGTAGCTGCGGCTCACTCGATTACCATCAACAGTTCACCCGCGTCGACAGTTTGTCCGGGACGGCAAAGAATATCAGCGACCTTTCCGCTGCGAAAAGCATGAAGGGTGCTCTCCATCTTCATGGACTCCATGATTCCCACAGTTTGCTTTTCACTCACGTGGTCGCCAACAGACACGTCGATGCGGAGGATCTTTCCCGGCATCGAGGCTCTGACCTCGCTATCTGACGCGCCTGATGTTTTTTCCGAAGTCCGGTCCTTTTCAACTTGCTCCAATTGATAGGTTTTTCCCCCGAGCCAGACCGTGTAATGGGTGTGATCCCTGATGACGAAGAAGCGGTGACGGGAGCCTTCAACTTCAACAACACCGCCTTGAGAATCCAGCTCCGCAACCCGATACGCCACGCGCCGCTCACCGAAGCTAATGACACCTTGATCCTTCGTTTCTTCGAGCCGAATGTGAAAATCGGAATTGTCACTCCGCCAATGAAATTCGCGGCCCATCATGAGTTCCGCCACTTTCCGGAATTCCATGCATCCAGGAGAGATCCCCTGGGATGTTGGGCATGGTCGCGATAGGTGTGCTGAAGGCGAGCGGCTAGCGACACTGCAATGAAAACTTCATCAGGAACATTGGCGTCCATCGAGAAGAGCTCCGGATGAGTGTCGATGAAATGCGTATTGAACTTTCCGTCCACGAAATCATCGTCCGACATGACACGCCGTAGAAACTCGATGTTGGTGGTCACTCCAAGCACGACGAACTCCTTCAGTGCTTTTTGCATACGGTCGATTGCAGCCCTACGCGTCTGACCGGATGCGATCAGCTTTGCGAGCATCGGGTCGTAGTGGTGACTGACGACGGAACCTTCTGTCACTCCGCTATCCAGGCGTATCCCGGGTCCCTCCGGAAGTCTGAAAATTCTTATTAGGCCGGCGGCGGGACGAAAATTCTCTTCCGGCGATTCCGCATAGATGCGGCATTCAATAGCATGGCCAACTTGTTTCAGCTCTGCCTGATTGAAAGACAGGGGGTTGCCAGACGCAATTATCACCTGTTCGCGAACCAGGTCGACGCCCGTTGTCACCTCCGTAACGGGATGTTCCACTTGAAGCCGGGTATTCATTTCGAGGAAGTAGAAGCGGTCGGTGGGATCAACGATGAATTCAATTGTTCCAGCACCCAGATACTTCAAGGTGCGTGCTGCGGTTAAGGCAGCTTCCGCCATTTGCGCCCGGAGAGCAGGCGAGACGCTCGGGGACGGCGTTTCTTCCACAATTTTCTGATGACGGCGCTGGATGGAGCATTCACGCTCAAACAAGTGAACATAATTTCCTTGGGCGTCGCCGAGAATCTGAAATTCGATATGCCGCGGGGCTGCAACATACTTCTCGACGAAAATCCGATCATCATCAAAAGCCTTCGCCGCCTCACGCGATGCCGAGATCTGAGCCTCTGCCAGCTCCCCCGGTCTGTGCACTAAGCGCATACCCTTGCCGCCGCCGCCGCCGACCGCTTTCACGAGAACGGGATATTCATTGGGAGGAGGGTCTCGGTCCCAAGTTGGGACAACCGGTACATCGGCGCCCCGCATGAGCCGCTTGGATTCAAGCTTGTCGGCCATTGCGCGAATCGTTTCGGAGCGTGGGCCAATAAAAGTCACTCCTGCTTCTTCGCAGGTTGAGGCGAGTACAGGATTCTCCGAAAGAAATCCGTAACCTGGATGAATGGCGTCGCAAGAAGAATTCCGTGCGATTCGAACGATTTCCTGAGAATCGAGATAACTTCCTATCTCATGGGCCTCATCCGCGTGCTGCACGTGCAGACTCGCTTCGTCGGGTTGGGTGTAAACAACACCGGTTTTGATTCCCATTTCACGAAGCGTGTGGCAAATCCGGATCGCAATTTCTCCGCGATTCGCGATCAAGACTTTTCGGATCATTTTTCGATCCACGGAGGTTTGTGGTGTTCAAGAAACGCCTTCATTCCGGCTTGACCTTCAGCTCCCGTCCGCACTTTGGCGATTGCTTTCGCGGTGAACTCCGGCGAGCTTTCGAGCGTTTGTTCAGCCAATCCGAATATCAATTCCTTGGCGGCTGCCACAGCTCCAGGAGCGGACGTGAGAATTTGAGAAATTTTTGAATCAACAAGGGCGTCGAGAGCGCCTTCGTGGACAACGATGTGCTGAATGAGACCAATGTTCAGCGCAACACTGGCGAGAAAGCGCTCTCCAGTCAAAAAGTACTCGCGAGCTCTTGCAGCGCCGATCCGCTGAATCACAAATGGAGAAATAACGGCTGGAAGGATGCCGAGCTTCACTTCAGTGAATCCAAACTGAGCAGACTCTACAGCGATTCCAATGTCGCATGCAGCAACCAGGCCGGCTCCGCCTCCCAGGGCGGCGCCGTGCACCCGCGCGATGACGGGCTTAGGACACTTGGCCACAGCCATGAACATTCGAGCCATGGTTCTTGCGTCCTCGAGGTTCTCCTCCTCTGAAAACTGAACCATTCGCTTCATCCAATTCAGGTCCCCTCCCGCACAGAAGGACTTGCCGCTTCCACCAAGCACAATGACGCGGATGTCTGGATTTCTTCCCAAGTCGGTGAATGCGGACGTTATCTGCTGGACAAGAACTTCATCGAAGGCGTTATGAAGATCCGGACGGTCGAGAGTGATATAGGCGATGCGTTTGCGAATCTCAATTTTCAGCATACCTGCACCATGGGGGACTTCACTGTAGACTCAACCGGCCATGATACAGAATATTTCCGCTTTCTAGCCATATCCTTACTTACCTTCTGTCGGCTACGCTTAATGAAAATGGAAGCTGATTGTGACTATTAATGGATTTTGCTGATGGCGAATTGAGGCGCGGTGTTCTTTCGTTCTCAGGTTCCATCCGCTAGCCAGTGTTGTTTTTCAATGATCAATCTTCATGTTTCATCCGGGATCCCCCGGCACTACTCCGGCGATTGACCCATGACTCGAAGTTTCTCGACGACTTCATCGTACGAGACTTTTTCTTTGAGGCTTGCGTAGGAGCCAGGGAAGTACACGAGGGTGATATCCGCGCCTCCCTCATTTGTTTGATTGAGCACAACGGCGGCGCGTTGATCGCGAGACAAACGTGTATTATCGATCATCGGGAAATCGTAGTAGCCGACGTGAAAAGTGCGCCGTTGCACGCTGGTGGATTCCTGCGGTGTTCGAACGCCTAACTCCACAAGCAGTTCTTTGCGGCTGGGATCGAATTCCAGCACCGAAAGCATGAATTCTCTTTCAGTGTTTTCCAGCGATAATTTTTCCGACTCCAGTTCGAGGCCGCCCGGACTCGCCTTGAATTTTTCAAGGTCGATTGTGCGACTGAATTTCTTGCCAACCTGCTCAAGGAGGACTACCTGACGATTTGTGATCTCCCTTGCGACCTGATTCAGCCTTGCAACGAATCCTAGTTTATCCGGGCCGTTGGACGCCGCAACCTGTCGGTCCATGTGGGCGAATAGAGGTTTGAGATTCAGGGATTCGTGAAAGTTGTATGCCAGCATTTCCAGATTCAGCATCTTCGTTTCGAGCCCCGAAGACTCCGGCCGCTGAAACGTTTGAATAATCGACAGGAACATGTCTTTGCGCAAGCCGCTCTCCGCTTGCTCACGGCTGCTCATGAGCTCGGTATAGACTCGTTCATTGGTATCGCGGAGTTCGCTTTGCCGAAGAATGCTTGAAGTGTAATAACCCAGTAGTCCCACCGCCAGGGCTGTTAGCATGCCATTGATGGGACGGAAAATGATATCGACCTTGTCCCAGGTATCTTTCTCCCGCCTATCCATGGCTACTTTCTCTTGAGTGTGTATTGATTGCCTTGCTTTTCCAACACGAGGTCATACTGAACCGAGCCGTCGTACGAATTGATTTCAATCGTGGGAGTCTGAGACTGATATGAGACCTTCAGAATGCACTTTCCCTTATCCGACACGAACAAATTGAACGCACCATACTCATCAGTCTGATCTTCATAATTCTTGGAGCCGCAGGCGACTTCAACCTTGACTCCCTGGCCGACGGGTTTGCCTCCCTCGGAGATACTGCCGTAGACCTTGCCTGCGAACACCTGGGCGGCAATTGATGTCATGAGCACCAACACAATGAACGCACGTTTCATGTCCAACTCCTGTGACCACCTTATTGGCCTGTCAGCGCGACCGAAAAAAGGCCGCGAACGTTTTCGACGGCGACATTGAAAGAAACTCAGAATGTTGTCGAAGCGCCGCCGTCATGATCGCAGCATAAAGCATGAGCATCAAAGTCCTCACATTCTGAAAACGCCAAAGCGGGTCTCTTCAGCAGAGGCATTCATGGCAGCTGAAATTCCGAGCGCGAGAACCATTCGCGTATCCAGAGGGTCGATGACGCCGTCGTCCCACACGCGAGCTGTACTGAAGTAGGCGCTGCTTTCGCGTGCATACTTTTCAAGGGTCGGCTTCATGAATTCCTGCTGTTCCGCAGAAGACAAAGTCTTTCCTTGAGCTCGCAGCTGCTCCATCTTCACCTGCAACAGCACCTGAGCCGCCTGCTCACCGCCCATGACGGAGATTCGGGCATTGGGCCACATCCACAATTGACGAGGGCCGTATGCGCGGCCGCACATTCCGTAATTTCCTGCGCCGTATGATCCGCCGATGATGACGGTGAACTTCGGCACCGCGGCGTTTGCCACCGCATTAACCATCTTCGCGCCGTCCTTGGCGATCCCCCGGTGCTCATACTGCTTCCCAACGATGAAGCCGGTGATGTTCTGAAGAAACACCAGCGGTATTCCTCGCTGGCAGCAGAGCTGTATAAAGTGAGTCGCCTTTAAGGCGCTTTCTGAGAAAAGGACGCCGTTGTTAGCGATGATGCCGACTGGATATCCCCAGATTCTTGCAAATCCGCAAGTCACTGTTTGACCGTAAAGCGCTTTGAATTCGTGAAACCAACTGGCGTCGACAATGCGATAAATGATCTCACGCACGTCGCACGGCATTCGAGGGTCGCTTGGAATGATTTCGTATAGTTCACCAGGATCGAGTTTGGGATCTTCAGGCTCCGCGACCTGCATCTGCTGCCTTTTGGGCGCCGGCATCGAACGAAAGATATCGCGAACGATTCGCAGCGCATCCCCATCGTTTTCGGCAAGATGGTCGGCGACGCCCGAAATGCGACAGTGGACGTCTGCTCCGCCCAATTCCTCAGCCGTAACTTCCTCTCCTGTTGCAGCCTTAACCAGAGGGGGACCGCCGAGAAATATCGTGCCCTGATTGCGCACGATAACCGCCTCATCACTCATCGCGGGAACATACGCCCCTCCGGCGGTGCAGGAGCCCAGCACTGCCGCAACTTGGTAGAGACCCTTTGCAGACATACGGGCCTGGTTGTAGAAGATTCTCCCGAAGTGATCACGGTCTGGAAATACATCCGCCTGAAGCGGAAGAAAGGCGCCCCCGGAGTCGACAAGGTAGACGCACGGCAGCTGATTCTGCAATGCAATCTCCTGAGCCCGGAGGTGCTTTTTCACCGTCATTGGGAGGTACGTTCCGCCCTTGACCGTAGCGTCATTGGCGACGATTAGAGCCTGGCGTCCCTGAATCTGTCCTATTCCGGTGACGAGGCCGGCGGCGGGAGCATCATCGTCATACATGCCATTGGCCGCGAGCGAGCTGAATTCGAGAAAGGGAGAGTCGGGATCAAGAAGAGCGTCCACGCGATCACGCACGAACATCTTGCCGCGCTCCTGATGCCGTTTGACAGCCGCTTCTCCTCCGCCTTTTTTTACAGCGGCGAGTCGCAGGCGGAGCTCCGCGACAAGCGTCTGCATGGCTTCACGCCTGGATTGCGCTTCATTCGGTTTTGCCATACCCGCTATTCAGTGATATCGAGAACGCATGTGCAACAGGATCTTCAATCACACCGTTAACCAGACCCCATTCGAATGCTTCCCTTGCGTTAACCCGGATGCCTGTCGTCATCAGTTCGAGGGCTCGGCCCGTGCCAATCTGTTGCGGCAGCCGGTGAGTCCCGCCCCAACCCGTGATGATACCGATCTTTGCTCCGGGGTGAGCGAAAATAGATCCGGCAGATGCGTACCTGAGAGTGCAAGCGAGGGAAAGATCCATGCCTCCTCCCATGCAATACCCAGTAATAGCCGCGATTGTGGGTGATTGATGGTTTGCGACACAATTCATTACAGATTGTCCAAGATGCGAATAGCTGCAGGCATCTCGTCCATCCAGGAGGTTCAGCTCAGCGATGTCCGCACCAGCGGCGAAATAACCTTCCGATCCGGTGATTACAATTCTCTCGCCTCTCGAGGTGGATAGGGTGGCGCGAAGTTCCTCGAGGAGATCGATTTTCAAGACGTGATGGAGAAGAGTAATGAGGGTTCCGTTCAGACGGTTCTCACTTCTTACGTACATTTTGCTGGACGTAGGCGACGATGTCTTGTGTTGAGGCGCCAGGAAGGAAGACTTCGGAAACGCCGAGCGCCTTGAGTTTGGAGATGTCCTGGTCCGGGATAATTCCACCGACCACGACCATCACGTCGTCGAGCCTCTCTTTTTTTATAAGTTCGAGAATCCGAGGACAGAGGGTCATGTGTGCTCCGGATAGGACGGAAATTCCGATCACGTCAACGTCCTCCTGCAGTGCGGCATTGACGACCTGCTCGGGCGTTTGCCTCAGGCCCGTATAGATGACCTCGAATCCCGCATCTCGGAAAGCGCGAGCAATGACCTTTGCACCGCGGTCGTGTCCATCCAACCCTGGCTTAGCAACTAGAACACGAATTCTGTCAGTCATTGTCCTTGATGGGTTTGTGATCGCGTTACTTAAGAGTCGGCTTCCTCATAGACGCCGTATACACTGCGGAGTTCGTCGCAGATTTCACCGAGGGTGGCGTACCCCCGGACACACTCAAGGATGTAGGGCATCATGTTTGTGGCGCCGGTCTTGGCAGCTTCCTTCATTTTTGCAAGAGAAGCTCGCACCCGAGCATTATCGCGCGTTTCCCGGACCTTTCGAGTTTGTGAAATCTGACGTTCAGTGACGGAATCGTCGATAAGAAGGATGTCGATGGGCGGTTCCTCCTCACTGACGAAATCGTTTACACCGACAATAATTTTTTCCCGACGCTCGATAGCCTTCTGGTACACATAGGACGCTTCCTGGATTTCATGCTGTGGAAAACCTTTTTCAATGGCAGCGACCATGCCGCCCATCGCGTCCAGTCTGTCAAAATACTCCCAGCAACCCTTTTCCATATCTAGTGTGAGTCGCTCGAGGAAATAGGAGCCGCCCAGCGGGTCGGCGGTATTGGTCACGCCGCTTTCATGAGCAAGAATCTGCTGTGTGCGAAGCGCAATCCGCGCTGCGTGTTCGGTTGGCAGCGCGAGGGTTTCATCCAGCGAATTGGTGTGTAACGACTGAGTGCCGCCAAGCACCGCAGCCAATGATTGAATCGTCACGCGGACAATGTTGTTGTACGGTTGCTGCGCTGTCAGCGAACAGCCGGCCGTCTGGGAGTGAAAGCGAAGCGTTGACGATCGAGGGTTATTGCATTTGAAGCGCTCGGTCATAACCTTGTACCAGACTTTCCGAGCCGCCCGATACTTCGCTATTTCTTCAAACAGATCGTTATGGGCATTAAAGAAAAAGGAGAGTCTCGGCGCGAATACATCTACATTAAGGCCTCCGCGAACCGCCCACTCGACGTATTCGATACCGTCATAAAGCGTGAACGCCAGTTCCTGTAGCGCAGTCGATCCGGCTTCTCGAATGTGATATCCGCTGATGGAAATCGTATTCCATAGCGGAACCTCTTTAGCTCCGAATTCGAACGTATCCACGATCAGCTTCATGGACGGGCGGGGAGGAAAGATATAGGTTTTTTGCGCTATGTACTCTTTGAGAATGTCATTCTGGATGGTGCCTCGAAGTTTTCTCCAGTCAACACCCTGCTTTTCGGCCACAACCAAGTACATCGACCAGAGAATTGCCGCAGGCGCGTTGGTCGTCATCGACGTGCTGATGTTTTCCAGCGGCAAGCCTTCGAAAAGCGTCTCCATATCGGCCAAGGAGTCGATAGCGACCCCACACTTTCCGACCTCGCCCGTCGACATTGGATGATCCGAGTCGTAACCCATCAGGGTGGGAAGGTGAAATGCCACCGAGAGACCGTTCTGGCCGTGTTCAAGCAGGTAACGAAACCGCTTGTTGGTATCGGAGGCGGTGCCGAATCCGCTGAATTGACGCATCGTCCAGTGTCTTCCCCGATACATCGTAGGATAGATTCCTCTGGTGTAAGGGGGCTGGCCGGGATCAGCGAGATCAATCTCGTAGTTCAGGTCCTTAACGTCATCCCGCGTGTACACCCTCTCAACAGGGGTTCCCGACACGGTCGTGAAAGGACCATTGCGCTCCAGACCCCGATCCACCGCGTCATTGACGTCTTTGCGCATCATGAGTCTCCAAAATTCATGATAATGGACTTATGGGAGCCACAGATCAAAAAAACGCTATAAGCGCCATGGACGATGAAGCTCGCTGCTATCGGCGCCCGCAGCTTTGGATGGACCTTACCCTAACGACCATCGTACAGACTGACACGATCCATCAAAAGGTATCCGTGTTGATCGAATCCGCGCGCTTTCGCCCTGAACTGCTTCCAGGCGAAGAAGAGACATTTGAGATGATCTGCACGTCTTTATTCCGAGGAGCCCTGCTGGAGAAGTTTGGTTTCGATAAGTGCTAACATCGCGAAATCTATGGCTGAAGTGAAGATTACAAAGCGGAGCGAGGACTATTCACGCTGGTATACGGACGTCATTGCTGCGGCTGAACTGGCGGACTATGCGCCAGTAAAGGGCTGCATGATCATCCGGCCCAATGGTTATGCGATCTGGGAACAGATGCAAAAGGCTCTGGACGGAATGTTCAAGGAAACCGGACATCAAAACGCGTATTTTCCTATGTTCATCCCGGAAACCTTCCTCCAAAAAGAGGCCGAACACGTCGAGGGTTTTGCACCCGAGGTTGCTGTCGTGACGCACGCCGGCGGACAGAAGCTCGAAGAGCCTCTCATTGTGAGACCGACGTCCGAAACGATCATCTGGAACTCATATCGAAACTGGATTCAATCCTACCGAGATTTGCCGCTACTCATCAATCAGTGGGCAAACGTCGTCCGCTGGGAAATGCGAACACGCTTGTTTCTCCGCACCACAGAATTTTTGTGGCAGGAGGGCCATACCGCACATGCCACATACGAAGAGGCAGAAGAAGAGACGCTTCGGATGCTCGATGTGTATCGACGGTTCGCCGAAGAGCACATGGCGTTGCCTGTAATCAAAGGCCGGAAGACCGAGCGTGAAAAGTTTGCGGGCGCTCATCACACTTACTCGATCGAGGCCATGATGGGTGATGCGAAGGCTCTTCAGGCAGGAACGTCCCATAATTTGGGTCAGAATTTTGCGAAAGCGTTCGATGTGACTTTTCAAACGGAGAAGGGAACTCGAGAGTTCGTCTACGCGACTAGCTGGGGGCTCTCGACTCGAATGATCGGCGCACTCATCATGGCGCACGGGGATGACAACGGAGTTGTGATTCCGCCAAAACTCGCCGCGACTCAGATTGTCGTGGTTCCAATATTCAGAAAGCCCGAGGAGCGCGCAGCCGTGATGGCGGCAGCAAGCGAACTGACTGCCGGTCTGAAGGCGGCTGGCGTCGGTTTTAAGCTGGACGACCGCGAGCAACACAGCCCGGGGTGGAAGTTCAATGAATGGGAGAAGCGTGGTGTGCCGCTACGTATTGAAATAGGTCCCAAAGACCTGGAAAAGAAGCAAGTTGTGATGGCCAGGAGGGACAATGGACAGAAATCAGCTGTTCCTCGCGATGGACTCGAGCATACAGTGCTGCAAACACTCGAAACGATT
>CAZIPZ010000095.1:0-14475 GCA_964541075.1 uncultured Solibacteraceae bacterium | reverse complement strand
AGCTGCTCGTTCAATGATGCAAGCTCGTTCTCCATACGCTGGCGCTCGCGACGGGCTTCCGCAAGCTTCGGCTCATACTGCGCGCGCATTTCTTGAAAGATCTCACCGCGCAAGTCTTCAGCATTCCGCTGAAGTTGCATTTCTGTTGTCTGGACCTTGAGATTGAGCTGGTCTCGTTCGATATCCCAGTTGATTTTCGCTTCTTGAAACTCTTTCTCCCATTGGTCCGCCGTCTTTGCGGTGGAAGACCCGGGGGGAAGTTTCCCGAGTTTTTCGAGCAACGCTCGTCGAGCAGCTTCTTTCTTTTCGTCGGGCGCATTCGACATTTTTTTCAGGCGTTCGATCTCCGCCTGAAACCGTTTGCGCTCTCCTTCCCACTGAAGATGCCACTCTTTCTTCGCGTCCACGAGGCGCGCATCAACCTGTTCGCGGACGGCAAGGGCCATACGCGTAGGGTTGTTTGAGCGCTCCATGGCTTCGATGACCGCGCCTTGCATGCTGGAGATTTGCGCCTTCAGCGCATTGCGTTCCTCCTCCCAGCGCTGTTGAGCGCCCGTCAAATCCTGCTCGGCCTGTTCTCGAGAGCGAACGGCCTCTTCGAGCTGGAATCGGATTTCGGCCTGCAAGTCCTCGGACACCTGCTGGCGTGCGCCTTCGCCGGCCTTTTCAATCAATTCTTCCAAGCGTTCGATTTCCGCATTGAAGTTTCTCCGCTCGGCGCGCCAGCTGTCCCGGGCGGATTCGAGCTCTTCCTCGATGTCCTGTTGCACTTTCCGGGATTCTTTCAGCTTTCGCTCATATTGGGCCTGAACCTCTTCAATGAGCTGCTGGGTGGCAGATTCCGACCAGGCGAGGGCGAAAATATCGATTGGTTCGTCCTTGCCCTTCATGGTCGCGCGGCCCATGCGAGCGCATTCAAAACCGGCGTTCTGTGCGGCTTCCAACAGGACGTCCGTAATGAGGACTTGATCGGGCTGGGCCTGATGTTGAACACGCGAGGCGGCGTTCACCACGTCGCCGAATACGTCTCCGTCCTTAAGAAGACCGAGGCCGGTGTGTAGGCCGACGCGAATGTGAATCTGCTCCATTTCGGGTCTTCCTTTGCGGTCCGCGTCGAGTGCGACCTGCATACCCGCCGCAGCCTTAACTGCGCCTACCTGATCGTCGAAGCACGCCATGATCGCGTCGCCGATCGTCTTCACAATGCGGCCGCCATTTTTTTGAATCACAGGAAACAAGAGGCTGTTATGACGATTGATCATCGCCATGCCTTCCACGTCGCCTTTTTTCTCGAAGTACGTCGTCGATCCTTTGATATCGCTGAACAGGATCGTGACGGGCGTACGCATCTTCTCCAGCTGCTGCTCGGCCTGAGCCCTGGCTTCAAGTAATTCCTGGATTTTGTCTTTATCCATAAAACGCTGGATTATAACTCCAAAATCGGATCCCGTGACCCGTCAACGCGCTCAGCGCAACGACATGTTGCGCGCCTGGCCGGACTGATCAAAGAAATACATTGCTCCGTTCGCCGGCTGACCCGGTCGTCCGCTAAATAGAACGAACTGCGTGGTGTAGCCTCCACCTTCCACGAAATGTGGAAACAGGAGCTCGCTGCTCGTGGTCGCGGAAGCCTCATCTACTGGCGGTGTGGCGGCAATGACAAACTCTCCTCTTTCATTGGTTCGGCCTCGAAGGCTGGTTGCAACAACCGCCTGTCCCGGTGCGGCTGAAATCCGCACCACACCTTGAAACGCGCTCGCGATCGATGCAAAAGCGGGCAACTCACTGAGAAACAGCGACCGCTGCCCGTTCGCTGGAATGGTGAGCGATGCGGCAAGGCCCGTCGACGATCCATCCAGCCTGGTCAGTTCAAGCATCACCGCGGCCGGCGTCGCAGAGGCGTTGGCGATCGCGACGCCGGTTCGAATGACTCCAATGGATTCTGCATATGAACGAAAGACTGAACCGGCTACCGCGCCCGCGACGCCGGCTTCACTCACAACCACGCCGCCGCTCCGGAATGAAAAGATGCTGAGTCCCGAAGGCAGCCTCGTGTTCGCTGCGGGACTAACGCGAATGGAACCCGCCTGCACGCTGCTTCCAGCGCCTGCCGAACGAATCGTTGCGGAGCTCCTGGCAGCAATAGAGTACGCGGCGCTGTTCGTCACCTGCCCTTCGGTGCTGAGAAACTCAACAACGCCGCTCATCACTTCATCCGTCGTATTGACGAGCGCCGTTTGTGTTGTCCAGCCGCCTCCGTCTGCGAAATGTGCGAACCGGAGAACGCCTCCTATCGGAGCGCCTAACTCGCTTATCGGCAGCGTGGTGAGAAGGAATTCGGAGCGTTCGTTGGTCAATCCCCTCAAGGCGACCGCAGAAATCAAAGCCGACGCAGAAAACGTAAACGTTCCTTGGATCGGTGCGACTCCATTAAAAGGCGCCTGATTCAAGAACGCGGCAATCTGTTGGTTGGCGCCGATCGACGCCGTTCCGTGGCCGAAGTCAGCTCCGGTCGCATCCGTGAAGTGAAAGGAGACCGTCACCGGCTGGCCGTTCGGATTTGCTATCGCAACTCCGGTATTCACTGTCGGACTCACCTCTGCATAAAGACGGCCCGACAAGACCAGGGGTGAAATTGGAACGGATGCTTCGGAAACGAGAACGCCGCCTTGCCGGAGTCCGATAATCGCAACTCCTGCGGGAAGCGAACTTCCGGAACTCACCTGGACGCGGCTGTACCCTACTCGGAGAACGCCGGCAGCGCCGTCCGTGTTCAAGGAAACTGCACCGCGGTCCGCCGCAAAGAATGAGCGCTGCGATGCTGTCACCGCATCCGGATTCGTAATGCGATGGACGGACCCGCCCTGCCCGACAACGTAGACTTCGCCTGCTTCGTCCTCCCCGAAAGACGTGATGTTGAGATTCGTGTCCAGCAACAGGGATTGTGCGCCGTTATAAAACATGAAAATCTCGCCCGAGCAGTAATCGCCGAAGATGTAGGCGCCTTCAGGCAAGCTTCTTCGCGTCCCTCGGTATACGTAGCCGCCCGTAATAGAACAGCGACCGCCGCCGCCCGTGTTGACATATTCCGTGATGGGAAAAATGAAGTTCGAAGTCGTGCACGGTGCAATATTGCACCGTGTGCCCTCGAAATTTCGCCAACCGTAATTTCCCCCTTGCGTGATGATGTCCACTTCTTCGCGCGCATTCTGACCCACGTCGCCCGCGTAGAGCAGGCCGGTGCCGCGATCGAACGAAAATCGCCACGGATTACGCAAACCGAGCGCGAAGACAGACGGCGAATCCCCGGGACGGTTGACATCCAACCGAAGCATCTTCCCGAGAAGATCGGCCGGGTTCTGAGCGCGATTGCCGGGATCGTTAGAGGATCCTCCGTCCCCCATTCCGATGTACAACAACCCGTCCGGCCCAAACGCAATCATGCCGCCGTTGTGATTCACGAACGGCTGCGGAACATTGAACAGGACTGTTTCGGAAGCGTCTGCAACATTCGGGTTCGACGGGGAAACACGATACTCCGCAACGATCGTGGCGCCGTCGCCTGCTCGTGTGTAGTTCACGAAGAACCTGCGGTTCGAAGAAAATTGGGGATGAAACGCCAGACCTAGCAGTCCTCGCTCCCCTCCTGCCACCAATCGCGATGAGATGTCGAGAAAAAGAGTGCGTGACGCAGATCCCGGTTGCATCACATAAATCCTGCCCGGCTGTTCGACAATGAACGCGCGATTCGTTCCGTCGCGCGCGCTCGTGTAGAACAGAGGCTGAGATAACCCCGACGGGATTACCGCTTCCAGTGCGATTCGCACACCTTGCGCTTGGAGTTCAATTCGTAACCCGGACAACAGCAGGAGAATAACAAAGCTAACGAGGCTAAAGAGTCGGACCATTGTCACCATCCAGCATAATTCGTCTTACTAACTTGATCGGGATGCTCCCTTGCTTTACAAACTCGTCATGGAACTCTCTTAAGTTATAAGATGCGGCCTTCGCCTTGCGGTAGTCCTCTCGAAGCTTGTAGATCTGCAGCTTTCCCAACGTGTAATACAAATAGGTCGGGTTGTAAGCGCCACGGCGCGCCTCTTCATAAGCGTTGGCCGGTTCCTGAAAAGCCTGCTCTTCGAAATACTTGGCGCCCTGTTCCACGGTCCACCCCTCCGTGTGCAACTTGATGCCGACCACCCAACGTGCATCCCGCAGCAAAGCTTCGTGCAATTGCGCAAGATGAATGCGCAGATCACCGTTCCCGTAACCCTCCTCGATCATCATTTGCTCGGCGTAATGGGCCCATCCTTCGGCGTTGCTGCCGCAGGAAATCAGCTTTCGAGTTTTTGTCGGAAAATGCTTGGCATTCAGAAACTGAATGTAGTGGCCCGGATATGCTTCATGAACAGTGATGATTTCCATCACGGGTCTATTGAAGAGCCTGAGGTGCTCTTCCTTGTGTTTGTCATCCCATTCTTTTTCAGGCGGCGTCACGTAGTAAAACGCTTCCGTGGCCAATGCTTCATACGGACCGGGTGTGTCCATCATCGCGAACGCGCCTGACCGCGCGTAAGGAGGGGTTTCCGTAATGGTGGGCCGAACGTCGGACGGAATCGTGACGATCCTTTTATCGATCAGGAATTGGATCACGCCTTCGACGGTGTCGCGTGCCTCTTTAATTAGGTGCGACTCTGATGGATGGACGCGTGAAACCCACTCCATCACCTCTGCAGGTGACTTGGACGGATGGATTTTACGGGCAGTCTCGATAAATGCTTTTCGATCCTTCTCAAGGTTTGCCTCCCCAATAACAAGCAACCGATCGACAGGATCATCGACCATCTCCTCGTAGAGTAGCTTCCTGGAAAAGTTTTCAGCTCCAATGGCGTATTCTCCTCTTGAACGCGGGAGCAGCGATTTTTCCAACCACAACGCAGCATCTTCAAGAGATCGGATCACAAGAGCATTCGCCCTGTTGAAGTCGTTTTCCAATGTGGAATCGCCTCTGGAGGCTTCCACCGCCCAAGCCGAAATCGTATCTTTGAAGAAGCCAACGGAGCCTGAAACAACTCGGACGGCAAGATCCGTAAACTCACGAGGAGGATTCTCAACGTTCTCGCGCATCGCATCGAGGATCGCAGGAATGCCCTTCAGCCGCTCGATGACGGAGCGCAAGCGATGCGATGGCGGCGCAAAGTCCCGCTTGATCAAGCCATCGATCGCGCCTCCGGGAAGGCCGGCATACCAGAGAGGATTTGTTCTCCATGTTTTGAGAGTTTCCAGGTCGAGAAGCTCAGCGTTGATCTGACTCCGGATGATTTCCGCGTCGATGGAATCGCCACCGGACCGGATCAGCAGGTCCTTCAGCCGTTCAATTCGATTGTTGAAAGCAGCTGCGGAGAGATTTTCAATCTTCGCGTCGTATTGATGCAGGCCCGCGGCCGTGGCGGAAGTTGGGCTCCATTCGAAGTACGCGTCGAAATACTCGTCGATGAAGGAAGACATAACGAAAGTAAAGCATATGGGAAAGACCGCATATTCCAAATTCGTGGCGGAATTCGAAACACTCGTCTCAGTTTCACCGAAGCGAGAGATTCAACTGCTGTCCCGCTTGACCGAAAAACCGAAGTGATCCCGCGCTGGATTGATCGGTTCCGCCGTTGAAGAGGATGAATTGGGTCGTGTATCCGCCGCCATCGACGAAATGCGGATAGAATTGCTCGCCTGCCGCCGAAGCCGCTCCTTCGATCGTGGGCTGGGTCGTTGTAATCAGGAAGTCTCTGCGCTCGTTGTACCGGCCGCGCAGTCCCACTACTGCGATGGAACTAGCCGACGACGCACGGAGGACGCCTTGAAATGAGCTTTGCAACGCCCCAAAACCAGGTATCTGTCCCAAAAACATCGCGGCCTGCCCATTGGCTGGGATGCTGACGGAGCCGGTCATTCCAGTGGATGTTCCGTTCAGGCCGCTTAATTCGAAATTCACCGTCGCCGGAGTTGCCGACGCGTTCGCGATTGCGACGCCGGTCTGCATGGATCCAATAGCACCCAGGTTGAAGTTGCCCGCAGACTCCGCATAGAGCCTGAAAGCGGCCCCGGCGCGCATCGCCTGCACTCCGGCCTCAGAAACCGCCACACCCGCATTCTTGAAGGTAAAGATTCCGAGAGCTGCCGGCGCACGGTTGTTCGCGTTGGGAGTCAACCGAACAGAGCCGGACTGAATTGCCGCGTCGGCGCCTGCCGTCAGAAGCCGGCGTGAACTTCGCGCCGGAATACTGTAGGCGAAAGTGTCCGAAGTCTGACCGCCAATATTCACGCCTCTGGAAAACTGCAAGACGCCTGCAATAACCGAGTCCGTAGGATTGACCATTGCGATCTGCGTCGTCCAGCCGCCTCCGTCTGCGTAGTGAGGAAAAATCAGGACTTCCGAGACGCCAGCGAGGTTCAAATCCGCGACCGGCAAGGTCGTAATGAGGAATTCCGATCTCTCGTTGGTCAATCCACGCAACGCCACAACCGATACAGGCGACGACGCCGTGAATGAAAAAGAGCCGCTCACATCAACGCCGCTGTTAAACGGCGCCTCGTTGAGAAATCTTGCGATCTGACCGTTTGCGGGAATCGTCGTGGATCCAGAACCGAAATTGGCCCCGGCGGCATCCGTGAAATAGAAGCTCAGCGTGACGTCCTGGTTGTTTGGATTGGCTACCGCGACGCCGGTATTCACTGCGCCCGAAACCTCCGCATAAATGCGTCCCGAAGATATGAGGGGAGAGGCAGGCACAGCCGCCTCGCTGACCAGAATATTGTTTTGCCGGAAGCCGAAGATCGCCATTCCCGATGGCGCGCCGGCCGTTGCCGCAATCCGTCCATAACCTACCGTGACGCCGCCAGATCCGGTTGACATCAAGGAGGTCCCGCCTCGAGTGGGCACGGCGTAGGATACGCTGCTCGTGTCGCCAATTTTCACCACGAACACGTCGAGCAAACCGGGACGGTTCGCAGAAGCCGATGCGGCGATCGGAAAATCATTTGATCCCGTCTGTCCAACCAAATACGCGGCGCCGTTGACGTCCACCGCCACCCCGTTCCCGAAATCATTGCTGCTTCCACCCAGATAGGACGAATACGACAACGCCCCGCCGCTTGCACTGACCTTTGCAATGAAGGCGTCCGTAACGACGTCGCTGCCGCCCCCGAAACCCGCTTGAAGGGGGCTGACGGCTGGAAAATCCGTGGATGAGGTGTTGCCCGCCACAAACGCCGCGCCATTGGAGTCGACGGCTATCGCGTTGCCGGCATCGTCCCTCCGACCTCCCAGATACGTCGAGTAGATCAAAGATCCGGACGAGTTCCATTTCGCAAGAAATGCATCGGAACCGCCCACCGTTGCGGCGTAAACCGCATTTCCGTTCTGAGGGTCCGTCGACAGCGCTGTAATTCGGGCGGTGTTTAGAGATGTGGGAGCCCAGGTAATTCCGTTGCTGCTCTTATATACGCGGCTCACATTCGACTCGCCGATGGCCGCATACAGAGTCCCGCTTCCGGCATCGATCGTCAGCGCGCTCACAAGGATTCCCAGGCTGGAGCTCGAAAGACCCCCATTCGAAGCCAGCCAGAAAGATCCGCCGTTGACGCTACGGAACACGCCCACGGAGTTGGTCGCCGCGAACAGGAGATTGGGATTCCTGGGATCGATCACGATCGCATTGATGTTCGGATCGAACAAACCCGAACTCACCGGCGCCCATGACGCACCGGCGTCCGTGGTCCTGTAGATTCCTCCGCCTGTACCGGCGTAGATTGTGGCTGGATTGGCCGGATGAATAGCCAGCGTTCGAACCCCGAGGCTCGATAGTCCGTTGTTTACTGGAACCCACGATGCGCCGGCATTCGCGCTTTTGTAGACGCCATTGCCCGCGGCGCCCGCATACACGGTTGCCGGCGTTGCGGGATCTATCGCAAGAACGGTGACAAACACATTGTTCAGCGGCGTCGCATTCCACGTGGCGCCTCCATCCACGCTCTTAAAAACGCCCGCACTTCGGCTGCCGGCATAGACGACGCCGGGTGTCACGGGATCCGTTGCGAGTGCATGGATTCGGGCATCGCTGATTCCGGCGCTAACATTCGTCCAGTTCGCACCACCATCAACGCTTTTGAATACTCCGCCGCCGGTCTCGTCATCGGCGCCGGCGTAGATCGTGGACGGCTGTGTCTTCGAGATCGCCAGTGCATGAAGAGAACCGGCCGCCAGGCCGGAACTGCTCGTGGACCACTCTGATCCGGAGTCGAAACTACGGAACGCAGGACCGCCGCCGAAGGCCGCCTGCAATACGCGAGCGGTCGTAGCAAAATTCACTGACGAGGTCTGGCCTGTTACGTACGCCGCGCCGGAAGAGTCCACCGCAACGGCATTGGCGACGTCGTCCTTGGCGCCGCGAATGAACTGTAAAAACACCAATCCTGTTCCGCTCGGATTGAGCTTCGCCAAGAAAACATCCGTTCCCGTGGCAGCCGACGAAGCCGTGGCGCCAGCAATATAAACGTTGCCTGAAGGATCCACCGCAATGCCGCGGGATTCCGTGGTTCCGGACCCGGCGCTGAGGTACGTCGAATACGCGAGAGTCCCAGTGGGATTGAATTTCAGAACGTATGCGCCGGTATTTCCGCTGGGCAGCAAAGCGCCTGAAGTGGTCGGAAAGTCCCCAGACAAAGTGCCCCCGGTCACGTAAGCATTGCCTGCCCCGTCAAGGGCGACGCCTCTGGCTTCGTCGTCATCTGTTCCGCCGAAATAGGTTGAATAAATGAGACTCGAACCGGCCGGATTGAGCTTGGCGACAAATGCGTCGGCGCACGCACCTCCAGTCCGCATGCGGCACGTGCGGTTGGCTGCGCCAGCGGTTGTTGGGAAATTCGTAGACGCGGTGGATCCGACAACAACGGCATTGCCGCTGGCGTCGACAGCAATCGCTTTCCCGTCATCGTCGCTCGCACCGCCCAAGTAGGTGGAGTACATAACAGCAGTTCCGGCGGAGTTGATCTTCGTTACAAAAGCATCGCTAAACTCGAGCGAAGGATCGTTTGCACCTGCGCCTGGCTGCAGAGGAGCAACAGTCTGAAAGTTTGTCGAGGTCGTCGATCCGGTCAGATAAACGTTTCCGGAAGCGTCCACCGAGACGCCGCGCCCATCGTCGTTTCCATCGCTGCCGCCGACGAATGTGGAATAGCTGAGAATGGGATCAATAGTCAGCGTCCGGCGAGCGTCATAGCCGCCCACCTCAAAACCGACAGCGCTGTTGCCAAGCAGACGGTATCGGCTATCGACGTGCGTTCGTTTTCCGTTGATGTCCTGATACGCAATGGGCCGGTGTTGAACGACCCGCGCTTCACCAACGCGAATAACAAGATCGCCGCGAGGATTCACGCTCAATTCGTCGGCGCCAATAAAGCGCATGGCGATGACTTCTGGGTCGGCCTTCGGCTGGACCACGAAGTCATATTCGAGCTTCGACTGTACGCCGTAATAAACAAGATCAATCCCGGGATAAAAGACCTTGTAGCGCAGTTTCGCGTAGGTGGGAATATCCGTGATTGTTGCCTGGCCGCGCAGGTAATGAACTTTCCCTGAAAGCTTCTCCTCTGCGGCGATCGCCGAACGGCTGTTCGCACCGGAGAACTCCGTTGCCACGGACAACACTTTGCCCTGGCTCCGAAAGAGCAAGCGTGAGCCTTGAGACGTAAGCAGGAGGTTATATCCCTGTCCGCGGGCGAGATAACGAACATCGGAAGGCGCTTGTCCGCGGTTTTGCTCAAAGGCTAAGGGCAGTTGCTCGAATTTATGGGATGGCTCCGTTCGAACTGAACCACTCAGAAACAGCAGGCACGCGAGAGCGCATATTCCTCCTCCCTCAAGGAAAGAAATATGCGGTCGGTCCATTGTCAGAACAACTCAACGATCGGCGCGCCGGGATAGCCCGAGGTTGTAGGGACATACTCAAAGCCGCGTCCTAACGGATCGTCGTTGCGGACTGTGGTGTAGTTGACGCCGAGCGCCGAATAGATCGTTGCGGCGATGTCTTCGGCAAACACTGGCCTGCCCTGCGACCAACCTGGGTCTTCCACATAAGCGCCATCCGTTGTCGTTCGGCCAAGCACACGCCCGCCGCGGGTTCCGCCGCCGGCAACCATGGCGGAGTGGACGAAATAATGATCTCTACCCTGCTGGCCCGTGATGTTTCCGATGGTGCGGCCAAACTCGCCCTTCGCGATAATGAGCGTTTCGTCAAGCTTGCTCCTTCCGTTCGAGCCGGGCATTTCGGCTAGATCGGAAATCAGGGTTCCAAGACCGACATCCAGTTGTTGCGCAGGCCTATAGATGCCGGCGTTGGGCGCGTATATATTCTGATGGTTATCCCAGCCGCCATGATTGATCTGGATGTATCGCGTACCGAGATCAGAAGCCACGATGTTTCTCGCCGTCACGCACGCATTGCCAAAGGGTGAGTTTCCGTACTTCTGTTGGTCCGAGGTAGAAAACCGGAAGGTATTCAGGACGGCGGGGTCATACATCATGCGGCGCGCCGAAGCATAGTATTCGGCCATCTCGTCAATTTTGGATCCGTACATCGATGGCGCCGAGCGCCCCATGGAGTCGGCCGCGAGAAGCATGTTATACCGCAACGTAAAAGCCGCCTCGCCGTCGGGGTTGTTTAGGTTCGCCACACCGTTCGGTGCAGGCGTTGTATCGAATGGCGCGTACTTGCCTGAAAAGTATCCCGCACCAGCAAGACTCGCCCCGCCATTCAGCGCGACGAATCCCGGCAGCTTCTGACTGGCGGTCCGCTGAGGTTCAAACTCAAGGGCGACGACTGAACCGATATTCGGCGCGATTTTGCCGGTAGCGCTGGCCGGATTCCTGGCGATCTGCGCCCACTGCTGGAGGAGTGGATGAACGAGCGCAGTGGATTGGCAGCTTCGAATGATCGAAAACCGATTCTGGCTGAATTGCGCCGAGAGATTTGGAAGCAATCCCGAAGGGAAATCGATTCCGTTGATCGTTGTCGGGCTGAAATTCGCCGGCGTCCAACGTCCAACACGAAGATCGAATGTGTCGATCTGGCTGGGTGCGCCGGGCAGAAGAACAAAAATGCAATATTTAGCCGTGTTGAGGATGGTGGCCGGCGTCACAGAAGTGGACTGGGCAAACATTTCCATCGGTGACACAAAACAGCCGGCGACCCCGCTTGCCGCTACTTTGAAAAAAAGACGTCTGTCGATAACTGGGTTCATGCCGCCGCCCTCAATAGTTGAAAACGAATTCCAACTTGTTCAACAGAATCCATTGCAAACCTTCGGCGGCGGGCCGAACCCCTTGCCGTTGAAATTGCACTGTGAACAGCGCGATCTCTTCCGGCGTCGCCGGCCGGGAAAGCGTGTTCAAGAAAAGCTGCTGAATGATGGTTGTGGGATTCGACGTTTGCGCCAGGATCGAAGCAACTGCAGAGCCCTGATTGCCCTGATGAATTTTCGTCATGACAAATGGGTTATTCATCAGATTCAAAGCCTGAAGCAGTGAGCCGTCCGATCTTCGCGGCAATTGATCGCGATCTCCGCGACCGAAGGAATTCAGAAACGCGGCGACGGCCCCGTTCTGCGGCTCGCGCGGCTCCGGAAACTGCATGGCCCACTGCACGGAAGGAAGTTCTCCGCGCAACGGATACGCACCTATGATTCCTGTCGCCTTTTGAATCGCGTCGTGCACCTCCTCAGCATCAAGCCTTCGCACGTATTTGCGAGCGTAGTACGGGACATAGGACACATTCCAGGTTCCAGGATAGGCGGACGAGAGTTGGTACGCACTCGACTTGGTGATCAACCCCATCAACGCCCGCAGATCATAGCGGTTTTGCTGGAACCACAAAGCGAGCGCGTTAAGAAGTTCGGCGTTTGTCGGCTGCAGCGTCCATCCCGCCGGCAGGGGACTTCTGGGATCCAAACGAGCCAGGTCGAACGCGTTGCTGGGCGTGACGAATGCCTCGACCATGTACTTTTCCCAAACATAGTTCACGGCTGCGCGGGAGAATTGAATGTCGCCCGTAATCTGGCGGGCAATAGACTGCCTGTACGATTCACCTGCGCCGATGCCGCTGCCGCCCGCAATCGGGCTGTTGGCCGCCGCTGAAAAAGGATTCCTTGGAGTGATTGCGTTTACGCCATTGATCGGTTGCCGCGGACTGCGATTGCCGGTGGTCGTGTTGAGTTGATATCCACCTGTCGCCGCATCCGTGACAATGAATTTCGCGACCGTTGGAGTTTGAGTCACAACCTGACGCTGCATCCGCGTTCGCGAGAAGTAGGCGGACAATCCCCACATGTTCTGACGGGTCTGTGTAGCTCCCCAGAGATTCACCTGGTCCAGGTGACGCGCACCATCGTGGCACAGCAGACAATCCACGGCGCTGATGCCCAGGAACATCGAGGCGGTGTTCACCGCATGGCCGTCAAACGTGTCCTGCGGCGGCCCCATAGTGATGGTATTGCCGACCGGCCAGTTCGCCGCCCCGCTCACAAAGGTGTCGCCCGTAGCCGCTATCAGTTCACGAGCAATCTGATCGTAAGGCTTGTTTGCAGCGATCGAATCTCTCAAATAGCCGTAGTACGCGTTCCGTCCCAAGAGATCGCGGTTAACGTTGGAGGAATTCGAGGTGACTTTCAGGAGATCGCCGAAGAACATCGTCCACTTGTCGACAAATTCCGGGGTTCCGATCAAAGCATCTATCTTCTGGTCGCGTTTGGATGGATTGGCGTCCGCCATGAATGCCTGCACATCTGCGGCGGAAGGAATTCTTCCTGTCAGGTCCAAGGTGACGCGTCTGAGGAACTCTGCGTCTGACGCCAGCGGCGCCGATTGAATGCCTGCAGCCGCCATTCGATTGAAGATCGCATCGTCGATGAAGTTCCTCCGCGGCATTGCGGCAGCATCGACGGATAGCGAGTCCGCAAACACCGCCATGACATATTTGGATACTTTTCCCGTGATTTCCGAACGCGTCGTGTGGAGGCTTTCGGAATCCACCAGGTACTCATCCGGATTTAGAAGAAAACTGCAATCACCGCTGGAAACAATCGCGCGGAATTGTTCGTCGACCGGATCCTCTTGTTGCGCGCCGACTACGAGCAATCCGGTCGCGAGAATTAGAAAGGCTATTGCTGTGAACGTCCGTATTCTCATTCGCCTCCATGATTTGTTGCTGCGTCCCGTTCGCTTCGAGCTTTCACCCGTCGCGGCGCGTCGGCGTCCATTCGCAGCCGCTCACTTTCGTGGCACGGCAGTTATACACCAGTGACAGCGGGAGACAAATTCAGGTTTAGGCGATTTTGAAAGCCACTAGGAATTGTCGCCGTCGAGAAGCCCGCCGATAGCCCCCAATACAGATCCTTCTTCTCTACGACTCCCAACTTGCGGTGATGCAGCGATAATACGGCCTGCGAGACGACTGAGCGGCAGCGACTGCAGCCATATGTGACCCGGACCGCGTAAAGTCGCAAAAAACAAACCTTCTCCGCCGAAAAGTGCCGACTTGATTTTGCCGACATATTGAATATCGTAATCGATCGACGGCTGGAACGCCACGATGCAGCCGGTATCCACTCGAAGCACTTCACCGGGCCCGAGCGTCCGCTGCGACAACATGCCGCCGGCGTGCACGAAAGCCCAACCGTCTCCCTGCAGCCGTTGCATGATGAAGCCTTCCCCTCCGAACAGACCGACGCCCAGACGCTTTTGAAATGCAATCCCAATGCTCACGCCTTTAGCCGCAACCAAAAACGAATCCTTTTGAGCGATGAGTTCGCCGCCAACCTCCGCCAGATGCACAGGAACGATTTTGCCGGGATACGGCGCGCCGAACGCCACATGTTTTTTCTGTTGCGACTTATTGAGGAAGACTGTCATGAAGAGCGATTCACCCGTGAGCAACCGCTTGCCGGCGCCGACCAGCGCCCCGAGAAATCCGCTCTGCTGCTGCGATCCATCCCCGAACACCGTCTCCATTTCGATGCCGTCTTCCATGTACATCATGCCGCCGGCTTCAGCCACACTGGCCTCGCCAGGATCCAGCTCTATTTCTACATACTGCATGTCATCGCCGATAATTTTGTAATCCACTTCATGCATCGCAGGCATCGCTTCGTCCCCCCATTTGAAAATCGACCAATCATATATGATGACGCCGTGTTAATCGACGTCATCGTGATTGGCGCGGGCGCGGCTGGACTTATGTGCGCCATCGAAACCGGCAAGCGAGGACGGTCCGTTCTGGTTCTGGAACGCAACGACTCGGTCGGGAAAAAGATCCGAATCTCCGGAGGAGGGCGCTGCAACTTCACAAATCTCCACACGGCGCCCGAAAATTTCATTTCGGAGAATCCGAATTTTCACAAATCCGCCCTGGCTCAATACACGCCGGA
>CAZIPZ010000094.1:0-14573 GCA_964541075.1 uncultured Solibacteraceae bacterium | reverse complement strand
CGCGGGTGTGAAGATTGGTTTCGGGACCGACAGCGGCTCAGCGGACACGTTCCCCGGATATTTCGAGCACCGGGAATTGGAGTTGATGGTCGCTGCGGGCTTGACGCCGGCGCAGGCGATTAAGGCCGCCACGGCGACGTCGGCGGAAATTCTTGGCTTGAAGGATCACGGAACGCTGACGCCCGGTAAGGAAGCAACGTTCCTTATATTGAGCAGCAACCCTTACGAGAGCATCACAAACTCGAAGGAAATCGCAGTCTTTTACAACAAGGGTGCGGAATTCGATCGTTTGCCGTTGATCCAGGGTATTGAAATCGAAGTCCCGAAGATTACCGCAGCCGACCGCGCCGCCGACGCTGCGGCCAACAGAAAAGCCGCTGAGGAACTTGCCGAGAGCAAGATGGAGCATTTCGGTAAGTTTGTTCTTGGTCCAACAACGAACGTTCGCGCAATGCCGATCCCGACGCCTAAGGGCGCCAAGGCTGCGGTTCAAATTGGGCCTCCGGACAAGATCACGGTGACGATGAACGCGACCCAGGGCGAGCTGAGCGAATTTTACGCAAAAGCTCTTCCGAGATATCGCTGGACGGCCGCCGGCAATTGCTGGGAGCGATCTCATCCGGTGAATAAGAAGACAGAGACTCTCTGCGTACAGCCGAGCGCGAATACGGCTGTTCTTCAGATCACTGAAAAGTAGTTTCCCTTCGTAGTAAAGACCTGCGCCGCACAAGGTGCGGCGCAGGTCAAACCTTTCCATTTCGTGTTAACATCCCGCCAATGCAGGTCAGGCTTTTCTTTTTTGCCACTCTTAAGGACATTGTCGGCGCCAGGCAAATGCAAATGGACATCCCTGTCGACTCGACCGTGGCGGACTTGCTGACACGCCTGGAAGAGACCTATCCGCGAATGAGGGATTACCGGACGGTTGTTCTAACGGCAGTCAACGAAGAATATGTCGATCACGCAGCAACCATGCACGAAGGCGATGAAGTCGCAATTTTCCCGCCTGTAAGCGGCGGCGACGGTCCGGCAGATCTGTACAGGATCACCCGTGATGCGATCGATTCCCAGAAAATCGCACGCGAACTTCTGCGCGGCGATGCCGGCGCCATCTGCGTGTTTGAAGGCGTCGTACGGAACAATTCGAAAGGGAAGAGAACGCTGCACCTTGTCTACGAAGGTTATGAACCGATGGCGCTGAAGAAGCTGGAGGAGATCGGCTCCTTTGTGCGTCAGGCCTGGGACATCGATCGCATTGCGATGATTCATCGCCTCGGACGGCTGGAGATCGGGGAGACCAGCGTCGCCGTCGTCGTTACTTCCGCTCACCGCCGCGCGGCTTTCGATGCGTGCCATTACGCCATCGACAGACTAAAGAAAGTAGTTCCTATCTGGAAAAAAGAATTTTTCGAGGATGGCGAACTGTGGATCGAAGGTCAATAGAGATCGCGCAGGCAAACTGTCCAGCTAACCGCTCTGTTCCGGCTTCCACCGCAAGATTGGTTTTCTAGCCACTGCTGCTTCGTCGATCCGGCCCACGCGCGTAGAGTGAGGCGCGGACTTCACGAGATCTGGATTCTCATCGGCCTCGCGGGCGATGGCGTGCATAGCATCTATAAAGGCGTCCAGCTCCTGCTTGCTTTCGGTTTCGGTCGGTTCAATCATGATGGCGCCGGGCACAATCAGTGGAAATGAGACGGTGGGCGGATGAAATCCATAGTCCATGAGACGCTTGCCAATGTCGCCCACATGAACGTCCTTTTTCGCCTGGATGCGATCCGAAAACACCACTTCATGGAGGGATGGCGAGTCGTAAGGAAGTGCATAGAAATCCTTCAGCTTCGCCCGAATGTAATTCGCATTCAGCACTGCCACCTCGGACACTTCCTTCAGGCCTTCAGGTCCGTTTGCGAGGATGTAGCATAGGGCCCGCACATGCATTCCGAACTGGCCGCCGTACGCCTTGACCTTGCCGATGGACTGAGGACGGTCAAAGTCCAAAAAGTAAGAGCCGTCACTCCTTTTGCCCACCGTTGGATAGGGAAGAAACGGCTCCAGGATTTTCTTTACGGCGACGGGACCGCTTCCTGGACCGCCTCCACCGTGCGGAGTTGTGAATGTCTTGTGAAGATTGATGTGGAGAACATCGATTCCAAACTCGCCGGGACGAGTAATGCCCATCATTGCGTTCAAATTGGCGCCATCCATGTAAACGAGCGCACCATGTGAATGAAGGAGGTTCGTGATCTCCGCGATTTCGCTCTCGAATACGCCAAGAGTATTGGGGTTGGTGACCATGATCGCTGCAACGTCCTTGTCGACGACCTTCTTGAGATAGTCCAGGTCGACCATGCCGCGTTTGTTCGACGGTACATTCTCGACCACATATCCTGAAATGGCGACGCTCGCCGGATTGGTTCCGTGGGCCGAATCCGGTATCAGGATCTTCTTTCGCGGATTGCCTTTCGATTCGTGGTATGCCCGGATCATCAGAATTCCGGTCAACTCCCCATGAGCGCCCGCCGCGGGTTGCAGGCTAACGGCATCCATGCCGCTGATCTCCGCCAGGCAGCCTTCAAGGGACTTCTGTACGTCCAGTGCGCCTTGGATCAATTCTGCGGGCATGTATGGATGCGCCAGCGCGAACCCCTCGAGTCTTGCCATGCGTTCATTGATCCTGGGGTTGTATTTCATTGTGCACGAGCCGAGGGGATAAAGGCCGAGATCGATGTGGTAATTCCATGTGGAAAGACGGGTGAAATGTCGAATGACGTCCACTTCGCTGAGCTCCGGCATGTCGGCAATGCGCTCGCGCAGGAGATCGGGGTCGACAATCGACGACACGTCTTTTGCCGGCACGTCGAGAGGAGGCAAATTGAATCCTCGCCGGCCCGTGGAGCCTTCCTCAAAAACCAGACGTTCGTTGAGCGATAGCGAAGCAGACGTCCTTTTGTGATTGTTGGTCATTCGAGTCCCTTTACCAATGCATCGATCTGTTGCTTACTTGTTGTTTCCGTCACGCAGAGAAGCATTGCGTTTCCCAGTTCCGGGTAGAAGCGCGCGAGTGAAATTCCCGGTGTGACGTTGGATTTCAAAAGCTGCCGCGCCCGAACGCTGTAGTCCTCTTTCAATTCGATTACAAATTCATTGAAGCGGTGCGCCGGAAAAATAACCCGATGCGGAGTTCGCGTGCGGATCTGCTCTACGGCGTATTCGGTTTTGAGGATGTTTTGTTCACACACCTCGCGCAGGCCCACGGGGCCTACAGTCGAGAGATAAATAGTGGCCATCAACGCGCACAGTGATTGATTGGTGCAGATATTCGAAGTCGCCTTCTCCCGCCGGATATGTTGTTCGCGCGTGGAAAGAGTGAGAACGAATCCGCGCCGCCCGGATTGGTCTTTTCCCATGCCGACAAGTCGGCCAGGCATTTGGCGCAGGTAGCGTTCTCTTGTTGCAAGGAAGCCCAGATGGGGCCCTCCAAAGCTCATGGGCACTCCAAAAGCCTGAGCTTCGCCGGTCACAATATCTGCGGTGCGAGCTTCAGAGGGGTCTTCTCCGGGCGGTTTAAGGATTCCCAGAGAGACTGCTTCACAAACGTTCACAATCGACAGAGCGTTGTGTTGATGCGCCAGTTCCGCCACATCGTGTACAGACTCGATCGTTCCGAAGAAGTTCGGCGATTGTACGACGACTGCGGCGACGTCGTCACCGAAGGCGGAACGAAGCCGATCCATGTCGATCCGACCTTCCGGCGTGTAATCGATGAGTTCGATCTGAATTCCGAGGTTTCGCGCATAAGTGGCGACAACCGCGCGGTATTCCGGGTGAACGGTTTTTCCGATCAAGAACCGGCTCTTCTTGGTGATCCGTTGGGCCATCAACACAGCTTCTGCAAGGCCGGTGCTGCCGTCATAGAGGGATGCGTTGGAGACGTCCATGCCGGTGAGCTGTGCGATGTAGGTTTGAAACTCGAATATCGCCTGCAAGGTTCCCTGCGCGATTTCCGCCTGGTACGGTGTGTAAGCGGTGAAAAACTCCGAACGCGAAATCAGGGCGTCGACGATAACCGGTATGTAATGGCGATAAATTCCAGCTCCGATGAAGGATGCGTGGCTTGTCTCGTTTTTTGCGGCTCTTTCCTTGAAGTATTCGAGCAGTTCCGGTTCAGTCAAGGCTCGTGGTATGTCGAGGAGACGTCGCAGGCGGATGTTTTCCGGTATGCCCGCGAAAAGTTGCTCGATGGATTCCACGCCTATTTCTGCGAGCATCTGCCGGCGATCGGTGTTGGAGTTCGGAATGTATCTCATGAGTGCAGTTGGTTGCCTAGCTTTAGTCTTCTTCTTTGGTGTATTCGTCGTATTCCTCGGCCGACATCAGTTCGCCCGTCTCGCTGGGATTTGCAAGCCGGATGCGCATCATCCAGCCTTTGCCATAAGGATCTTCATTGATTGCCTCAGGTGCACCGCCGAGTTCGGAGTTCACATTCACGACTTCTCCCGAGACCGGGGCGAAGAGTTCGGAAACGGCTTTTACAGATTCGACGCTGCCGAAGGTCTGGCCGGACTCAAACTTGTCGCCGACCTTCGGAAGCTCTACATAGACAACTTCGCCGAGCTCCTTTTGGGCATGATGCGTGATGCCGACAGTGCCGACTCCGTCTGTCATCCGAATCCATTCGTGCTCTTTCGTGTACAACAAATCGTCTGGGCTCATTCGTCGTCTCCCTGTATGAGTTCTGATGTTGGAGTTTGGCGGTCCATCGGAGCGTTCATCCCTTCCTGTAGAACGGCGTTGGGACAACCCGGGCGTCGCACATGCGGCCGCGTACGGATACCTGGAACTCTGCTCCAACGACGGCATTGTCCACGGGAAGATACGCGAGCCCGATATTTTTCTTTAATGTGATTGATGGAGAACCGCTGCTGACATATCCGGCCTCTCTGTTATCGATGAACACGGGATAGTGATCCCGTGCAATGTCGCGCCCGGCCATCTCGAAACCCACCAAACGACGCTTCACCCCTTGTTGCTTTTGCTTGAGCAGGGTGTCGCGGCCGATGAAGTCTCCCTTATCCAGTTTGACGATCCAGCCGAGGCCTGCCTCCAGCAAGCTTGTCGTCTGGTCGATATCGTTGCCGTAGAGCATCAATCTTGCTTCGAGACGGAGGGTGTTTCGCGCCCCAAGTCCGGCAGGGAGCAAACCGTGAGGACCACCTGCATCGAGAAGTGCGTTCCAGAGGGTGGATGCGTGATCCGGAGAGAAGTAGAGTTCAAAACCATCTTCACCAGTGTATCCGGTGCGGGACACAATTGCATCGGCGCCTAGAAGGCGGCGGCGCTCAAAATGATACGTGGCGATGTCCTTCAGCGGACGGTCCGCAAGCGGTTCAAGGATGTCTGCCGCTTTGGGGCCTTGCAATGCGAGCAGCGCCACGTTGTTGCTTACGTTTTGCACCGAGGCATTGAAGCGGTTATGAGAGACAATCCAATCAAAATCCTTTTCGATGTTTCCAGCGTTGACGACCACCATGTAATCGTTGCCACTGCGGCGATAAACCAGCAGATCGTCGACAACACCGCCTTCGGGATAAGCCATAGCGGAGTATTGGGCCTGCCCATCCACCAATTTGGCGGCGTCGTTAGTCGTGACGAGCTGAAGCAGATCCAAGGCCTGCGGTCCGCGGACTTCAAACTCTCCCATATGGCTCACGTCGAATAGACCGGCGCGAGTGCGAACGGCGGTGTGCTCCTTGGCTATGCCGCTATATTCGACGGGCATCTCCCATCCGCCAAATGGAATCAGGCGTGCTCCCATGCGTTTGTGAACTTGGTAAAGAGGAGTTTTCTTGTTGTCCGTCACAGCGCCTCCATCCCGCTATGTGGTTCCAACAGATCGGCGGCGCAGCGTTGACGCCATCTTGTTGGGCGACGAGCGGTTCCGCATCGGCCGCGTCTAAGGATACGGGATCAGCTGCCTAGCGAGTGAAACATGTTAAACGAAAAGGCCGAGATACTGGAATACGGTCCGGAAGGTGATCTAGGCCCCCGCATTGGGACTCTCTGTGACCTCTTCATACGCCTCGCCGACCATCATCGAAAAGCAGACGCTTTCAAAGTCAAAAAAAATGGCCAGTGGATCGATATTTCCACCGATGAGTTCGTGCTGCGCGTGCAAGAGTTGTTCTTTGCCCTTCGCGCGCTCGGAATACGGCCGGAAGATCGCGTTGCGATTATGTCGGAGAATCGCCTGGAATGGGCGACCGCCGACTATGCAACTCTTTGCGCGGGAGCCATCACCGTTCCGATCTATCCGACGCTTTCAGCGGCCCAGGTAGAATGCCTTCTTCTCGATTCGAAGCCATCAGTTGCATTTGTGTCGGCGTCCGCATTGGAGAAGTTCACCGCCGCGGCGCGCCAATCCACCTGCACACGCTATGTTGTCGCTTTTGATTCTCCTCTTGACGCGCCGGAAATTTTAAGGCTGGAGTCGCTTTTTGATGTGGGACGCCAGGCGGCATTCGACTACCCCGGGGTGTTCCGCCACGCGGCAAATTCTGTGAGTCCGGAAGCGGTCGCGACCATCATCTATACATCGGGCACAACCGGTGTTCCCAAAGGCGCCATGCTCACCCACCGCAATCTTGCTTCAAACGTCATGGCGACGAGCGCGGTGCTTCCGTTGAGACAGGACGACCTGGAGTTGTCATTCTTGCCGCTGTCCCATGTGTTTCAAAGACATGTCGATTACGCCGCCGCTTTTGCGGGATCGACGATCGCCTATGCCGAGAACCTGAACACCGTTCCAAGCGATCTGATGGAACTGCGGCCCACATTTGCGGCAGGAGTCCCGCGGTTCTTCGAGAAGATCTACTGTCGAATAATGTCGGAGGTGGAGAAAGCGCCTGCTGTTCGCCGCGCGATTTTCGAAAAGGCAATGGCGGTGGGATACGAACGCTTGAAGACAGGACGTCATTCACTCAGTTATCGTGCAGCCGACCGGTTGGTCTTCCGTAAGATTCGAGAAAAACTTGGGGGTCGCATCCGCTGGTTCATTTCCGGAGGCGCCGCCCTTGAAAAGGAAATCGCACAATTTTTCTTTGCGATCGGGATTCCTATCATGGAAGGTTACGGGCTAACGGAAACATCCCCGGTGATTGCATTGACGTCGCCGACCTCGCCTCGAATTGGATCCGTCGGGAAAGCTGTCGGTGACGTCGAAATACAAATCGCCGGCGACGGAGAGATTTTGGTCCGCGGCTCGAACGTGATGAAGGGGTATTTCGGCATGCCGGCTGAGACGGCGGAAGCGCTTGCCGGAGGCTGGTTTCACACCGGGGACATCGGGGAGATCGATTCCGACCGGAATCTCTGGATAACCGATCGAAAGAAAGATCTGATCGTGACGTCCAGCGGCAAGAATATCGCGCCGCAACCCATCGAGAATCGCCTGAAGCTGATCCCTTACTTCGATAATGTCGTCCTGATCGGCGACCGGCGAAATTTTGTGGCTGCTCTCATCGCTCCCAATCGCGCCGCACTAGAGGCATATGCGCGGTCCCACAACATCCCGTTTGAATCCGTTTCGGATCTTGTGCGGAAGCCTGAGATTGTCGATCTTGCAATGCGGGAAATCGACAAAAGAACGACCGACCTGGCAGGCTTTGAAAAAATCAGGCGCATCGCCTTCCTCGATGGAGAATTCACCATCGACGGCGGCGAACTGACTCCCACCATGAAAGTCCGTCGCTCAACAATCGCGCAAAAATACAAGACCATCATTGACCAGCTTTACGCGGCATAATATTTTGCCTGTGGGGCCCCCTCACAATCGGCAGGGGCTCTAGGTCCGAGTCAGAAATAACCCTTTGGGCCGGTGGGGGTTGCTGGGCAATCTCGTTGTCGTTCGTCGTCGTGATGAACGAGCATCGACTCCTCCTCACTCCTAAACCTTGCCCGGCAAGCTCCACCGGCGATAGGCGCCTTATTTCTGACTCGGGACACTAGAATCATCTCAAGGGAGTTTGTGTGCCGCCCAAAATCTATGTCACGAGGCCGATCTTCGACGAGGTCATGGAGAAGCTTAAGAAAGAGACCGAGGTTCATGCGAATCCAGACGACCGCATTCTTTCGAAAAATGAATTGATGGACCAGCTCGATGGCGCCGCCGGTGCACTCACGCTGCTGACGGATATAGTGGACCGGGAAGTTCTCGACAATGCTCATGATTTGAGAGTCGTCGCCAATTTCGCCGTGGGTTACAACAATATCGACATCGATGCCGCAACGCGATCAGGAGTGATCGTTACCAATACGCCGGGAGTTTTGACGGAGACTACGGCCGATTTTGCATGGACGCTCCTTATGGCAGCCGCGCGGCGCGTTGTGGAAGGCGACAAGTTCTCGCGCGCCGGAAAGTTTACGGCGTGGGGCCCGAAAATGTTTCTAGGACACGACGTGTATGGGAAGACGCTCGGTCTTATCGGGTTGGGCAGGATTGGACAGGCTGTTGCGCGTCGTGCGTCGGGATTTCAAATGAAGGTCATATTCCACGACGCCGAGCCGATACCTGAAGGCGTCATCCAGGAACTTGGCGTTAGAAAAGTTGCACTCGAGGAGCTCCTCCAGACTGCAGATTTTATTTCCCTGCATGTTCCTTTGTTGCCGGATACCAAGCATCTGCTGAATGACCGGACGTTTGCCTTGATGAAGCCCACGTGCATCGTGGTCAATACGTCCCGCGGGCCGGTCATAGACGAAGAGGCTCTGGCGCGCGCCCTGAAGGCTGGGAAGATTGCGGCCGCCGGCCTGGACGTTTACGAACGGGAGCCTCAAATCGAACCTGAACTGATGCCGCTGGATAATGTGATTCTGGCGCCGCACATAGCGAGCGCCTCGCGCGAGACCCGTTTGAGGATGTGCATGATGGCTGGAGACAATCTGCTCGCCGCGCTGAGTGGAGAACGCCCTCCCAACTTTGTTAACGCCGAAGTTTGGGAAACACGCCGAAGATGATTCCGATAAAGCCCGCAGCATTGCGGGCAGGCGACACTATTGGAATCGCGGCGCCGGCAAGCAATATCAAATTGGAGCTGCTCGAAGAAGGGCTTCGCGAACTTCAGTCCCTTGGTTTCAAAACGTATTTTCGGCCCGATATTGTCAGCTCTTATCGATACTTTGCAGGATCACACGAGCGTCGCCGCTCTGAATTTATCGAACTGCTTGTGAATCCGGAGATCCGCGCCATTTTTTGCGCGCGCGGCGGCTACGGCTCGGGACATTTGGTGTCGGCGATCGATCGAGAACTGATACGCGCGAATCCCAAGATTATTAACGGCGCCAGCGACATCACGGTCCTTCTCAATCATGTCCGGCAGGCGGGAGTCGTCGCATTTCACGGCCCTATGGTCGCAACCACCATTCGGCAGGGCGCCGAGGGATATGATCGTCGGCTCTTCCTCGACCTGCTACAGGGAGGGCGCCCCGTCCAGTTTCCAACGGAAGGCACAGCGGTTTTGCGTTCGGGCGCCGCGGAAGGTCGTCTGGCTGGCGGATGCCTGTCCCCGATGCTTTCAACTCTTGGAACTGGAAACGAAATCGACACCAGGGATTCGATATTGGTGATCGAGGATATTGATGAGAAACCCTATCGGATCGACCGGATGATCCTGCAGTTAAAGGAAACAGGAAAACTGCGATCCGTGCGCGGAATTGTGTTTGGGGAAATGTTGAACTGCACGCAGCACCCTGATCAAGGATACACGCTTGAAGAAGTATTGAAGGACCTGCTGTCCGAATTCAGCTTTCCTGTTCTGTATGGCTTCCCAACTGGACACACTTCCAGACCGAATGTTATCGTCCCGTTCGGTGTGAATGCTCGTCTGGTTCTCGACCCACAGGCTCCACCAAAGTTTGAGCTTCTCGAACCCGCAGTAACATTGCAGTAAATGAACACTTCCCAAAGAATTTACCTCATCGGAATCTGTGGAACCGCGATGGCTTCGCTTGCTGGAATGCTGCGCGAGAGACAGTATCAGGTGAGCGGATCCGACTCGGATGTGTACCCGCCCATGTCGGATTTCCTGGATCGTCTTGGCATTCCTGTCTACAGGGGTTACAACGCCGAAAATCTCGTGACTGCTAAGCCGGATCTCGTGGTCATTGGAAACGCTCTATCACGCGGGAATCCAGAGGTTGAGGCGGTGCTCGATTCCGGATTGCGATACGCCTCCATGGCGGAAACCGTCAAAGAACTCTTCATTCGAGGGAAAAACTCGATCGTTATCGCAGGCACCCACGGAAAGACGACGACCACCGCACTGTTGTCATGGATACTGGAAATCGCCGGTCGCAAGCCTTCGTTTCTCGTTGGGGGAATCGCAGAGAACTTTGGCCGCAGTTTTCAAGTGTTGGACGGTCCCGATTTTGTTATTGAGGGAGACGAATACGACACCGCATTCTTTGACAAAGGTCCAAAGTTTTTGCACTACCTTCCGCGTATTGTCCTTTTGAAAAAAGTCGAATTCGATCACGCGGACATTTACGCGGATCTGGACGCAATTAAAACGTCGTTTCGCCGCCTCATCAACATTGTGCCGCGGTCTGGCCTGATCATTGCTGAAGTGGACAGCCCGGTGGTTCGTGAACTGATCACGGGGGCGTTTTCTCGCGTTGTGACGACCGGAATCGAACAGGGAGAATGGCGGGCGCGCAATATTCAAGCCCAGGAAGACGGCATGTCCTTCGATGTTGTAAAAGGGGCTGAGTCAATCGGACGTTTCGCAACTCCGTTGATCGGATCGTTCAACGTCCAAAACGCGTTAGGCGCAATAGTGGCGGCAAGAGAGCTCGGCATCAGCGACGAAGCCATTCAAAGGGGCCTTGGATCATTCAAGAGTGTGAAGAGGCGGTTGGAACTGCGCGGCGAAGCGGGAGGCATTTGCGTGTACGACGATTTCGCCCACCATCCCACGGCTGTTCTCGAAACGCTGCGGGCGGTTCGGGCGCGCTACACCAATTCGCGCATCTGGGCGGTGTTTGAGCCGCGATCGCAAACCTGCAGGAGACGCATTTTCGAACAGGCGTTCGTGGAGGCGTTCGATCCGGCGGACATCACGGTTATTGCTCGCGTTTACGGCTCGAGCAAATTGGGTCCAGACGAGGCCTTTTCGCCGGATCGCGTCGTTCACGGGATTCAAGAGAGAGGGAGAGCGGCTCATACGTTTGAAAGAACTGAGGAAATCGTAAGTTTCCTGGCGGCGAACGCTGAATCGGGGGACCGTGTTGTCGTGATGTCCAACGGAGGATTCGATAACATCCATAACAGGATTTTGGAAGAACTTCGCACTTCAAGGAAGTGATATGCAAAACGCTCAATTGGTCTATTCGATCATCTGCGACGACGTTCGTTTAGAAGCCGGAAACAAGCTTTCGTTGATGGGAGTGTTCGAAAATATTTTTTTCCAGACATTCCCCGCCGCTTTGTTGAAGTTTTCGATTGTGAATCATTGGATTGGAGTCGGTGAATTTGAAACCCAGGTCAGAATCATCGCTCCGGATCACCGCGAGTTGGTGATATCCAGTCCGTCGAAATTCTCGATCGAGAGCCAAGGATACGCGGACAACGTCACGTTTTTTACGAACGTGGCCTTCGACAAGCCGGGGTCCTACTCGGTGCAGACGCATATTGATGGCCGGCTCGTCGGCGAGCGTCCACTCTATGTCCATCATGTTCCGAGCGCACCGGCCACAGTCAACTGATACGTCCGCATGGAGTCTGAGCCATGAAGACCGCGCGACTTTATTACAACGATTCCTATTTGTTGGAATTTGACGCTTCGATCATTGAAAGCCGTCCTGTCGGCGAGCAGGTCGGGATTGTATTGGATCGGACGGCTTTCTACCCTACCTCAGGCGGTCAGCTGAACGACCTTGGCTCCATTAACGGGGTGGACCTGGTGGATTGCTTCGAAGAAGAGAACACAGGAGCGGTCGTTCATGTTTTGAGGGAGCGCGTGTCAGGGGAAGCCGTCCACGGAAAGGTGGATTTCGCCCGGCGGCGCGATCATATGCAGCAGCACTCCGGCCAGCACATCCTGTCTCAGGCGTTCGTCGAACTCTTCGGCTGGCCGACAGTCAGTTTTCACATGGGGGCAACCACTTGCACGATCGACCTTCCTGCGGACGCCGTTTCACAAGAGCAAGCCTCGGAAGCTGAAGCACTGGCGAACCGGTTGGTTCAGGAGAACAGGGAGGTGGCGGTGAAGTACATACCCGCGGATAAGATTGCGGAAGCGGGCTTGCGGAAGGCCACTGAGCGCAGTGGAGAGATTCGCGTCATCGATGTTTCCGGATACGATCGCTCTGCGTGCGGCGGAACACACGTTCGACGCACCGGTGAGATTGGCCCCATATTGATAACTGGTCTCGATCGAGCCAAGAAACAAACGCGTGTGGAATTCATATGCGGAGGACGAGTGCTTGGCTTTGCGCGGCGAGCAAACCGGATTCTTGAGTCGATCAGTCAGACTGTGTCAACTCCTCCGATGGACGCTGCAGTTGCGGTGCGCGGAATTTGGGACGATTTACAGAGAAGTCGCAAACAAATTGACGAGTTGGAGTCGAAGCTTCTGGATTATGAGGCCGCCTCGTTTCCTGTTATCGGAGGGATCGCCGCCGGATCTTTCGAAAATCGAGGCCTCGACAGGATCAAGCTGCTTGCCTCGAAGATCTGCGCTCGTCCGAATGTTGTGGCATTGCTGGCGGATCAAAGTGATCAGCTTCGCGTTGTTTTTGCTCGTTCTGCGGACTCGCAGGTCGATTGCGCCGGTGTCTTAAAGAAAATAGTCGATCGTTTCGGGGGTCGCGGAGGCGGCCGGCCTCAGCTTGCGCAGGGAGGCTTGGCCGCCGGAAGTGCTGAAGAGGTTCTGAAGGCTGCGGCAGACTTAGTTCGATAGCGCCGCCCGAATGGCTTGGCCGAATCTTTGGGATTCTGGCGGACCCTCCGCAAGAATGAGGTTGTTGTGAATGAGCAGAGTCTCCTTCACATACGTCGCGCCTGCGGCCTTTAGTTCCTGAATGGCCTGCGGAAGGAAATACACCGTCGCCTCGCGACCCGCTAAAAGCTTTGCCTTGGCCAGGACGACCGTAGAGAGGCATATCGCTGCAACGACTTTTCCCGCGCCATGCATCGAGACAGCCAGCTCTCCCAGCTTCTTGTCGTTCCACAAAAATTCGGGCGCCGAGGAGCCTCCACAGATGACAAGAGCGTCAAAGTCTTCGCCTTTTGCGTCCGCGATGGCGACTTCGGACGGGATTGTTCCGCCTTTCATCCCTCGGCATGTGCGGACGGTAGTCGATGCAACAAGGACTTTCGCTCCTTCATCCTCAAGGATCTTCTTAGGTTCGAATAGCTCCTCGTCTCGAAACTGAGTGTGCGGAATCACCATCAAAACCTTTTTGCCTTCCAACTTCATCATCGGTCTCCAAGTAAGTCTTTCGTAACGCGGTCGAAATTATAGCCTGCAGCCTGCTAAAATGCTTATTGATGATTCATTTGAAGAGTGGAAGAGAGATTGAAATCATGAAAGGCGCCAGCAGAATCGTCGCCGAGATTCTGCTGGAGCTTCGCGAACATTGCCGCGACGGTGTCACCACCGGAGAGTTGGACAGGATCGGCGAGGAACTCACCCTGAAGAAGAAGGCGAAGCCTGCGTTTAAGGGCTATCGCGGGTTTCCGGCCAGCGTTTGCATTTCCGTGAATGAAGAAGTAGTTCACGGCATACCCTCGCCGAAGCGCGTCGTTAAGACGGGTGATGTCGTAGGATTGGATTTCGGAGTGATTTACGACGGATATTACGGTGATTCGGCAATGACCGTTCCGGTCGGCGCGATTTCTGCTGAGGTCGAACGCCTCGTGAACGTCACGGAGCAGGCCCTTTATCGGGCGATCGAACAGGCAATTCCTGGAAACCATCTTTCCGATATTTCAGCCGCCGTTCAACGCCTCGCGGACGACAACAACTACGGAATTGTGAGGGAATTCTGTGGACATGGTATTGGCCGCTCGCTGCACGAAGATCCGCCTGTGCTGAACTATGTTCAGAATGGCAAGGGCCCGAAGATCAAAGCCGGCCTTGTTATCGCGATCGAACCGATGATCAATCTCGGGACGGACAAGGTGAAGGTTCTTGATGATGGCTGGACGGTGATCACTGCGGACGGAAAACCTTCAGCACATTTCGAGCACACCATTGCAGTAACTGCGGACGGCCCGGTTATCTTAACGCGCGTCTAGTTGCCGTTCGTGTTCTGTGATTCCAACTTCACCATCGGGGCCATAGTAGCCATGGCGGTAGTTCGCGTTGAGTTTCGGAGGAAAACCTAGGGGAGGAGTGATTTCCACACGGACGGATCGCCACTCGCCGCGGTGAGTCGGATTGGTTGGAAAATAGCCGAGCGTGTACTGTTCGCGCAGGTCTTTCGCAATGCGCTCCATCACGCTCTTTGCTTCGTCCACGTTCTGAGGAAAGTACGCTCGTCCGCCGCCGGCCGCTGCAATCTTGGCGAGGGCC
>CAZIPZ010000093.1:0-14770 GCA_964541075.1 uncultured Solibacteraceae bacterium | reverse complement strand
CGCTCTTGAACTGCCATTTATTCGAATACTTCACCATGAGCGGAATCTGGGCTACGGCGCCGCGCTAATCACTGGATTCAAGAACGCGCGTAAAGAGCTCATTTTCTACACGGACGGTGATGGCCAGTACGATGTGCGCGAAATTCACAATCTCCTTAAAGAACTGCGGCCCAATATCGACCTGGTGAACGGATACAAGGTCAAACGTGCGGATGCATGGCATCGCGTGTGGATCGGCGAGATCTATCGTCGAACGATGCGAGTCGTGTTCAGGCTTTCGATCCGCGACGTGGATTGTGATTTCCGGCTCTTCCGGCGGCATGTGTTTGAGACGATCTCGCTTGAATCCAGAAGCGGTGTCATTTGCGTCGAGATGGCGAAGAAATTTGAACTCGCAGGGTTTCGAATGGCTGAGGTTCCTGTGAGTCATTATCCGCGAATGCACGGATCAAGTGAATTCTTCAGAATTCGTCATCTGGTTCACACCTTTCGAGGACTGTTGAAGATTTGGTGGAACCTGGTACTTTCGCGCAGGTTGCCTTTATGGTTGAGTATCGCGGCCAGAAAGTCCTGATCACGGGCGGCCTGGGCTTCATCGGAAGCAATCTGGCCATCCAACTGGTGCACGCTGGTGCAACGGTCAGCATCCTGGACTCCCTTCATCCGAACTGCGGCGCGAACTACTTCAACATCGATCCGATAAGGCGCAATGTTGAGGTCTTCGAAGGCGACAGCTGCAATCTCGACCTCGTTTCCAAGCTCGTTCTCGACAAGGCCTACGTCTTCAGTCTGGCGGGACATGTCAGTCACATCGACTCCATGGAAGATCCTTTCAGCGACCTTCAAATGAACATCGTTGCTCCTTTGACGGTCCTGGAGGCTTGCAAGCGGCACAACCGTGATGCGCGAATCGTCTATGCGGGAACACGACAGGTTTATGGACGTCCCGAGGCGCTTCCCGTGGTTGAAACTCAACGTCTGCGGCCAATTGATGTGAACGGCGTGAATAAGATGGCGGGCGAATGGCATCACATGGTGTATCACGAGGCCTACGGTATGCGAACCGTGTCATTGCGCATGGTGAACACCTTCGGCCCCCGCCAGCTGGTAAGGCACGCACGACAGGGCTTTACTGGTTGGTTTATCAAGCAGGCCATCGAGGGTGAAGAAATCCAACTCTTCGGGGACGGGCGCCAACTGCGCGGGTTCAACTATGTCGATGATGCCGTAGCCGCAATCATGACGGCCGCCGCAAGTCCGGGAATCGAAGGCGACTGCTTCAATCTCGGGGGACAGAAGCCTTTCGCTCTTGAGGCTTTTGTGCAAATTCTTATCGGCATTACAGGAAGGGGCTCCTATCGCATTGTTCCCTTTCCACCCGAAAAGAGAACCATCGACGTGGGCAGCGTTTACTCCTCCTGGTCGAAGTTCAATTTCGCAACGGGTTGGACCCCAAAGGTTTCCCTGCATGAAGGATTAGCTCGAACCGTCGAATACTATCAATGTCATCACGCGCACTATTGGTGATATGCGCGTAGAGGATTACGAACTTCTCTACGAACTCGAAGAGAAGTATTGGTGGTTCGTCGGCATGCGGCGCATCACAGACGCCATTCTACAAGCAGAGCTTGCAAAGCCCGCCTGCATACTCGACGCCGGTTGCGGCACTGGCTTCAATCTTCATCATTATCAATCACCGACCCGGAAGATTTTTGCCCTCGATGTTGCATCTGAGGCGATCGACGGAGTTCGAAAGCGGGGCGCGGCCAAAGTGGTCCAGGCGTCGGTTACGGACATTCCCTACAGGACTGAGACTTTCGACCTTGTTTTTTCTTTCGACATTTTGCAGCAACTGCCGGCGGCCGGCCAGGAGCAGGGCATCTCGGAAATGCACCGCGTGCTGAAGAGCGGCGGTTCGTTGTTTATTCGAGTGGCGGCTTTTCAATGGTTGTACTCGTCGCACGACAGAGATCTGCACACGGTTCATCGATTTTCGCGATCTGAGCTGGTCGCAAAACTCATTCAAGGCGGGTTCAAGGTGGAATGGTCGAGTTATGCCAACAGCTTGCTTTTTCCTGTCGTAGCGCTGCGACGACTGTTAAAGCATGTCGGAATTGGGAAAGGCACGGACGTCAAGCCGCTGCCGTCAGGCCTGAAATGGATCGATCCGATTTTCTTGAAAATGCTTTCGAAAGAAGCGGAGGTTTTTAAAACCGGCCGAAGCCTCTGCGCCGGACTCTCCATCGTGGCGCGTGCTAGGAAGGAGTGAACGGGACAGAACATTTGAACTCACTCTCCCTTTTTTTCTCTACGCGCGAAGAACTCCCGGACTGCGGAGATGACCCGCTCGACTTCACCTGCAGACATGGCTGGATGAAGGGGCAGACTCAACACCTGCGAACAGAACCGATCCGCCACGGGGCAGCGAGATGGGCCGAATTCGGCAAAAGCTTCTTGTCGATGAAGTGGAATTGGATAGTGAACTAATGTCGGAATTTCCTGAGCCTCCAGGTATGCCCGCAGTTTGTTTCGCTCGGCGCATTTGATCGCAAACAGATGACAATTGCTCGATCCGTATTCCTCTTGCATTCCAATCGGCAGCTCACTAAAGGCATCCCGATAGGCCTTGGCAATCGTGCGTCTTCGGCTGTTCCATTGGTCCAGTTTCCTGAGTTTTGCCGACAATATCGCTGCTTGGATGTCATCCAGCCGGCTATTTTGTCCAAAAGTTATTGATGAATAGTTCTCGCGTTGTCCGTAATTGCGCAGCAGGCGAGCACGCTCGGCTATACCGGCATCAGAGGTTACTATCATTCCAGCATCGCCATATGCGCCCAAATTCTTAGTGGGATAAAAGCTGAACGCGGCCGCGACGCCGAAGGAACCGCACCGTCCCCAAGTGGCGTCACTGCCGTGGGCCTGCGCGGCGTCTTCGAGCATTGGTAGTCGAAGGCTGGCCAATTCCTTGAGACGCGCCGGCATCCCATAGAGATGAACTGGGACGACCGCTCTCGTGCGTGAGGATCTGCACTCCAACGCCAGGGACGGATCCATGTTGAAGTCCGCCGCGGAAATATCCACAAACACCGGCTTTGCACCAATGGAAACGACCGCCATTGCGGTCGCGGCGGCGCTAACCGCAGGCACGAGAACTTCATCGCCCAATTCGACGCCAATAGCTCTCAGTCCGATTGCGATGGCGTCAGTCCCCGAACCCACGCCGATGCCATTTGAAGTATGACAATAACGCGCGAATTCATCCTCGAATGCGTGGGAGGCGGGTCCCAGGATGTAACGTCCGCCTGAAAGCACACCTGCAACAGCTCGATCGATTTCCTCTCTGAGGGACTGGTACTGCAACCGGACATCATTGAATTCCACTGGTTCGAACTCCAGTTGAAGACGCTTCCGTCGGCACGAATTCAAATTCCAGGACGCGAAACGTGGTTTCTGTCGGTGAAAGATCACTGTAAACAATCTGGGATCCGGAAGTGAGCGTCTTGACCTGCGAAAGAGCCTTGTGGAAGGGACCGTCCCGTTCGAGAAGCCAGAGAATTCGACCTCCTTTGGGCGCCGGCACCGGCGCCACAGATCCCGCGTGAGCCGTCTCAAGCGTCTTGTCACGGCGTACATGATATGCGACTCTCGGCGTCTTCTGGTCCGTCACCACCCAGATGTCGTAATCCGGCAGATAATAGCGCGCAATGCGCCAGTTCATGAACCACGTCTGCCGATGAGCGTCGGTGGTCACGATAAGGGCGGGCCTGTCCGGCGGCGTAAACTCTCTAATTTCCTTCAGCGTTGTTTTGTTGATATCGTCCAACCACCGCAACTGCCCAAGCGACGTCTCAAATATTCCGAACGCCCATGCATTCCTTAGCGATCTCCATGCGCCGCTTTCCGTGCTGTTGACCGTCGGAAGGGGAACGAAATTGAGAAACAACATGACGTTCAGCACAAGCGCCGAACACAATGCAATCTCTCGCATCTCGGAAGTGTGGAGCGAGGCGTACAAAACATATGCTCCGACTAAACACAGAGCAGGAATCGAGAAGAGCGTGTGCCCGGGCGCGGCAACGTGAATCAGCGCTTGGACCGCCAGCCCCGGCGCCAGCCAGACGAGCATGAAGACGCTCTCTGGTCCTCCAAGAGTGACCCGGCGTTCTGATTTGAAGAACAGCGGCGCCGCCCAGAACCATCCGATGACGGCAAGAGCATTCCAAATGACCAGGCGGCTCAGTTGGCGCATCCAATCGCTTTCGGTTCCTCCCAGCAGCACGGATTCACCGCGCGATTGATCCACCAGGTACTCTGACAGCAGCCGCCACAATGGATCGGCGCCTCCGACCGCAATCACCAGCGCGCTAATCCATACGAGAACGACGCCGCCCATCAAGGCCAGGCCGAGAACGATAGACCTTATAGATCGCGTTCCGATCCATGCGGCAAGCAGCCAAACGGGAAACATAAGAACGAGAAGTTCCGGACGAAAACCGCTCCCAAACCCGAGAGCGGCGGCGCTCCAGTACAGATATTGCTTTTCTCCGTTGCGGCAGCGCCAAGCCCAGTAGGCTGTCAGCAAGGAAAACAATGCGAGATGCGGTCGTAGCGGGCCCTCGAGTCCGGAAAACCAAAAGACGGGATTAACCAGAACCAGGAATGCAGCGGCCGCCCCGACCCATGGCGAGAACATTCGTTTGCCTAAGGCAAACGTCAATGCGAGACATAGACCGCTGACGAGTACAGACAAAACGAGAAACGTTCGTTCTGCATCTCGGAAGACGATGTTGAATCCTCGGGCCAGCGCTACGAAGAAAGGGTAGCCCGGCGGCTGAGGCTGATGATTGAGAGGGTCGAAATTCTCAAGGGAGAACGCCAGATTGACGTTGTCTATGGACAGGTACTGTGACGCCGCCGGGACTCGCGTCAGCAGCAACAAAGCAATCAGCGCGATCCAAAGGGTCCAGTGGTTCCGCCGCTCTTCCATGTGTGGAATTGCCGCAGGTTCTAGGAGTTTGAGCGTCCGGCGGCTACTTAAAGTAACCTGAGCTTACAGCCGATCGCAACTCTTTGTACCTCACATAGCGCTGGCTGAGGTCTAAATCGTCGAGTTGAGGCACAGACTGGGCTTCGAGTTCTGGAATCGACGCATGCAGTGCTTCATGAGCGCAAATAGCGGCGCCTCTCAAGGAAGCAAGCCCGGGCTTAGATGGAAGCCATGTCTTTAGTCCGGTAACGGAGGCCAGAATGGATGCCGCAAGCGGCTGAAGAAAGCCGTTTCCCGAAAGCACTATATCCGTGGCCTTATGTTTTGAAGCGCCCTGCAATATCTCAACGTAGTGGGCGAGGTTGAATAGAACCCCTTCGAGCACGGATCTGCCGAGATCTTTTTCAGAATGTCTAGCTGTCAAGCCGTGCCACGAACCGGTTAAATGCGGATTCCAATCTGGAGCGCGCTCGCCGTGCAGCAGCGGTATGAAGATCGGCGTGTTCTTCGAGGCGCGATCGACGGGTAGGTCGCCGAACAGAGAGCGAGCCCAATCCAATACGTTCCCACCATTGTTGCTGGCGCAACCGAACACGTAGTGACGCTCGCTTGCCTTGTAGCAAAACGTCCCTGCATCGGGATCAAGTATGGGCTCACCGAGCGTCTGTCGGGCGCTTCCTGATGTTCCCAGCGTGATGGCGATGCGCTCCGGAATCTCGCAGCCAGAACCGACGTTTGCCAGCAACCCGTCACCAGAACCGTTGATGACGGGTGTGGACTCGGGCAGGCCAAACTCGGCCGCCGCCTGTGGAGTGACTTTGCCGATTATCTGTGTTCGACTCTCGACGAGCGGAAGCTTTTCCTTGCCAATTCCGACAAGCCTCAGCAAGAGCGGATCCCAGTCTCCGTCCTGAATGTTATACAGGCCCGAGGCCGACGCCGTTCCCTGGTCTTCTGTCCAGAAGCCTGTCCAGCGTTTGGCTAGGAATGTCTTCACAGATACAACTCGCCGGGTTTCGGACAGAACAGCCTCGTTATGAACGAACAGGTTGGCGAGTTTGAAGACTGGAAACATCGGATGAAAACGGCAACCGGTTCGCTCATGAAACCTTCCGCCCAGCCTGCTCCTGATGTATTCCACACCGTCTTCTCCGTGGCGATCAAGCCAGGTGAATACCGGCGTGACGGGCTTTTCGTCAGAACGCAGGAGCACGCAGTTGTGCATGAAGCACCCTATAACAACCGCATCCAGCTTTGCAGGCAGATCCAGACTTCGAATGACGATTTTGCAGCGCTCGACGACATCATCGAGTGCAAGCGTCGCAGAGCCCGAGGAATCCATGCCAAGACTCCAGTTGCTCTCCTCTACTTGAAGCGCGTTAAGTGTGGAATCGAAGACAGAGGCGGAAACGCCCCCAGTCGAAATATCGAAGGCCAGAACTGTCATTTGCCCGTGGCTTCGTGGCCGCCGAACTTGTTTCGCATTATGGCAAGGATTCTGTTTCCGAATGCCTCAGAATCGCGGGAAGTCAGTCTTTGGATAAGAGACAAGGTAATAATGGGCGCTGGAACGTTCAACTCAATCGCTTCGGTTACGGTCCAGCGACCTTCGCCGGAATCACTCACTTGGGGTTGGACGCCTTCGAGTTCGGGATTCTCTGTTAGAGCCTCTGCAGTTAATTGCAGCAACCATGAGCGGACAACACTTCCATGCATCCACAGTTCGGCGATCTTTCCAAGATCCAATTGGAAAGCATCCTTGTGCCTGAGCAGAGAAAAACCTTCGGCATATGCTTGCATCAGTCCATATTCAATGCCATTGTGCACCATCTTCACAAAGTGACCTGCTCCTGCCGGTCCCACTAACGCCCAACCGCGATCTGCTCCTGGGGCAAGCGCTTCAAATATGGGCCGAAGCTGGTGGACGACTGACTCATTTCCACCAATCATCAAGCAGTATCCGTTCTTGAGACCGCGAACACCGCCACTAGTGCCGACGTCAACGAAGTGAATCTGGCGCCCCTCCAGCTCTTTCGCGCGCCTTATTGAGTCTTTGTAGTTCGAGTTTCCTCCATCGATAATGATGTCTCCAGTGCTCAACAGCCTGGAGAGCATTTTTATCGTGTTCTCCACGGGATCTCCGGCAGGCGCCATGAGCCATACAACGCGAGGAGCGTTCAGCGCAGAAACAAGCGATTCAAGGGAATCGACTGCCGCGCCACCTCTTGCAGCCGCCCGCTGCACGGCACTTTCATCGGGATCGTACACAACGACGCGATGGCCGGCTTGAACCAATCTTTCTGTCATGTTGCCGCCCATCCGGCCCAATCCGATCATTCCCAGTTCCATGGGGGCGAGTATAGCTTCTCCAACAGCGTGTTGAAAGGTTGGGGTAGAATGAAAGCACGTAAGAAGTCATGGAGACTGCCGCCCTGTGAGCGCACCCCTTCATGTTTTGATCGTCGAAGACGCCGCAGCCGATGCCCTACTTTTGGTTCATCAGCTCAGGAAAGGCGGTTTCGATCCCCAGTACAGTGTCGTGGAAAGCGCCCGTGCGATGAAAGAGGCGCTTGAAGAGCATGAATGGGACGTCATTCTCTGCGACTACTCTCTTCCCGGCTTTGATGCTTTTGGCGCTTTGAAAGTGTTTCATCAGAGCGAATTGGATGCACCCTTCATCATCGTTTCAGGATCAATTGACCAGGATACAGCCGTAGCCGCAATGAAGGCCGGCGCGCACGATTACCTGCTCAAGGACAATCTCTCTCGGCTAGTTCCCGCTGTCCGGCGCGAATTGAAAGAAGCGCAAGGGCGCCATGCACGACGACGCACTGAAAGAGAGTTGGCAGCAGTTCGCGAGGAACTCGCAATCCAGTTGTCGGACATGACGTGCCTACACCAGTTGAGCGTTCGGCTGTCGACCGTTCGCGACCTTGAGAGCCTGCAACAGGAAATTTTGACGGCTGCGACCTCCCTGTTGGCGGCCCACATGGGAGTGCTCGCCCACCATGATGATCACCAAAACCTCCTGCGAGTTGCCGCCGTTCTTGGCATTTCAAGAGATGGAATGAACGACATGGTCGCTCCCGACGAGGGCGCTTCAATGCGCGCGATCCGCGGTCGCGCCGCGCTCATTGAAAACGTTTACGCAAAACCGGACGTCGCCATCTATGGCGGATTGGCGCGGCGGGCGGGCTGCAAAACGGTCTACTGTATTCCGTTGTTCACGCGGAATGGAGATCTGCTCGGCGGCATGGAGATCTATCGTTCGTCCTCTTCGAATCCCACGCCTCGAGAAGCGCGTCTCATGGAGCTTTACGCGCGACAAGCAGGCGACGTGCTCGATAATGTGCGGCTCTACGAAAAGGCACAGGAAGCCAACCGTCTAAAAGATGAATTTGTTGCGATGATCTCGCACGAACTGCGAACACCATTGACCCCGATCCTCGGTGCGGTTCATATGATTCGCTGCGAAGAAGACAAGACCGTCATGAATCGCGCCCTGGACATGATAGAGAGAAACGTCAAGACTCAGGCGCAGATCATTGAAGACTTGCTGGATGTGTCGCGGATTGCGTCCGGAAAGCTGCGGCTGCGTTTGGCCCACGTAGACATGAAAAAAGTAATCGAAGCGGCGATCGCCACGGTCCGAGGTATCGCCGATGCAAAGGGTGTTTTGCTGGACTTGGGCGCGTGCCAAGTGCGGGGGGTGGTCCTGGGCGACCCAGACCGTTTGCAGCAGATTATCTGGAATCTTCTTTCCAATGCCGTGAAGTTTACACCGACCCGAGGAAGCGTCGAAGTCAGCTGCTACGAAAGTGAGAGCTTCATTGAGATACGGGTCGCCGACACGGGAATAGGCATTCCACGCGAATTCCTGCCGCATGTTTTTGAGCGTTTCCGGCAGGCGGATGGCTCCACGACGCGTGCTCACGGCGGACTCGGCCTCGGTTTGTCCATCGTCAGGCAGCTCGTTGAATTGCATGGCGGCGACGTCCAGGCACATAGCGATGGACCGGGAAAAGGAGCGTTATTCATCGTTCGTTTCCCCGTGCGCGCGCAGCTTCCCGCCCGTAGTGCTTGACACAGAGATGCCAGCGGTGTCGAATAGCGCCAGTTTATGAGTAATCTGGGGCACTCTTCTCTGCAGCCGAGCCGACAACAGGACGAACAATTCCGAATCCAGCAATTGCTAGAGGAGGCTGCAGCCCTTCGTGCGGCGATCGGTTTGCTTGCGGTTTCCAACGATTTGAAAACCTCTCTGCAGTTGCTGGCAAAGCTTGCGCTTCCCCGCTTGGGAGACGCTTGCGCGGTGTTCACACTTCATAGTGAAATCACCGCTCGCCGCGTGATTGTTGTGCAACGCGATACCACTCCGGACGCCGCTAGCTGGATGGAAGGCATCTATCCGCTGCATCGCGTCGGCGACTTCGGGCCGATTAACGTTCTCTGTACGGGAGAACACGAATCCTTGTCCGACGCAAGCGATGAAATCATCCGTACTATGGGCCTGTCTCCAGAGGAACTGAGGAAACCAGGACACAAACCGGTGGCGTATCTGTGCATGCCGCTTTCGACGAAAGGTCGGATCACGGGGTCAATCGCATTTCTCTGCGTGACCTCGCGGCCCGCATACGATTCCGACGACGTGCAACTGGCTCGCGATATTGCCAGCGCGGCCGCCGTCGCGATTGAAAACGGAACGCTGTATCGGAACGCGCAGGAAGCGAACCGCATAAAGGACGAATTTGTGGCGATGGTGTCACACGAGCTTCGAACACCGCTGACGCCGATTCTCGGCTGCATTCACCTGTTGAAGACGGCGAAACTCACGGAAGCGAATTTCGCCCGAGCGCTAGAGATCATCGAAAGAAACGCGCAAGCGCAGGTGCAGTTGGTGGACGATCTCCTGGATGTGTCCAGAATCATCGCGGGCAAGCTGCGGCTGGCGGTCAAGCCGATAGAAGCGGGACCGATCGTCGAGACAGCTGTGGACTCGATTCGAAACCTTGCAGAATCCAAGAGCGTCAACCTTGAATTGAACATCGCTCCGTGCGACCAGTTGCTGAATGCCGATCCCGATCGGCTTCGGCAAATGGTTTGGAACTTACTCTCAAACGCAGTCAAGTTCACATCATCGGGCGGAACAGTCAGCATATCGGTCCGATCATCGAGCGGCAGTCTTGAGATTCAGGTCGCCGACACCGGACTCGGTATCTCGCCGGATTTTTTGCCTCACATTTTCGAACGTTTCCGCCAGGCCGGCGGCGAGTATCCCAATCTAAAAGCCGGTCTTGGTTTGGGGCTTGCGATCGTCAGACAGTTGGTGGAACTACACAATGGAACGATCACCGCGGCGAGCGCCGGTCTTGGTAAAGGCGCCGTCTTCACGCTCACATTTCCGTTACAGGCTCGCAAAGCGGCCACCGCTTCGTCATAATTCAATTCATGATTAGACAGAAGTGGGGCTCAGTCGTGTGCCCTTCTTGCGGCAACCTTGTGGGTGTTCAAGACGAACGTTGCTTTACATGCGGAAGATGGAATCCGGGCCTGTGGGGTTTCGCACCGCTGTTGAGCAGGTTGGGTCGAGATCTCGGCTTCACGCAATTCGTAATGGGAAGCTGCATCATTCTCTATATGCTCACGCTTGTCACTGATCCGCAGGGCATCCGACCTAGCGGCCTCCTGAGTTTTTTGTCGCCAAGCTCAGAGAGTCTTTTTATTTTTGGCGCAAGCGGCGTTGTTCCAGTTTTCCGGTTTGGCAGATGGTGGACGGTCCTGACGGCTGGCTGGCTCCACGCCGGCGTTCTTCATCTGTTCTTCAACATGATGTGGGTTCGGCAGCTCGCACCGGCAACTGCAGAAACCTACGGCGCCAGCCGGATGATCATCATCTATACGGTAGCCGGGATTACGGGGTTCATGGCAAGCACTTTGGCAGGCATGGTGTTTTTCTTACCATCATTCCTGAGAGGTGCAAGCTTCACCGTAGGCGCCTCGGCGCCGATTTTTGGTTTGCTGGGAGCCCTGATTTATTACGGTCGGCGTGGTGGAAGCTCCATTATTGGAGAGCAGGCGAAATCATGGGCAATGGTGCTTTTTATTTTCGGCTTCATCATGCCCGGAGTGGACAATTGGGCCCACCTAGGTGGACTCGCTGGAGGTTATGTTTCGGCGAAGTTTCTAGATCCCTTAAGGCCGGAACGGCTGGATCACCTGATCGCGGCCTTAGTATGTCTGGCGGTGACAGGGATCGCCGTCGTGTTTTCTATCGTGCATGGATTGAGTTTGTTGCGGATCTAGCTCCCCGCTGACGAGGAACTTGCGGCCTCTATCTTCAAACTCAACGATATACTCGTCAAAAGCTTCGACTTCGCTGGCATTTTCGCTTAGCCAAATGACTTTGGCTTTCCTGCCCTCGATCAGGACAGTGTCGCCCACCTTGTATCTCGGCATGGTTACGCGGTCTTTCTCTCCGATAGACGCATCGATGCAGATTGGGTCTGCGCTTCTTTCACAAGAATCGTTTGATTGCGCAACTTTTTGCCGTTCAAAACGGAAATCGCTTCTTGAATACGGGTGTCGTCCCGGAGTTCAACATATCCGAAAGCCGGAGAAACACCAGCCACGAGATCGCGAACAATCCGGATCGAGCGGGTCTCGATTCCTCGCGATTCCACCCATTCCTGCAGCTCCCGGTCGGAGCAGTTATACGGAATATTTACAAAAAACAGTTTAGACATCTTCCGTTCCCTCATTGCGTTAGGCAGCCTCTTTTCGCGGCGTCTGTTTTCTGATTTTCCAGTGAAGGAAGGGGTAATTGTGACCACAGCGTGGGCACTGCCATGCCCCCTTCGTCGGGTCGGCATCACGGTCATGAACCATCTCAACAATCAGATGACAATGCAGGCACATGGTCGGTTTGCTGTGGACAAGCTGCGGCTGCGCATTCTTTCGCATCATTCGTCTCCTTGTGTGACTTTCCACAAGCAATTTCTCTGCCGGAGCAGATCCTTGCAGAATCAACGTCGGACGTAAGTGAATTGGACGGATCAGGTCCAAAACAGGTAGAAATTCCTTCGCCTAGAGAAAAATGACCGCAAGGAGAACGGACGATACAGCGGCGACTAACGGGTCAAGTGGCGGTATTTGAGTCGGTGAGGTTGGTCGGCAGCCGCCCCCAGGCGGGCTCGACGGTCGGCTTCGTAGTCGGAATAGTTCCCTTCAAACCAAATCACCCGGCTTTCGCCTTCAAACGCAAGAATATGGGTCGCAACACGATCAAGGAACCACCTGTCGTGGCTGATCACAACGGCGCAGCCTGCGAAGTTATCCAAAGCTTCCTCAAGAGCGCGCAAGGTATTGACGTCGAGATCGTTGGTCGGTTCGTCAAGAAGTAGGACATTGGCGCCCTCTTTCAGCATTTTGGCCAGATGAAGGCGGTTTCTTTCGCCACCAGAAAGACTTCCTACCTTTTTCTGCTGGTCACTTCCGGAAAAATTGAAACGAGCTACGTAAGCTCGCGAATTCACCTGGCGCAACCCGAGTTGAATGTTATCTAGGCCTCCCGAGATTTCCTCCCAAACGCTGTGGTCCGCAACGAGAGAATCCCGGCTCTGGTCGACGTACGCCAGCTTCACCGTTTCGCCCAATCGGATGGCGCCGGCATCGGGTTCTTCCTGTCGCGTGATCAGCCGAAACAGGGTGGTCTTTCCCGCGCCGTTAGGTCCGATGATCCCGACAATTCCACCGGGAGGAAGGCGAAAGTTAACGTCGTCGAAGAGCAATTTGTCGCCGTAGGCTTTGCGGAGTCCCTGAGCTTCGATGACAACCTGCCCAAGACGTGGGCCAGGTGGTATATAGATTTCCAATTCCTGAGCGCGCTTGTCGGTCTCTTGGTTAAGAAGATGTTCATACGCATTGATGCGCGCCTTGCCTTTGGCGTGCCGCCCTTTGGGCGACATTCGGATCCATTCGAGTTCGCGTTGAAGAGTTCGTTGACGATCCGTCTCGCTCTTCTCCTCCTGCTCGAGGCGTGCACGCTTCTGCTCCAGCCATGACGAGTAATTCCCTTCCCAGGGAATCCCGTGTCCACGATCGAGCTCGAGAATCCATCCGGCGACATTGTCCAGAAAGTAACGATCGTGTGTTACGGCGATCACCGTTCCGGCGTACTTCTGGATGTGTTGCTCCAGCCATGCAACGCTCTCGGCATCGAGATGATTTGTCGGTTCATCCAGCAGCAATATGTCTGGCTTCTGAAGCAGGAGGCGGCACAGTGCGACCCGCCTTTTTTCACCGCCGGAGAGTACTGAAACGGAGGTGTCTCCAGGCGGACAACGAAGGGCATCCATAGCCATTTCCAACCGGGAGTCCAGATCCCATGCGCCTGAGGCTTCCAATTTTTCCTGCACCTCGCCCTGCCGTTCGAGCAGAGCATTCATTTTGTCGTCCGACATCGGTTCGGCGAACTTCGCATTGATGTCATCAAACTCTGCGAGCAAATCGACTATCGGCTGCACGCCCTGCTGAACAATTTCGCGAACGGTCTTCGATGGGTCCAGGCGGGGCTCCTGCTCGAGATATCCGATGGTAAAACCCGGGGAGACGGCAGTTCTGCCCTGAAACTCCTGATCAACGCCGGCGAGAATTCGAAGCAGAGAACTTTTTCCAGATCCATTGAGTCCGATGACGCCTATCTTGGCGCCATAGAAGTACGACAGGTAGATGTCCTTGAGAACGGCTTTCTTATCGTAGTACTTGCTGACTCCAATCATGGAGTAGATGACCTTGTTTGGAACGTTGCTCATCGAGGCAGGTGTTTATTTCGCGGCGAAACTATCCAGCGCGCCAACTTCAGAATCGTGGACATCGAACACTGTATACAACTTCGTGAACTGCAGCAGGTCACGAACCTGGCGGCCCGGATTGCTGAGCTTGAGCTGTCCCCAGCGTTTTCTTTCCTTACTTTCGCATTGAGGGCAGGGCTCCCAGTTTCCATCTTCATCTTTGAAGACTGTAGCGCCGCACATGGCGCAAATTGTTTGCTCGACGGTGCCGAGAGCCAGCACCAACTCTCCCAACCCGCTGCTATCGATATAGGAAACATCTTTAAGGTTCAGGAGAATCTTAGTGTGACCCTTGGAAACTTCTTCGCGAATGACTTGCCGGAACGCCGTGAGGGCTTCCCCAGTGGTGATTCGGCCCGCCAAATCGACGATGGAAACCGAGTCTGCTCGTCTGGTCGAGAGTTTGAATTCCATGGATCATTTCTTCTCGGGAACCCAGCTGAGGATCGCCTTCAGAATGGAATCCGGTTCGATGCGTTCAGCTTCACCCTCGAAGTTCAGGATGACGCGATGGCGAAGCGCCGGCAACGCCACATGTCGAATATCTTCATATGATACTTCGGATCTGCCGTTGAGCAGTGCTCTCACTTTGCCGCCGATGACAAGCGCCTGAGCGCCTCGAGGACTGGCTCCATATCGGAGGTATTTCTTAGTTTGTTCATGAGCTAGCTGGGTGGACGGCTGAGTCGCCATAATAATACGAATCGCATAGTCCTGAACGGCCTCTGAGATTGGAACGGACAAGGCGATTTCTCTGAGCTGGAGAATCTTCTCCGCACTCCATACGCGTTCGACCGAAGGCTCGTCCAGATAAGTCGTTCGATCGAGTATCGTGTGGATGTCGTCGATGGGCGGAAAATCCATCCGTAATTTCACAAAGAAGCGATCGAGCTGCGCTTCGGGCAGCGGATAGGTGGCCTCCAGTTCCAGGGGA
>CAZIPZ010000092.1:852-15189 GCA_964541075.1 uncultured Solibacteraceae bacterium | reverse complement strand
GAACTCCATCGCTGAGCCGCACAACCATTACGACGGCGAATAATACGTCAACCATAGTTTGGGGCGCCAACGTTTCGACCAGCTCCACGACGCTTGATGCGATTCAGTTCAGCGTGACCGTTAGCAATGTGTCCTCGACTGCAACCTTGACTGGTGGAAACATCACAGTCCAAGCCACAATGAGTCCCATTGGTGGTGGATTGACGGATACCGTTCCGCCGGTGCCAGACAAGACCGCTTCTCCGCGTTTTGCCGAAGCTCAGACAGCGGCAGTACCAGTCGTCTCAATTGTCGCGGCAAACACAACTCTATTGGTTCCGTTCGCAGTAAAGGCCGGCTCGTTTGACACGGGTCTTGCATTAGCGAACACCAGCGCTGACCCGCTGGGTGGAAGTTCGTTTGGCGGCATGACGGCGCAGTCCGGCGCCCTCAGGTTGGACTTCTTCCCCCGCACGGCTAGCGGCGCCGGAACGTCGTTTAGCTTGACCACCAGCAGCTCAGTAAGGCCGGGCGTTGGTTTGTCGGCAGATGGCACTCTTGCAGCAGGAGCGACTTGGACAGCATTGCTATCCGAAATTCTCGCTGCAGCAGGTCAGACCGGTGACTTCACCGGATATATCTTCATTCGAGCGGATTTCTTGGGTGGTCACGGAGCTCCGTTCGTTTCGGATTTCCGGAACTTCACATCGTTCACGCCAATGCTTGTTTTGGCGCCGCCTTCAATCACTTCCCGTAACACCGGCGCGGCTGAAATATTGGCGTTCTAGTCCAGTTTGATTGGATAAAAAGGGGGCTCCGGCCCCCTTTTTGTTTCTGAAGCGGCGAGTGGGACGCGCGAGCATTTGCTATAATCCGGTGCTTACAGTTTATGAACCGTCGTGCGCTTTGCTTAATTCTTACGCTATTCCTTTTTCCTATTCTGCTGCAGTCTCAAGTCCCAAGACTTCCTGCTAAACTCGATGAATTGACCGTACGCGCAGTTGAATTTCGTCGCGCCCTTTCCGTGGGTGATCGGGTAAGAGCCTCAGAATTTGTGGCTCTCTCCGGGCGCAATGACTTTCTAAACAATCCATTGGCGCCGTTGACCAATCCACGAATCGTCGGCATTGACTTCATTGATCAAGAGAAAGTGCAGGTTCGCACGACGGGCAAGCTATTCCTTGCTACTGGACCAACCCCGCAACTAACCGAGACGGTCGTCACAGACATTTGGATTTGGCAAAAGAACAACTGGTATCTCGAGTTGGCCTCAGGCAAGGAGGCCTTCTTAGACCGATTTTCGAGTCGCGATTCCGCCGACACTGGCGATCTGAAGGAGATCAAATCGACCTTCAAGCTCCAGAATGAGACTTTTGATGTCGGTACGCTGCTACAGGGAGAGTACAAGCAGGTTACGGTTCCCTTCGAATATAGCGGCGATGTTCCAATTCGGATTGAATCAAAGCTTGATACGGCGCTAGCTGCAATACAAAGCGGTACGACACGCCAATTAACCAAGGCATCGAAAGGGTTTGCAGTAATAGTGGGTTCCGACGATTTCGAAGGACCGTTTCGCGCACCCGTTCGTTTTGTCGTTTATTACAAGGGAGTTACTTTCGAACAGGCGGTTTCCTTTCAGGGCGTCATAAAAGCATCCTTGCGCTATCGTCAGGTTCCAGAAACCATTTCGCGCACAAGTAATGAGAACTTCGAACTGTTTATTGCGAATGCTTCAACAGCAGACGTTGAGATCAGCGCCGTATTCACCGATGGTAAGTTTCACGTGAATCGCTTTCCGGATCGGATCGCTCCTGGTCAAGAAGCAAGCATCTCCCTGCGCCGCAATCTGGCTGAGTCGCCTGGTTCGACTGTTGCTATTCACCTCAAACAACCCTTGAACGGAAAGACGATCTACGAGTTCAAGCTTCGTTAGTCTCGGCTTGATGTGGGATGTACAAGGACCAGCGGATAACTGTGGTTATACCCTGCTTAAACGAAGAGCAGGGTATTCAAAAAGTCCTTCATGACCTTCCTGCATTCGTTGATGAAGTTGTTGTGGTAGACAATAATTCGACAGACCGCACTGCTGAAATTGCGACGTCGATGGGAGCAATTGTCATCAAGGAGATCAACCGCGGATATGGAAGGGCGTACAAGAAAGGGTTTTCTCATGCTACGGGCGACATCATCATTACTCTCGACGGCGATCACTCCTATCCTGTTGACGCCTTGAGTTATTTGCTCGAAGCTTTTCTCCATTGCAGAGTAGGCTTTCTTTCAGCTTCCCGATTTCCGACTCTAAACCAGAATGCCATGAGTCTGAAACATCGGATTGGAAACCGAATACTTTCGTTGACCATGTCCGTTCTGTATTTCCGATGGATCAATGATTCGCAATCGGGAATGTGGGTGTTCCGCCGTAGCGCCCTGGACAAAATGAAACTGTCGAGCGACGGAATGGCCTTCAGCGAGGAAATCAAAATAGAAGCAATCAAAAATCGAGACATTGGCTTTCGGGAGATTTTTATTAACTATTCCCAGCGCGTTGGCGAGATAAAGTTGCAGCCGTGGCGAGATGGAATTCGAAATATCGCTTTTCTGGTTAAGAAGAGGTTTATTTCGTGACACGATCGAAGAAGGAGCAAGCGCCCTCGAAAGAATCGTTCCTGCTGCCTTTCGTCGTGCTTTGCGTCATCGGCATTGCTGCTTATGCCAATTCGTTTCGGGTTCCGTTTGTTTTTGACGACTATCTTAGTGTTCAGAGAAACTCAGGAGTCCGTTTCGGGGACTACCTATCAGATTCATTCCTTCGAACTCGCTCCCTTCTCTACGTGACCTTTGCCCTGAACTACAAGATTAACGGCCTCGAAGTCTGGGGATACCATCTAGTCAATGTTCTCCTTCACCTGGGCAATGGAATTATCGTTTACTTTGTTGCACGCCACATTTTTGAAAAAATCAGCGCGCCGCAACAAAGTACTATGTCCCTGCTCGCAGCCGCCTTCTTCCTCGTACACCCAGTTCAAACTGAATCCGTTACGTACATTTCGAGTAGGTCGGAGCTCCTGTCGACATTCTTCTACGGCTTGGCTTTCCTTATTTTTGTCAAATGGCCGGAAGCAAAAATTGGTTTTGGTCTGGCTGCAATTGTTACGTCCCTATTCGTCCTCGGACTAGGATCCAAAGAGACCGTTATTACCCTCCCTGCAGCGCTGCTTCTGTACGATTGGATATTTCTGGCGAAGGGATCATTACGGCCGATTTTGGATCGCTGGCGATTCTATGTCGTTTTTCTCGTTCCTGCGATTCCGGCAGTAATCTATCTATTCCGGCAGTGGGCTTCCACTATCCAACCCAGCCCCAATGTTCTTTCGCCTTGGTTTTATTTTTTAACTCAATTGCGCGTGCTGGTGCGTTATCTGCAGCTTCTTATACTGCCAGCCGATCTAAACCTTGATTACGACTTCCCACATTCTGAGTCCATCTTTGAACCCAGCGTGCTGTTGTCCGGCATCGTGATTCTGATGATTATAGTGATTGCTTACTATTGGCGCCGTGCGTATCCAGTGTATGCGTTTTCGATTTTTTGGTTTTTTCTGACACTTGCTCCAACTTCAAGCATTGTGCCGATCCAGGACGTCATCTTTGAGCACCGATTGTACCTTCCACTCGTGGTTCTGTGTCTGTCGTTCCCGCTGATACTGGCAGCTGCGTGGCGGGCATTCTTCACACGCTCCAGTCCCAGTTATCTCTGTTGGGCGGTGGTGGGGATATTCGTGGTTGCGACCGTGATGCGCAACCAAGTGTGGGCGGATCCGACGACGTTGTGGACCGACGTTACGCTGAAGTCTCCAGGCAAAGCTCGCGGATACAATGCGCTGACGTTCGCCTACATGGGCAAGGGAGACTATAACAGCGCGATCAAGGTCATGCAGACTGCTGCAACGAATTGGCCGGAAGACATGCGATGGGATGCGTACAACACGCTTGGAGGCTTATATCTTGGGACTCGTCGTTACGACCAGGCGATTGAAAGCTATAGGAAGGCCCTTAAGGGTCAAGAGTCATCAATGGTGTATAACAACATCGGGACTGTTTACTTAAGCAAGTGGAACGACCTTCTCCAAAGAAAGAATCAGCTCTCGGAGCAAGAATTTGCCACTCAAAAGGCGAGTGTTTTAGGAGAGGCGCGCGCCGCTTTCAAGAAGAGTTACGAGAGCGATCTGACCTATTTACCGCCCCTGGACAGCTTCATCAATGTCAGCTTTTTTGACGGTAAGACGGCGGAATTAAGAACCGAACTAGAGGTGAAGACGAACGCTGGCGATGACTTTAACGATCTATACAGTTTGGGGAAGATTTATTGGCTCGAAGATCGCTTTGAAGATGCCATCCGGTTGTTCGACCGTGCTCTGCGATTACGGCCTAATGAGAAATTGGTTCACTTTAATCGAGCTTACGCCCTTGAAAGAATCAACCATCTCGATGATGCCATTCAGTCGTACCTCAGCGCTCTCCGCATTGATCCCACTTTAAGAGAAGCTCACCATAACGTCGCTTTGCTGTACCTCAAGGCAAACGATCTGGACCAGGCCGAACTTCACTTCACTGAGGTGCTGCAGGGCGACCCTCAACATGTTCCTTCGATTCTGGGAATGGCCCGAGTCTCGATCCGTCGAGGCGAAAAGACTCAGGCACGTAGTTACCTGCAACAGGTGCTGCGACAAAATCCACAAAACCGCGAGGCTGTGATGCTGTTACAGAGCCTAGGCGCTTGATGACTTTAAACATGCTGGATGTGTTATGAGCAAGATATTGATTACTGGAGCAATGGGCACACTTGGCGCTCCATTGCGGCGCGAGTTAGAACGACGGGGGCACGACGTATGGGGCTTAGATCTGCAACATCAGGCATCCGCTAAATACTATCGAGCCGACATTGCCTCCTACCGTCAATTGGAAAGAGCTTTTGAGCAAGAATATGACTATGTCTACCATCTGGCTGCGGAGTTTGGACGAATCAACGGAGAAGAGTACTACGACACCCTGTGGACGACGAACGTCATTGGAACGCGGAATCTTCTCGAATTACAGCGAGAACGTGGTTTTAGGCTGATCTTCGCATCATCCTCTGAAATATACGGAGACAAACACCAGGAGATCCTTTCAGAAGACGTGCCGTTGCAGCAGTCAATCATCCAACACAATGATTACGCTGTGACAAAGTGGGTGAATGAAATCCAGATCATGAACTTCGAAAAGAGGTTTGACACGCCTACAGTTCGTCTGAGATTTTTTAATGCTTACGGCCCAGGCGAGTTCTATCACAACTATCGAAGTGTTGTTTGCCTGTTCGTGTATCGCGCCTTACACGGGTTGCCGTACGATGTTTACCTGGGATATCACCGGGTGTTTATGTACATCGATGACTTCATTCCCACGCTCGCCAATGTCGTCAATAACTTCATTCCGGGTGAGGTCTACAATATTGGCGGCCACGAGTTCCGAAGCGTCAAAGAGCTGAGCGATTTGATCCTAGACTATGTTGGAGCGGAGGATTCGCTTGTCCACTACTTGCCCGAAGACAAACACAACGTCATGAACAAGCAGCCGGACATCACGAAAGCCGCCAAAGCCTTTGGTCACAATCCTCAGACTACACTCGAGCAAGGGATTCCCAGAACAATTGACTGGATGCGTGAAATATATAAGGAGAGCATCGCAGCCCGCACATCCATACGCCGCCATTAGATCATGCGTCCGATTCAGCGGAGTCCTGTTTGAGAATCCTTGTTGTCCATGAGGTCAACTATCTTTCGAAGATCATCTATGAATTTCAGATTCTTCCGGAGATTCTCTCCATCCTTGGCCATGAAGTAATCATTGTTGACTACGATGACACTTGGAGCCGTAGCAAGGCGTCAGGGATATTCTCTATTTCCACGCAAATTTATCCTGACGTTCATCGCGCATACCCAAACGCTTCCGTAACTGTTCGACGTCCGGGAATGGTGCGCCTGCCGGTAATTTCTCGGGTGAGCGGTGCGGTGTTCTCCGGATACGAAATTTACCGAATAGCCAAAAGCAAAAGAATTGACGCAATCCTGCTGTATGGTTTGCCGACGACCGGGGTGCAAACGATTCTTGTCGCCCGGCGCTTCGGCATTCCCGTTATTTTTCGGGCTATCGATGTAACCCACGAATTAGTTCCGCATGCGATGCTTGTACCTCTAACCCATATCGTCGCTAGCTATGTGTTCAATAACGTCCTGTTCAATGTGGCGCTCACTGCTCATCTCAAGGAGTACATTCAGTCTTACGGGGTTTCATCCGATCACGTTCGACTGCTCCCTTCCGGCGTGGACACGCAATTGTTTTCGCCGGGCCGTCGGAGAAACGAACTGCTCGTTCAATGGGGTATTCACGAGAACGATCCGATCGTCTTGTTCATGGGTACGATTTACAGGTTCAGCGGCCTGGACCGGGTGATCAGCGACTTCCCTGCTCTGGTCGCGGAGTATCCGAGGGTGAGACTCTTGATTGCCGGTGTGGGTGAAGACGAATCGCGTCTCAAGGTCCTGGTCGAAAAGAAAGGATTATTGGGAAAGGTAATATTCATGGGGATGCAACCTTACGCTAGTTTGCCGGACCTTGTTCGTGCTTCAGACGTGTGCATCAATCCTTTTGAGTTGAACGGCATTACAAAAGACATTCTTCCGACAAAGTTGTTTCAATACCTAGCGTGTGCAAAACCCGTCGTCGCCACAAAACTGCCGGGTACGCTCCCCTTTCTCGCAGGCGAACAACAGGGCGTCATCTATTCACGAGGCGACGAAATGATCGCAAGCATTAGGGACATCTTGTCTGATCCCCAGCGGTCGACGCGCCTTGGTAACAATGGGCACAATGCAGTTCAGCGATACGATTGGAGGCAAATCGCCAACCAATTGGCCGATTGGATGAAACAAGCCGCAAGTGGGTCTATAATGCCAGCCGGCGTAAGCTAATCCATCCTTGGAAGGAAGTCATTGTGAGACATTTGCTGGAGATCGTCATAGCAGCCATTCTGGCGCTAGTCTTGTCTGGGGGCTCGGTCTTTGCTGCTTCGGACTCGATTGTGATTAGTCAAGTTTTCACTGGGGGAGGCGATGGCGGCTCCAGGATCAGCAATGATTACATCGAATTGTTCAATCGCGGCAGTTCAACCGTGAATCTTACTGGATGGGTCCTTTACTATGCTCCAGGGACATCTGTTACCTTTGTCGCGATTCCGCTCTCTGGGAGTATGGCTCCGGGTTCGTACTACTTGATTCGAGGTGGGGGTGGCGGTTTTGGCGGCTCCATTCCTATCCGCTTCGATATTTCCTCTCCGGTCAACTTTGAACAGAATGGCGGACGTATCGCCCTGTTTAACATGGAGGTCACTCTCACACAGTGCCCGGCAATCGGAACTGAGGGTTTAGTGGATCTGGTAGGGTACGGCGACTCCAGTTGCTCTGAAAGTTTCAGAGCGCCAGAACTAACCAATCGCGATTCAATAATTCTTGGAAGTGGCGGCTGCATCGACACAGATCGAAACGGTGCGGATTTCACGCTCCTGCCCTCTCCTTTTCTGCGAAACAGCTTGTCGGGCCGCAATCCATGCGATGGCGCTTCTTCTGATGCGTCTCGAACTCTTTCGCTTGCGCAGGCTGGAGGAACTTCTCTTCAAAGCAGCGGGGCTTCGCAAGGCATAGCCGTGGGTTCTGCAACCATACAGCCTACTGGCGAAGGATCTGCAGGCACGGGTATGGCAATTTTCGCGCTGCGAGACAGTCGCGGAGTTCTCACGGAAGCTACAGTCCCGGCCGCGCCTCTGGTTCAAGGAGGGTTGTTCTACGCGATGATTAACGGGCCTGTGAATACAGGTTTGGCAATCGTGAATCCGAATTCCGAGGACGTCACCATCAGTTTTTCCCTTATTGAGTCCGATGGACGAATTCGCTCAGGAGAGCCTGTAACGATTTCAAAAGGTTCACAAATAGCGCGATTCTTGACCGAACTGCCCTGGGGCTTGCCTGCACCATTCGAAGGCACAATCTTATTTAATTCCAACGCACCGGTTGGCATTACGGTGCTCCGAGGACTGACAAACGAGCGCGGGGACTTCTTAATAACAACTCTTCCAATCCTCGACCCTTCAGTACTTACAGCGTCTGGTCCCGCCTTTATTCCGCATTTTGCGGCTAATGGGGGCTGGAAGACCGAGATCATCCTCATTAATTCGTCATCGACCACATCTGCGGGAACACTCGATTTTTTCAACTCGGTCGGCGACCCGACTAGCGTCCGTATAGGCAGCTTGACCGGCAGCAGCATTGACTACTCTGTGAACTCCCAGAGTTCTCTCCGCTTGACGGTGTCGGGCGTGGCGCAAGCCGCTATTCAATCCGGCTCAATTCGGGTCACGCCCGTGGTTGGCGCGACACCCTCTGCCATGGCGATCTTCGCTTTTAACTTCAGGGGAGTAACCGTTTCAGAGAGCGGGGTTGCTGCTGTTCGAGGCACGGCATTTCGAACGTATGCGGAGTTCGTGGGGACGCCGGGGGCAGCGGACTCCATCAGTAGCGGATTTGCGATCTCCAACGCAAGCACCACTTTTACGGATGTTCAGTTGGAGTTGCTTCGTCTGGATGGCACGTCAACGGGTCTTGGCACAACGATTCGTATTTTGGGATTAGGTCAAGTGGCGAAGTTTCTGCATGAAATTTTTCCAACTTTGGCCTCGCCTTTCCAGGGCATTTTAAGGATCTCGACTCCTGGAGGAGCAATCGCAGTTGTCGGTCTGAGAGGACGCTACAATCAGACCAGGGACTTCTTGCTGACCACTACTCCCCCTCAGAATGAATTTGCTCCGGTGTCTTCAGCGACACTTTACTTTCCGCACATTGTGGATTCCGGAGGGTACACAACGCAATTTGTGATTTTAAACGGGGCGCCCTCGCGCACTTCATCCGCTGTCCTCCGTTTTTCGACCATTGCCGGGAGGCCGCTGGTGCTAGATCTGAGATAGAGCGTGCGGATCACATGAATCCAAGCGTGTAACCCGCACCGTCCATTTATCGGAGAGGTGGAATGGAGCGCAGCGATCCATCAGTGTTGCCGCTAATTGAGGTGACAATAATCGGCGCCGAAGAGGTCACTCGAATTACGGACAAGGGTGGAAGGCCGCTCGAAAAATATTCACTTGTGAGTTTCGCTGAAAGCTGTCTAGGAGGAACTGGAACCACCGCTGATGCGATTATCGAACCAGTCGAACTCATAGCCTGCAGTGTCACATTGACCGCCGTCGAGCCTGAGTTTACGAGAGCGATTCCCTGAAACCCTCCTGCTGCCCCTCCAGAATCCAACAAAAACACTTCCTGCTGAGTATATGCAGCGAGGGGCAAGAGCGTTGAATCTCCTTGGGTGCTGCGAATGCGAGCATAACCAGTAATCTGTGGATAGTATGTCCAAAATCCGCGATTGAGTTGTGGAGCTTGAAAGCGGACGTAGCCAGTTGCAAGGTTTTGAACCCCGAACAGTTGTCCCGCGGTTGTGACTAGCTGATCTAACGGCGCTAAGGATATGAGGAGAGTGTTTTGAACGCGCGCACCTTGGCCGTCAAACAGTTGTGCTGTGAGAGTGATGTTCTGATCGGAAGAGTTAACAAGGTTGATATCCGTGTCATACCCGCTTCCTATAGAAACAAATGGCACATAAAGCGATTCGACTCCGGGTGTAGGTCTCACCTGTATAAAGCCGAGTTCGCGCGCTCCCACCAGAGTTTCGAAGGCCACTACCGGAGAACCGAAAAGACCCACGACCTGTCCCTGTTCCTGCACCCCAAACAGATCGGTTATTGATCTCGACAGGGAGGCTAACGGTTCGAGGGTGATGTCAGCAGCGCCAACGAGACCACCGCTACCGTCCAAGAGCCTCAAGGTTCCGGAGGCCGGAGTTGAACCAGGATTCAAAATATGTACTTCCACGCTCTCGCGGAGAATCGGAATTGTGAAGCTTGATGTTCCTTGTACGGCCAGCGGAATGGATTCAGTTACTCCTGCCGTGATAGAGGTGCCGCTCGCGAGAAGGTCTGAAACAGTGCTCTGAATCCGAACAGTAGCGACGTTGGCAACCTCAGTTCCGAATATTTGATTGAGCGATTGATCAGAAGACTGATTCGTGGACAGTGACTGACGGACTTGTGTAGTTGAACCAGCTATGCGTCCGGAGGCATCGAGCGCCGTGAATATGAGATTTGCTGTTCGCGTTGATGTGTTGAAAAGCGTGACGCGGTTTTCACGGCTGGCATTAATACCCGTCCAATAAAAGGTCCTTGCAACAATCCTGGAAGATCCCTCAAGCACCGTCACATAGTCTTCAGCGAACCTTGGCACAGCAGTGGACTCGGTGAGAGATCCAAATGGTGACAAGCTGACCTCAATAGTGGGCTGAACGATGCCTGTCAATTCGGTCAGGCCTACCGTGAACGGAATTTTGAACGACTCTAGGAATGAATCACTGTCTACAACACCGCTGAAGTTATACACGACGGTGGTGCTTCCGCTTGGGCGTGGAAGCAGCGCCGGCCCTCCCTCGACAGTTGTCAGGGTTGATCCAGTTTCTTCCGCAGTCACCGTCGCAGGGAAACGCAACGTGAGGCCGCCGGGAATATCTGTCACCCTGATCCGAACCTGAACTGGGGAATTCTGGCCGAAGTCTGCTGAGTTTGAAAACGCAGAAGAGAAACCCTCACGAACGACAACCGTCGCTGTATCGTCATAAATGCGCCCGTTGAAAATGACGAACAGATCCGTCATCGAATCCGCCACAAGGCCGGACTGTATGCGGTTCACAACCTGTACAGCCGAAGACGGGCCGAGGGCGCCCGAGACAGGATCTCTAAACAGGTTTCGGTTTCCCTGCCACGACAAACGAGCCGTCACTGACGTTGCGCCGGTTCCGGGCGCCGAGACACGTATTCCTTCCACTCGCATGGAACCCGAAGCCCCGCCCGCATTCAGAGGAATTTGCAGGCGTCCTTCAGATGCTTCAAGCACAAGAGCCCCGACCGTAACACTTCCTGAAGTTACGACGCGGATATCCGTCGTAGAGGCATTCGAGATCACCATCGGTGACACGTCGACTACAAGAGTATCTGCCATCGTCGTTCCCGACGTCAGGTTGATGTGGATCGGAGCGATCAATTCGGCATATCCAGTTGAGACGATGGTTCGCGGGGTTCCAACTCCCTGAAAGATGCCCTGAGCCGAAAGCGATGTTGGGAGTAAAAGAAGCAGCAAGCCAACCAAAAATGTGGATCGAAATTTCATCTTTCTTGCCTCAAATTCTTACAACCATTCAAACGAAACTCACACTGACTTCTGAACATCACAGAAGAAAGTCAGATCAGTGAAAAGCCACGACTGGCGTGGATTCTAGCACAAAGTAGCGGCTGCATTTCAACGGGACAAATCACCGCGAAAACTGCTGTGGGCAAGGTTTGCACACTGTGTGTCGCCTTAGACTTCACGCGAGTCGAATTTGATCACCAGACTTGGGAGCCATTTCGGGGAGGCGCTGAACAGTTGATTCAAACTATGATGCATCACGTTAGCAGTGCAGCGAGAGATCTGACAGTCTGTTATCAAGCTGACGGTTTCATTTTATGCGTGTTGTTTTTGTGATTCCCTACTTTTATCCGGCGTTCCGCTACGGCGGACAGCCTCGTAGCGCTTATGAACTCGCCAGAGGTCTGGCTGACCTTGGCCATGATGTGAGGGTCTTGACGACGGACAGTCTGGGCGATCGGAGACTTAGTGACGAATCGCGGCCTCCGGAACAGGGTATTAGAGTTGAGTATTATCGCAATCTTTCAAACCACCTTGCCTATAACTGGCGGATTTTCATTCCAATTCGATTTTTCCTGGAGATACGTCGCGAAATCGCCAAAGCCGACATAGTTCACATTCATGAGCTAAGAACTTTTCTGACGGTTGCAGCTGCTCGCGCCGCGAGGAGTTTAAGAATACCGTACGTACTATCTCCTCATGGCGGTCTAAGGCATCTGGGCCGTGTACAGTCGAAACGTGTTTATGACGCGCTGTGGGGGCGCGACATTGTTCGCCAAGCTGGCGCTGTGCTGGCAGTATCTCCGATAGAAACGGCAGACGCTTTGGATTTCCAGGTGAGACCTGAGCGTGTGCACGTGGTGCCAAACTCCGTTCGGTCGGATGACTATCAGGCCGCTCCGCAACGAGGATTATTCAGATCGAGGTGGAAGATCGGGGATGGACCGATTGTTCTATTCCTCGGTCGTCTTCATTGGATCAAAGGGGCCGACCTCCTCATCGAAGCTTGTCGCATCCTCAATGAGCGCGGGATCTTTCTGTACGTGGTCTTCGCCGGTCCGGATGATGGGCAGGAGGGAGACTTGCGCCGTTTGGCGGCCGGCTATAATCTTGGGCGCAACGTAATCTTTACGGGATTTCTTGATCACGGACAGAAGCTCGAAGCCCTCATGGACGCCAGCGTAGTGGTCATTCCTTCAAGGAGCGAAGTATTCGCCATTACTGCCCTTGAAGCGCTGCTATGTTCGCGGCCCGTATTAATGTCTGAAGCGTGCGGATTGAGTCCCTCTCCTGGACGCGGAGGTGGAGTCTTCGAGTTCAAAAGAGACGATCCCGCTAGTTTGGGCGAAGAGTTGGCGAACTTGTTATCCTTCAACTCGAACGAGTCAGCAAAGAAAGGCCGCGACTTTGTCATCTCAGAGTTTTCTGTTCGTGAAGTTGCTCGAAAGGTTGAGGCAATATATAGCGAACTCCTTCTAACCCGCACTGCGGAGGAGACGAGTTAATGGGAATGTCACCATCATGAAGCCCGCAAGAGATTCGAAACAGATCAATGTTTTGCAGGAACTCGCCGCGGTGCTTGATATTGAGATCGAAGCCTTGAAGTCTGTTCGAGACAACTTAACCTCGGAATTCGAGACCGCAGTACAAATCGTCGCCAGTTGTCGAGGCCAGGTTGTAGTAACCGGAATCGGCAAATCCGGAATCATCGCCAAGAAGATTGCCGCGACTTTCCGAAGTACAGGGACACAAGCCATGTTTCTTCATGCCGGTGAGGCGCTGCACGGCGATATCGGGATGGTTGATTCCCGTGATGTTGTTCTCGCCGTTGGCAAGAGCGGAGAAACGAATGAGCTAAATGAGCTGCTGCGGTATGCCAAGAAGACTGGTGCTCAGATCATCGCCATTACGGCGAATGCATCTTCGGTCATGGCGAAGTTGTCCGACGTTGTCTTGGATCTCAAAGTAACCCGGGAGGCTTGCCCCCTGAACCTAGCGCCCACCGCGAGCACAACAGCCGCACTGGCAGTAGGTGACGCCTTAGCTGTGACCTTGATGAAGATCAAGGATATATCTCCCGAGGATTTCGCCCGGAATCACCCTGGCGGTCAATTAGGAAGGCGCCTCTTACTCACCGTCCAAGATGTGATGCGAAAGGGAGAAGAAAATCCTGTTATCCGCATTGACCGAACTGTGCGCGAAATGTTGATTCATATCACTGCCTTCCGCGTAGGGGCCATTTCAGTCGTTAATCATGAAGGAGAATTGCTTGGGTTGGTGACAGATTACGACGTTCGCCAGGCTTTACAATCTGGGCGCGACCTCAATTCAATGACTATATCGGAGATCATGAACCAATCGCCCTCGGTCATCCTGGATACCGATAAAGCGGCGGATGCCTTACACACGCTCACTCAGCGCAATAAGCCGACTGCAGTGCTGCCGGTGCTGAACAATGACAGGAAGGTTGTAGGCATGGTGCATCTGCACGACTTGATTGCCTCCGGCCTGTAACGGTGACCATGCTAAAATCTAGCGATCATGAATCAGCGTAGGACCGTCGCCGTAGTGATGCCGGCTCACAATGAGGCTGCCATCATCGGATCGGTTATAGCTCGAATTCCTTCGCACATTGACCACTTGACGGTTATTCCCATCGTTGTCGATGACGGTTCCAAGGACGGAACCTCTCAGGCGGCGCTTCGGCACGGCGCTGTCGTCGTTCGCCATCTAACCAATCTTGGAGTTGGAGCAGCGACAATAACGGGTCTTCGCGCGGCAATGGAATTGAACGCAGACATTGTCGTGACCATGGATTCCGACGGCCAACATGATCCGGAAGACATCGAATCGATGGTTCGTTGCCTAACGGATGGTCGTTTTGACGTCGTCATTGGAAGTCGCCTGCTGAGCCCGCGAGGGATGCCGCCATCCCGCATAGCGGCCAATCTCTTGCTGAATGCGCTGACGTATTTGGTCTATCGAA
>CAZIPZ010000092.1:0-842 GCA_964541075.1 uncultured Solibacteraceae bacterium | reverse complement strand
AGCTCTTACTCGCGAAGCTATTGAAAAGATGGATTTGCGTTCCGCAGGCTATGAGATCTGTTCGGAGATAGTGGGAGAGATGTACCGCAAGAATTTGCGATATAAATCCCTTCCAATCAGAGTCGTGTATACCGAATATTCACAGGCCAAAGGCCAACCTTTCCTAAACGGAGTTAATCTGATTTTGGGACTACTGATGCGCCTGATGAGGCGTGTCTGACATGTTTGTTATTGCTTCCCAGATATTCTCATTGTTGTTGGCTGTTGTCGCCATTTCGAAGAGTTACGTTGATTTCCGCGCAAAGATCGAGTCCTTCCAAATCTTCCTGTTCTGGGTTTTGACGTGGACGACTATCGTCGTCATTGCGATTTTCCCATCCATTATCGATATCCTGATTTCATCGTTTGGAGGCGGACGCACCGGGCTGGGCACATTTTTCGGCATGGGTCTGGTATTCCTGTTTTTTTTGGTCTACAGGATGTACGTGAAGTTGGAACGTATCGAGCAGAATCTCATCAAAGCCATACAGGAGCTTGCTCTGCGTGACAATTGGACATCGACTCGGAAGTGATAGAAGGGTGTGAGGACGGATTATTTCTTCTTGAGGTCCAGTTGAACTTGGTTTGACTCTCGAACCGCGCAAGTCTCTGGATCTGGCACAATGGCGGTTGCTGCCCCCAAAATTCTATCAGGCGAAACCACTACAATCTGCCATTCGGTCTTGAATTCGCATTCCTTGCCGTTCTGGAGTTTTGCAACGAAAGACCCAGGCCCTTTGTACGTATTAACTTCTTCTGTGTTTCTCAAATCCACCTGGTACTTTAGGAACCGTGGATTCGAT
>CAZIPZ010000091.1:0-15491 GCA_964541075.1 uncultured Solibacteraceae bacterium | reverse complement strand
AATAAAGCTCTGTTCGATGTGGCCTATGACGAGATGGTCATTGTTAAGGACATTGAACTCTTCAGTCTTTGTGAGCATCATCTACTCCCTTTTTTTGGCAAATGCCACGTCGCCTATATTCCAAACGGTCGCATTATCGGTCTCAGCAAGATTCCCCGGCTAGTCGATATGTATGCGAAACGTCTCCAGGTTCAGGAGCGACTAACCATGCAGATAGCCGAAACCCTGAATACAACGATGAAGCCCCGGGGAGTGGCGGTGGTTATCGAGGCTCAACATTTGTGCATGATTATGCGCGGCGTAGAGAAACAGAATTCCGTCGCCGTAACCAGTTCAATGCTAGGCGCTTTCAAGGATGACCAGAACACCCGGAACGAATTTTTGAACCTGGTGCATAAGCGTTAGCCGATGATTAAGTCTGTCATCTTTGATCTCGATGGGACCCTGACGATGACGCCAAGTCCGTGGCAATACATTCACGAACGCCTTGGTTTATGGGAGCCAGCCGCGTGTGGGTATCTGGAAGAATGGATGTCGGGCCGTGTAGCCTACGAAGAATTTTGCCGCCGCGATGCTCAACTCTGGCGCGGCCGCTCTGTCGGTGAGATTCATGCTTTTCTTGACGAGATTGACTTGAACGTCCATGTTCCCGCCATCGTCGATCGCCTCGTTCAAGCCCGAATTCCATCGATCATCATTTCCTCGGGTTTTCACTATATCGCCGAAAAGATTCAGATCCAATGCGCGTGGGAGCCTCTCCTGATATACGCCAATGAACTTATTGACGGGCCGGATGTTCGAATTAATGTGTCCGGTGATTTCGGAAGTCCCATCTCTAAAAAGGCGCTCGCGGACCACGCGCTTCAACTCGTCGGGTCCACTCCTGAAGAAACACTGATCGTCACCGATACCACTCGCGACCTCGAGCAGTTGTGCCATCTTGGTCATCAGTTGCTGGTGTGCCAAGAGGACGACTTGCTTCGAGTGAACGAATTCCTGGCTTGACCTGATGTCGGATGACCTGAAAAGACAGTCGGCTCTTGTCGCTCTCGACGAGATTCGTGACGGCATGATCGTTGGTCTTGGTACGGGATCGACCGCATCCCATTTCGTACGCGCCCTTGGTGCGAAGGTCCGATCCGGCCTCAGAGTCAAGGCTATAGCTACTTCCGAAGAATCCGCGGGACTCGCAAGGGAAGTTGGGATTTCCCTGACCACCTTCAAAGAGCATCCCAGAGTCGATGTCACCGTGGATGGAGCTGACGAAGTTTCCCCCGAACTGGATCTGATCAAGGGCTTAGGCGGCGCACTGGTAAGGGAGAAGATCGTGGCGCATGCGTCGGATCGAGTGATTATCGTTGTCGATGACAGCAAGCTCGTTAAATTCCTTGGTGAACGTGCGCCAATACCTGTCGAAGTAATACCGCTTGCCTTGGATCGACTGGTTCTTCTGTTGAGAGAATGGGGCGGAGATGCCATCATCCGGCAAAGTAACGGCCGGCCGTTCCTCTCTGACAATGGCAACCCGATTCTGGATTGGAAACGCGGCGTTATCGATCAACCGGCTTTATTGGAAAGACAGTTAAAGGCGGTCACCGGGGTTGTGGACTCCGGAATATTTGCTGGTGTCGCTCAGACTGTGATCGTTGCTTCGGCTTCAGGCATTCGGCGTATGGATCGCCGGGCGTTAGCGTAAATGAACGCTGCGTATCATCTGTTCGAAAGTTGGCTGATAGATTGGAAACTCCTCCTCGGGCGCCACGAACACAATATAAAAAAGGCTTTGATAGTACATTCGCGTGACGACCCAGACCACTTCCACCGAGTCGGTGGTGTTGGACTTCCCAATCATAATGGTTCTCAATCCGGGTTCGTCGCTTACCAGCGTATGAGTTTGAGCACCCGGAACTACTCGTAAAGACTGATTGCGTTGGCGAAGAAAAATGATAAGGCGATTCGTCGCTTGTTCAAGCGTCAGGGGCCGATCGGATACATCAAAAAGATCGAACATGGCGCCGCGCGTCACATCATCTCCTACTCGAGAACTTTGCACGCCGTCGGCCGGGGCTATAATCGCTCCGTTTGGGCCGTTTCGTGTCACCTGCCATCCGCTGGGATACCCTAGGATGTAGTACTCCAAGGGATGTTTGAATATCTCGGCAATCCCGCTGGCGGGCCCTTCGAGACGGCTTTCTTTTTCAGCGGGAAAAGGCAATTTCACCAGTGCCGACTGAAAGGCCCGAAATTCCTGTCCCGAGCGCGTGCGCGGCTTGGTGGTCACAGCTGTGATTTCGGCGTCGAGTTCGGGGGAAATGCTTTCGCCTTGGGGATGATTGAAAATAAATAGCGGCCTCGAGACTTCGTTGGGTGGTGCAAAACTCAATCTGCTTAGGATTGTTCGCAATCCGTTCGCATCGAAGTGACTTTCAGAAAGCAATCTCACTGCGACAATGGAAGCTTCAATTTCCTGATCGCGAGTGTAGCGTAGAAATGTGGGTCCGAACGAAACGCCGAGTTTTGTGAGTTGTTCCTTCCAACCATCCTGGGTTGGCAGCCCGCCTGCGATGGAAATAGGCGCTTTCACGAGAAGCTGTCTGGAGAGCTGGGCCGTTCCATGGCGCGCTGCAACATGTCCGATTTCGTGCGCCAGTATGGCCGCAAATTCATCTTCATTGGCGGCCAGTTCCAAGAGGCCTCGATTGATGTAGATCGCCCCGCCGGGAAACCCGACAGAATCAACGTCCTTCGAATTGACGATGCGGAAGCGATACTGAAGTTTGGGTAATGGCGCGTTTGCCGACAGCCGCTGTCCGATTAGCCGGATGTATCGATTGAGGTTGGCGTCTTTCACCAATGGCAGCATCCTCTCGGCTTCTGCCGACGCTTCGGTTCCAATTTCAATATCCTGCGCGAGTGAGAAGAAGTTGATGCTCTTCGAGGCGAGCGCCGACGCCGGTGCGGACTTTGGAATTGCGGAGGGTTGTGCCGATGGTTGCTGATTTGTTAAAAGCCAGAAGGCTCCTAACAACAAAAACCTCATGGCGAGACATTGTAGCTCACACTCCAAACACCCCATAGCGTCTCGGAGAATGTTCCGTTAGTATGGAGTCTTCGAGAAAGGAACCGAGCTTGAAACTCAATAAATACAGTTCGAAAATCACGGAGCCCAAGTCGCAAGGTGCGTCTCAGGCCATGCTTTACGCGACGGGTTTGTCAGACGAAGACCTGAAAAAGCCTCAGGTCGGGATTTCAAGCGTTTGGTTCGAAGGCAACCCGTGCAATATGCACCTGCTCAGACTTGCCGAAAAAGTCAAAGAAGGTGTTTGGTCCGCCGGTCTAGTGGGATTTCGTTTTAACACGGTGGGTGTGAGTGACGGCATTTCCATGGGAACCGACGGAATGAGCTTCTCTCTGCAGTCTCGCGATCTGATCGCCGATTCTATCGAGACGGTTATGGGAGGCCAGTGGTACGACGCCAATGTTTCAATTCCCGGGTGCGACAAAAACATGCCGGGCTGCCTCATTGCGATCGGCCGGCTGAACCGCCCTTCAATAATGGTTTATGGCGGTACGATTCGGAGCGGGACCTTGGAATCCCGCAAGCTTGACGTGATTTCGGCGTTCCAAAGTTACGGTGAGTACCTTTCCGGAAACATTGACGAGAGCAAACGCAAGGAGATCGTTCGCCAGTCGTGCCCGGGCGCCGGCGCATGCGGAGGAATGTACACCGCCAATACTATGGCGTCGGCCATCGAAGTGATGGGTATGACCCTTCCTTACAGCTCTTCGACTCCTGCTGAGGATGCACTGAAACTCGACGAGTGTTTTCGCGTCGGAGCAGCAATCCGAACGCTTCTCGAGATGGATCTGAAGCCCAGGGACATCATGACGCGAGAGGCGTTCGAAAACGCCATGGTCCTCATTACTGCTTTGGGCGGTTCGACGAATGCCGTATTGCACCTGATTGCAATGGCTCGAGCTGTAGATGTGCCGCTGACGATTGATGATTTCCAGAATGTCAGCAACCGCGTTCCTCTGCTCGCCGATTTCAAACCAAGCGGATTCTACGCAATGGAGGACCTCCAGCACGTTGGGGGCGTCCCGGCTGTTATCAAGATGCTTCTAGATGAGGGGTTGCTGCATGGTGATTGCATGACGGTGACCGGCAAAACGCTTAGAGAAAACGTTAGAGAACTGCCCGGTTTGAAGCAGGGGCAGCAGATTGTTCGACCGCTCTCGAATCCCCTCAAAGCTACCGGTCACATCCAGATTCTGAAAGGCAACTTGGCGCCCGACGGTGCTGTTGCGAAAATTACTGGCAAGGAAGGCTTGCAGTTTTCCGGTCTGGCAAAAGTCTACGATTCTGAAGAGGACATGCTAAAAGCGCTCGAAACGAAACAGATCAATAAAGGGGACGTCATCGTTATTCGCTACGAAGGACCAAAAGGCGGACCGGGTATGCCGGAAATGCTGACGCCAACCTCCGCTGTTATGGGCGCTGGCCTGGGCAAAGACGTCGCCCTGATTACGGACGGGCGTTTCTCCGGTGGATCTCATGGTTTCATTGTCGGTCACATCACGCCCGAGGCGCAGGAAGGAGGACCGATCGCTTTGATTCGAACCGGAGACCGCATCACCATTGACGCGGAAAAGAATCAACTTTCGGTGGATCTTTCCGAACAGGAATTGGGTGCACGGCGTGAGGCCTGGAGGATGCCTCCGTTCAAAGCTGCGCATGGGACGCTTGCCAAATATATTCGACTGGTGAAGAGCGCCAGTTTGGGGTGTGTCACCGACGAAATCTGATTCCAGAAGGTGATGTTAGAGGTCATACCTTGACCCAGACAGCCCCCTCGCGGATTTCGCATTCGAAAACTTTCGCTCGTTCCACTTCCCGCCTGCAGGCCCCGTCGTTCAAACGAATACGCCAGCCGTGCCAGCTGCAAATCACCTCGCCGGACTGCAAGATTCCTTCGCTCAGTGGAAACCCGAGGTGGGGACAGAGGTCTTCGATGGCGAAAACGCGGTCATCCCAGCGGAACAGGGCAATCGACAGGCCGTCGGCTCTTACTGCCAAACCAAGGCCTTCGGTGGGCAATTCGTCTACCTCGGCCACCTTAAACCACTGCCCGTCCGCCCCCATTCAAATAGAATAACCTCCCCAAAAGTGCGTGTGTGCACTAATGTTATACTCTTAAGCGCCGATTGGACGAAGGATTGGCAAGGATGGAGATGAAGTTTGAAAATTGAAGCGAGAAGTAGGGTCGCCAAGCGCATGGATGGCATTGGCGGCGAAGCGGCATTTGAGACATTGGCCCTTGCTAACGAATTGGAACGACAGGGCCGAAGCATAATCCACTTGGAAATCGGCGAGCCCGATTTCGACACCCCCGCACCGGTCGTTCGCTCGGCCATTGAGTGGTTGAAAAAGGGGGACACGCATTATCCGCCTTCACTGGGCGTATCGGAATTGCGGGACGCCATTGCGCGGCATCTATCGGCGCATCACTCATCTCAGATCGATCCCCATAACGTCATCGTAAGCCCAGGCGCCAAAATGATGGTGTTTGCGGCCATTCAATCCCTCATAGACCCCGGTGATGAAGTCATTTACCCGGAACCGGCTTACCCGGCCTATGAATCCGCGATTCGGATGGCTGGAGCGGTCCCGATAACTGTAAAGCTTGAGGAGTCGAAGGGTTTCAGGCTGAGTTTGAAGGAACTGGAGCGGCGCATTACCGCCAGAACCAGAATGATCGTAATCAATTCGCCTCAGAATCCCACGGGCGGGGTCCTCACCTTGGCGGACCTGAAGGGAATTGCTGAACTGGCGCGAGCGCACGATCTTTTCATTTTGTCGGACGAGATCTATTCCGAAATCTATTATGCGGATCGCCCTGCAAGCATGCTTGACGTTCCCGACATTCTCGATCAGTTGGTTCTCGTTCACGGATTCTCAAAGATTTTCGCGATGACCGGATGGCGCCTCGGCTTTGGAGTGGTGCCGAAGGACGTTCGCGCGACCGTTGGGACGTTCATCAACAATACTGTCGCGAGCACGACAACATTCGTGCAGCATGCCGCACTGGAGGCCTTCACGGACGAGACAAAGAAAGCCACCGAGTTCATGGTTCAAGAATTCCGAAAGAGGCGAGATGTTTTCGTTGATGGATTGAACAGTATTCCCGGCATAAGCTGCCTGAAACCGCTAGGGGCTTTTTATTTGTTTCCTAATATCAGTGGTCTCAAGAGGTCGAGCGGAGAGATCGCCGGCCGCCTGCTCACCGAAGCCGGTGTCGCTTGCCTGCCGGGAACCGCGTTTGGTCCGCATGGCGAGGGCTATCTCCGGCTGTCATTCTCGAATTCGCTTTCCAACATCGAGTCGGCCATCGAAAGAATTAGTAAATTTGTCGCCAGACTTTAATAGGAAAGACCGTCGTTTTCGGCGCCTTCGAACGTTTTCTGGTTTTTAAATTATATGTCCAATCTAAGGGTTCTATTGGTTGACGGCATTGATCCCGCCGGTGTTGAAGTTATAAAACGCTCGGGATCGATCGATCCATTTGTTCATGACAAGATCTCAAAAGACAAATTGCTTGAGTTGATTCCCTCGATGGATGGAGTCATCGTGCGTAGCGCTACGACGATTGACAAGAGCGTCATCGAAAAAGCTTCGCGACTGAAGGTCATTGGGCGAGCTGGGGTCGGGATCGACAACGTAGACATTGAAGCAGCCACGCAGTCGGGGGTTCTGGTGATGAACTCTCCCGGCGGATCGACCACGACGACCGCGGAACACACGATCGCCATGTTGTTCGCGCTGGCGCGCAACATTCCCCAGGCCTACAAGAAGCTCAAAGAGCGCCAATGGGAGAAGACGAAGTTTAAAGGCGTCGAACTGGCCGGCAAAACGCTGGGAGTTGTCGGATTGGGTCGCATAGGCAGCGAGGTCGCCCGCAAATGCCAAGCTATTGGGATGAACGTGATTGCCTATGATCCTTACATCAATCCGGACGCTCAGTTCTCCAGCGGTCTCACTCTTGTCGACGTTTCACGTATTTTCGAGGAGTCCGACTTTATCACGGTTCATTCTCCACTCACGGACGCGACGCGTAATCTCATCCGAAAAGAAACAATCGCCCGGATGAAGGACGGTGTTCGCATTCTGAATTGCGCCCGCGGTGGAATTGTGAACGAGCAGGATCTATATGAAGCAATGAAGGCTGGGAAGGTCGCCGGCGCCGCTTTAGATGTTTTCGAAACGGAGCCGAATACGGAATCACCCCTCCTGGAATTGGATAACTTCATCGCCACACCGCACCTTGGTGCTTCCACCGTAGAAGCACAGCGTAAAGTTTCGGAGGACATCTGCCAGCAGATTTCCGACTATCTTTTGAAAAACACCGTTCGCGGCGCACTGAATTTCCCGCAGTTGGATGCAAACCAGGTGGAAAGATATCAGCACTTCGTGGATCTTGCTTCGCGTGTATCGAGTTTTGTCGGCCAGCTCTCAGAAGGTCGAATGCAGAGTGTCGCTATACGCTATTCGGGTGAAGTTTGTGACATGAACCTGAACTATCTGACTTCGGTGATCATTCGAGGTTTGCTCTTGCCGGTTCTTCGCGAAGGCGTGAACTTGATCAACGCCTTGCATCTGGCTGGCCAGCGCGGCATCAAGGTGGAAGAAACGCGCGTGCCGGCGCCGGAAAACTTCACCAATCTCATCGCCATCGAGTTGAAGACAGACGTCGATTCCCACAGAGTGTCCGGGACTGTCTTCAACGATAAGCTTCCCAGGATTGTGAATGTCGATGGTTACGCCCTGGAGGTTATTCCGCGCGGAAATATGATCTTCTTCACCAACCTTGACAAGCCCGGCGTGATCGGCAACATAGGAACGGTGCTCGGCCAATGCAGTGTGAACATCGCCGGCATGCAGCTTGGACGCGAGCACGAAGGCGGCAAGGCGCTCGCTCTTCTGTTAGTGGATAATCCGGTTGGACAGGACGTGATCGACAGAGTCCGGACTATAGACAATATTTTGTCCGCGAAAGTCATTCGGATTTAGACGATAAGTGTTCGCACATTTCTTGGTCCTTTTCCTTTCAGCGGCGCCAACCCTGGTTGGGCGGGTGGTGGATTCGCGGGGAAGCCCAATCGTGGGCGTCGCGGTGCGCGTCGTCCTTCAGGCCGGAACACCGGTTGACGTCTTCACTGATAATGGCGGCGCCTTTCGTCTTCAAGTCGGCACAGGCTTCCAACTCGAATTTCGGCGCCCTGGATACCGCACCGTTCAGACTCTTCCCCTTTCAATTCCTCCAGCAGCCTCAGACGGAATTTATCAGATCGAAATCTCACTGCTGCCCGGCAATCCATCGGATATCGAAATCGTCGAAATGACTTTGTCGGATGTGCACAGCATCCAAGACCGTGGAGAACCTTCGGTCAATGAGGCCTTGCCCAAATCCGATCGGTTGTTTGGTCTCCGCGGAGGAGTGAATGTGACAGGCATCGCCGAAGGTTCAGGTCAACAGTGGGTGGCCGCATCGGGAAGCGTCTTTACAAGCTCCTCGATGACAGTAGTCGGCGAGACGTCTGATTTTTCCGCGGAGTTGGGAGACTACGATGGGCCCGATGACGCACTGTCGGCGGGCGGCGATGCCTTCCATGGAAATCTTTATTACTTCCATCGCAATGACAAACTGAACGCGAGGAACTTCTTCGACCCGCCCGGTTCGCCGATTCCACCGTTCAAGTATCACTTTTTCGGCGGCGATGCAGGCGGGCGCTTGCGGGAAGGCGCATACTTCCATTTTCAATACTGGGCGCTGCGAATTCGCCAGTCGATAACGAGGGCAGCAACCGTGCCGGATCCTCAGTGGCTGCAGGGTGATTTTTCCAGTCTATCGGATCCTGTCATTGATCCTGAGAGTGGATTTCCATTCGAAGGAAACAGAATTCCCGCCTCCCGGCTGAATCCTCAAGGCCTGGCATGGGCGAGGTTGTACCCAGCCCCCAATGTGGCCGGGACATCGATTCAAAACTATAGAGCAGTCGGAAAGCTGGAGACTGCCGCGGATTCATTTGGTGTGCGCTTGGATCATCGATGGAGTAGAGCGGATGAAATCTTTCTCGAATACCAGTTCAGCAGGGACACCACAAGCGATCCTTTCAATCTGCTCAGCGGCATAACCAATCTTCCTTCATTTGGAGTCCGAGACGCTTTAGAGACCCACGGCCTCCGCGTCAACAACAGTCACGTATTCTCGCCGGCGATAGTTCATCAGTTGCGGTTTTCAACCAGCTATCTCCAGCAGCCCCGAACGCTCTTGGATGATCCTGCGCAGCCGCCAATGGCGGCCGTGCTGATTACCGGTCTTTCAAATCTTGGCCACGCAGCGAACCTTCCGCAGCAAAGGCGCAACCGGAGCTTCGAACTGTTGAGTGATTTATCCTGGCAGCAACGATCATCGGTGACCAAGCTTGGCGGCTCTTTTCGATATTTTCCATTCCAGGCCTCACTTGACCTTTATAGTCGAGGACAGCACCAATTTACTGGTGGAGTCCTCACCGGAAACGCACTGGCGAATCTACTTCTTGGTTTACCCGCGAATTCGTTGCGTATCGAAGGGAGCACTGCTCGAAGATTTACGACGTGGACTTCGAGTGTATACGTGCAACATGACATGCGGTTAAATGCGACTCTTCTTGCCAATCTCGGGTTGCGCTACGACTACCAGAGTCCTTTCCGCGAGACCAACGGGCTTGCAGCCAACTTTAATCCCGTAGAAGGGAAGCTGGAGCGGACGATACATGGTCTCTATCATCCGGATCGCAACAATCTTGGGCCGCGCGTGGGACTCGTGTGGCAACCGCATACGGGATATCTGGTTCGAATCGGTTATGGAGTCTTCTACGATACGTTGGCGGTTGGTGACAGTTTGTTCCTATTGGGGTTGAATCCCCCGTTCGTAAAGTTCGATGTCGAGAACAATGGGCGGGTTGTTCCGCTTTTTGACCTCAACTCTGTTTTTCAGAACAGCCTTGGTGCGGCCCCTCCAAGTATATTTTCGACATCGAAAGAACTTCCGAACCCTTATATCCAGCAGTGGAGCGTCATCGCCGAAAAGCTATTGGCCCCTGATCTGACGCTTGAACTTTCCTATTTCGGCCAGAAAGGAGCGCGCCTTCGTCGACAGCTGAATCTAAACCAGCCCTCGCCGGGAGCGGATATCTTCATTGATGCCCGGAGACCATTTCCCGGTTTTCGAAATATTTTTCAGTTTGAAACGAGCGCGTCATCGATTGCCCATGCGGCTGAAGTCCGAAGCGTCCGCAGATTTCGCTCCGGCCTCGGATTTATCGGTGCATATCGTTTTTCGCGCAGCATTGACGATGCCACCCTGATCAGCGTTCTTCCGCAGAACTCGCATGATCTCCGCTCCGAGCGCGCACTCTCAGACTTTCACGTCAAGCATCGCGTCGTCTTCTCCGCCGCATACAATCTCCCGTCGCGCAGCTTCCTAAGGGGTTGGCAGGTTCAAGCGGTTGGAACCGTTCAATCCGGATCTCCGCTCTCTGCCGTGCTGGGGACGGATGTTGCAGGCACAGGCAGTCCAATAGTGAACCGACCTGACATGCTTCGAAATCCGAACGTATCGAGCCGCACGGCATTCCGTTTTTTCGATCCAACGGCGTTTCAACGCCCGCAGCCAGGCGCATTCGGAAACAGCGGACGCAACGTTATCATCGGACCAGGAGTACGAAACGTCGATCTCGCGCTGTCCCGGAGCGCCCGTCTAACGGATCTGACTCGAGTTCAATTTCGCGTGGACTTCTACAACGTACTTAATCATCCGAATTTCGTTGCGCCCCCTTCGATGCAGAACTTCTTCGACTCTCCGGATTTCGGCGCCTTGTTTGTTGCTCGATCTCCAAGAATCGTGCAACTTGGATTAAAATTTCTATGGTGAAGCTCCGAATGAAAATCACGCAGGCGATCCTGTTCGGCCTTTTGGCAGCGGATCTTTCGTCTGGTCAGAAGAAGCCGGAGAAGCCAAAGGTTCATGCCGACTTTAACTTTGGTTCTTATCCTTCTTCGCGCGAAGCGTCGGAACTCCTGAAGGATGAGACGGCGCGCATTGTTGTCGTTAGCTATCACGTCGGGTGGTCGCCTGATAAAACTGCGAAGGAGCTGAAAATCCCGCTGAAGGACGTGCTCGAGGCATCCGACAAACTCGAAGAAGCCGGTCTTGTGCGGCGTGACGAGTATGAGAGCCGGCCGGCGATGCTTGTCCTTCGCGAGGTGGACTACGCGAGAATTAAAGACTCCATTCAGCGCTTTACGCATGAGTTCACCAAAGTCTTTGAGGATAATTGGAAGGAAATCGAAGGAATGGTGGACTCCCTGGAAGGCTCCAGGAGTGTGCAGCCAGAGCGTGTTCTTTATGAAACCGTGGTATCAGGAATTCTTCTGGGTGGGCTCGTCGATGCCTTTTGGGAGGATAAGACATTAATGCTGAATCCTCCTCGCAGGGCCAAGGCGGACCGTTATTACGCCTGGTTGGTCGAAAGTAATCCGGCTGCTGCAGGGTTGCTCAAGCGAGAAATCCGTGAGTCCAGTGGTTATCGGATTATTACCATCGGAAATACCCTTTCTTCGGAAAGACCTAGCGCCGACGATCTCAGAGGGAAGGCGAGTGTCTACGAGGAGGCCGACGCCCGACGATATCGAACCTTCATCAGCGTTTTTTCTCGCGACAAACTCCTCCCTTTCTTCAAACAGCGCAGGCCCGAATTCATCAAGCTTGGCGGCCTCATTGAATCCGGTAAGTACATTGCGTTCGCAGAGTTTTTCTCGTGGTGCTACTGGAGCATCGCCAATGGCGTTGTGGATAATCTTGTTGCGGCGAAGCGCATTGCGTCCCCAGAAACACTTTATACGTACGCCATTAAAGCGCCCTGACCGGGGCTTGGCGGGTTACGCCGTTCCTGCATGGTGGTCTGGATTGTCCACCGAGGTCAAAATGTTATGATCAGGCGACCTTTCCTATGCGCATCCTGATAGCTGAAGATGACGCCGATTCGCGAGACATGCTCGCGACGATGTTGGAGAACGCCGGTCACCAAGTGGTTTGTGCTGAGAACGGCAGGCAAGCTTGGGAGATTTTCGAGAAAGACAGCATCTCCGTGGTCATATCGGACTGGCTGATGCCTGAGCTTAGCGGACTTGAATTGTGCGCGCGCATCCGATCGGCCGACCGTCCCAAATATTCATACGTCATCCTGATTACCGCGCTGAGAGGCAAGAATGAGTACCTCAGAGCAATGGGCGCCGGAGCTGATGATTTTGTATCTAAACCGTATGATCCGGATGAACTGGTCGCACGCCTAATGGTTGCCGACCGTATCATGAAACTTCAGGATCGCGTGAAGCGTCTCGAGGGAGTTCTGCCCACCTGCATGTACTGCAAGAAGATTCGTGACCGAGAAAAAGGAACTGAAGTGTGGACCGGCATTGAAGACTATATCGCGCAACGTACTGCAGCTTCCTTCAGCCACGGCGTTTGTCCCGACTGCTACGAACAAGTTGTCAAGCCGGAATTAAGCCGCCTCCGGAACACCTGACAACGGCATTACGCTGCTAATTTGCGCGATTACTTCGCCCGACGTGGGAAACCGATGCGGGCATCGACGCCCGGAGAATGGTGACCCATAAAGTCTGCTCCGTCTAGCGGCACACCCATAGTGCTCCGCACGGTTTCTTCAAATTCCAAGATTCGAATTCTGTTCAGTTCCCATGGAGGATGCTCGACTTGGGCTGTGATCAACTTACGCCCAAAGAGGGAATAGAGGCGAAAGCGCGCTGTTAGAAAGATGTCAAGAGGCGTTTGCCGCGTGACACGCCCCAGCTTTACGATCCTAATCGCGGCATTCGCTCCATCACCTCTTTCGCTCGTGTAAGAGTTCTCAAACACTGTGGCATTCACTCTCATTTTCGCCTGGAAATAAGGGAGGCCTAGTGCTGTACGTGCTCCCCATACAGCGAACGGACTCGCCGCATCCAGAGAAAAAAACCAAATGCCTGGTCCATTAGGCCCCACGACATAAGTTCTGAGGTTCATTTCTGGGAAGGTAAGACCAAACCCTTGAGGAAACATTGGGGGTCTGAAGCCGGTCAAGAGAAACGGACTGAGAGTGATCCAACCCTTGCCTTCAAAGGTATCAATTTGCAAGCCGGCCGGCAGGAGTTCTTGAAGAACTCTGGGATCGTATGACCAATGAAAGAAAGCAATCTCGTGCCACCGCTGAAGCATTGAAGCTCTAACTTTTGGCGATCGAGGATAACTCCGTTGTGCTGCCGCCATCACAGCGCAGTGACGATGAATCGTAATTTGAGTTCTCTGCACCAACCCAAGGCCTTTCTATCAACAAAAGACGCAGGTGAGATTGATTCGATCTTTATCATTCCAGTATTTTCATAGTGAAAGCCGCCAAGGACGTGGAGAAAGCATTAACGGTCGGGAAACCATAGAGCCGACAGTTTTCCGAGCGAATCCCTTCACTCAGTTTACTTCGCCAGATGGCGGTGATGTGTCTTTCTCTTCGGCCGACCGCTGACACCGTCATCCTCAAAGGTCTGACAGGGGCGGTTTCGCTCCGTCCATATACGTTTGTCGATCCGGGCATTGCTCACCGTCTTAACAAGTTCAAAAATGGCCCGCCGAAAGTAGCTGGAGTTATGCCCTCTATTTATGCTTAAAGAATGCGTCCAAAAATCGTTAAACCAGCCCCGTCCGGAGACTCGGATCTAGACACGCGAATTCTTTTGCGAGTATTGACTGATTTTCGCAAAGGCGACTTTAGTTCGCGCCTGCCGATGGACAAAATCGGCGTGACAGGAAAGATTTACGACTTCCTCAATGAAATCATCGATCTCAACCAGCGCCTGACGAAGGAGTTGGATGATCTCAGCATCGTTGTCGGCAAAGAAGGGAAGATACGGCGGCGCGCCGTGCTGCAAGGAGCGTCGGGGGGATGGGCGGATTGCATTGACTCGGTGAACAGTCTAGTGGGGGACCTCATTCAACCAATTACGGACGTGTCACGCGTCATCGGGGCGGTGGCAAAAGGCGACCTTTCCCAAGCCATGGCGCTAGAAGTGGAAGGACGTTCCCTTACCGGTGAATTCCTTCGAACGGCGAAGACGGTGAATACGATGGTAAACCAGCTCAGCACGTTCACATCTGAAGTGATCCGTGTTGCGCGCGAGGTGGGAACGGAAGGAAAGCTTGGCGGTCAGGCGAAGGTGAAAGGCGTTAGCGGAACATGGAAAGATCTGACAGACAACGTCAATTTCATGGCGAATAACCTTACGAACCAGGTTCGCAACATCGCTGAGGTCACTACGGCGGTGGCAAAAGGAGACCTGTCCAAAAAAATAACTGTCGATGTGCGTGGCGAGATTCTGGAGCTCAAGAACACGATCAACACAATGGTGGACCAGCTGAATTCCTTCGCATCTGAAGTCACGCGTGTTGCACGCGAAGTGGGAACGGAAGGAAAGCTTGGCGGTCAAGGGGTCGTCAAGGGCGCTGCCGGCACCTGGAAGGATCTGACCGACAGTGTGAACTTTATGGCCAATAATCTGACGCGCCAGGTCCGGAATATCGCGGAAGTCACCACTGCTGTTGCGAGGGGAGACCTTTCCAAGAAGATCACCGTAGATGTCCGCGGGGAAATCCTCGAGCTTAAGAACACGATCAACATTATGGTGGACCAGCTGAATTCCTTCGCTTCCGAGGTCACGCGGGTGGCGCGTGAAGTAGGGACCGAAGGCCGACTGGGCGGCCAGGCCGAGGTCAAGGGTGTTGCCGGGACATGGAAGGATTTGACTGATAGCGTGAACTTCATGGCCGGCAACCTGACATCGCAGGTGCGAAACATTGCGGCAGTCACCACTGCTGTCGCCAAAGGAGACCTATCCAAGAAGATAACGGTCGATGCTCGCGGTGAAATCCTCGAGTTGAAAAGCACCGTGAACACGATGGTCGACCAACTGAATTCGTTCGCCTCAGAGGTGACACGGGTTGCGCGCGAAGTGGGAACGGAAGGAAAGCTTGGTGGTCAGGCAGTTGTTAAAGGCGTTGCGGGAACTTGGAAGGATCTTACCGATAGTGTGAACTTCATGGCCGGCAATCTGACCTCGCAAGTGCGAAACATCGCTGAGGTCACAACCGCCGTGGCGCGCGGCGATCTTTCTAAAAAGATCACGGTGGACGTCAAAGGCGAAATCCTGGAGCTAAAGAATACGATCAACGTCATGGTAGACCAACTTGGGTCCTTTGCTTCGGAAGTGACGCGGGTTGCGCGGGAAGTGGGAACGGAAGGGCGTTTGGGCGGTCAGGCGGACGTCAAAGGCGTCGCCGGCACGTGGAAGGACCTGACCGAAAGCGTGAACTTCATGGCGAGCAATCTGACGAACCAGGTTC
>CAZIPZ010000090.1:0-15692 GCA_964541075.1 uncultured Solibacteraceae bacterium | reverse complement strand
CGAGTCGGGATAAAAGTAGTTTTTCCGCGACCACTGAGATTCAATGTTGATCCGGCAATTCAGACCTAAGGCAGCCTTAACCGCCATAGCCACGGCCACCCTGTTCAAAACCGGCAGAGCGCCAGGCAAACCGAGACATACCGGACATGTGTTCATGTTCGGAGGATCGCCGAACCTGGTCGAGCATGAACAGAAAAGTTTCGAGTTGGTGAGCAGTTGGGCGTGACACTCCAGGCCGACAACCGCTTCGTAGTCGTGAGCCATTCGAGGACTACGACTCTAACACAATTTCGAGCGAGCGCCGGATTCGGCAGAGATGCACGGCGGCTATGGAGTCGATCACGAAAGCGACCGGATGACCAGCGAATCTCCTTCAGACAATCAACTCCGAACCGCCTTGAACGGTGTGCGGTCCACTACTGTCGCACCGGGGAAAGCAGTCCCAGCCTGACAGTTGCCTTGGGGGAACCGACCATTGGTGCGGAAATAGTGCACGCTTTCATGATGCTAGAATAGGTGTTTTGGAGGATGAATGATTAAAACCATCGAATGGACAGACGATGGTGTGCGAATGATAGATCAGCGCAAGCTGCCCGTCACAGAAGAGTATCCGGTTTTCACAACATACGAGGAAGTCGCAGAAGCAATTCAGTTGATGGTCGTACGTGGCGCTCCTGCAATCGGCGTCGCGGCAGCAATGGGTGTAGCGCTCGGGGTGCGGGACTCAAAGGCAGCTTCAATGGATGCTCTTCGGAAAGACTTCCAGAACATCCTTCGGGTGCTTGGTTCCACGCGACCCACCGCTGTCAATCTCTTCTGGGCGCTCGAACGCATGGAACGCAGGTTCAATGAAGTCGCCGTTAGTGAAGCTGCACGAGGTCGAGTCGCACACGCTTTAGTCCAAGAAGCGCTTCTGATTCAAAACGAGGATATCGAAAACAACAAACGGATGGGTCGCTTTGGTCAGGAATTACTTCCCAATTCAGGTACAGTCCTGACGCACTGCAACGCGGGCGCACTGGCTACCGCCGGCTACGGGACTGCTCTTGGCGTCATTCGCGCTGCCCTTGAGAACGGCAAACGCCTGCGCGTGCTTGCCGACGAAACGAGACCATTTCTGCAGGGCGCCCGTCTGACGGCGTGGGAGCTTTGGAAGGACAAAATCGACGTGAAGGTCATCTCGGACAACATGGCGGGTTCGTTCATGCGTCAAGGCTATGTCGACGCCGTAATCGTTGGCGCCGACAGAATCGCGGCAAATGGTGACGTCGCGAACAAGATTGGAACCTACGGTGTAGCAGTGTTGGCGAAGCAGCACAAAATTCCTTTTTATGTTGCAGCGCCATTTTCTACGCTGGATCTCAAGATAGCAGACGGGTCGCACATTCCTATCGAACAGCGGGATCCGGCAGAAGTCACGCACATAGGCGGCGTCAGGGTCGTGCCTGACGGCGTTTCGGTTTTTAATCCAGCTTTCGATGTAACGCCTCACGAGTTTGTTACTGCAATAATCACGGACCGTGGTGTTGCTCACCCCCCGTATGAATCAAGCCTGCTGGACCTGAGGAATCGGTGATGGTAATTCTTGGAATTGAAACGTCATGCGATGAAACCGCCGCGGCCATCGTCAAGGATGGCCGGGAAATCATTTCCAATGTCATCTACTCCCAGGTCAAGACTCATACTCCTTATGGCGGTGTAGTTCCAGAACTAGCGTCTAGGGAACATTTGCTTAAGATCCGGCCGGTAGTCGAAAGGGCATTTTCCGACGCTCATATGACGTTGGACGATATCGATGGTATCGCTGCGACAGCCGGGCCCGGCCTCATCGGCTCCCTCCTTGTTGGATTGACGTACGCAAAGGCGCTAGCTTTCTCAACCAACAAGCCGCTAACCGCAATCAATCACATTGAAGGCCATATCTACTCCGTCTCTTTCGAGCATCCGGCGGCTGAGTTCCCTTCGTTGGCGCTCGTGGTCTCCGGCGGACATACAAATCTCTTTTGGGTTGAGTCGGAAACAGGCGACTTTCAAAATCTGAAATACAGGTTAGTCGGAAGGACTCGCGACGACGCGGCTGGAGAAGCCTATGACAAGGTCGCCAAACTCATGGGTCTTCCGTACCCCGGCGGCCCTGTGATCGATCGCTTGGCGCGGACCGGCAACAAGAACGCCGTTTCATTTTCTCCGGCAAAAATATCGGACCGCGCATTGGACTTCAGCTTTAGCGGAATTAAAACAGCCGTTCTGCGCATGGTTAAGGAGGACGAAGCCGTCAAACAGGACCCGCTCCGCGTGGATGTTCTGGCGAGCTTTCAAGAGGCGGTTGTTAACATGCTTTGGTCAACGACCGCGAAGGCGATTTCGCTTCTTCGTCCCCGCTCGATCATGATTTCAGGTGGAGTAGCCGCCAATAGCCGTCTGCGAGAGGTTTTTGACGAACGCGGAACAGAGGCAGGCATCAAAGTCCACTACCCAAGACTCATCCTGACCACTGACAACGCCGCAATGATTGCCGCCGCCGGGCATGCAAGGCTCTCGCGTGGAGAAACCGTCGATGTGGACGTCAGCGTGGATCCAAATATGCGTTTAGCTGCTCTTGATCCAAGCTTCCCAGATAAAAAATGGAGAGTATAAGGTCTGGTCTCTTGGTCTTTTATTCTCTGACTATTTTTCAATACGGCGATCGGGAATCAGCCACACAATGGCAACCAGCAGATAGATGCCGCACGAAATTAGAGGATTGAGAAATGACAGCGGAATTGCCGCTGCATAAGATGCCATAGAAGCTTTGCCTTTAACATCGCGGCCCAACGCGGTCGCAAGTGTGGAATCCTCGCCATGATGAGAGATAAGAGCGTGAGCCAAGATGAAGTAGGCGATTGCTGCAAGAAGTAGAACCATTCCATAGAGAGCGACTGGTGCAGCCGCGAACTGGTTCTCACCCATCCAGGCTGTGACGAATGGTGTTAGTGACAACCAGAATAATAGATGAAGGTTCGCCCAGAGTATCCTTCCATTGACCTGTCGAACCGCCTGAAAAAGATGATGATGGTTGTTCCAGTAAATTCCAACGAACACGAAACTGAGGGTATAGCTGAGGAATACCGGAATCAAAGGCCCCAATGCACTCGAGTCAGCACTTTCTGGCGCTCTTAATTCCAGAACCATAATGGTGATAATGATGGCGATTACACCATCACTGAACGCTTCGAGCCTTCCTTTCGACACGTTTCAACGCGCTCCGTGTACAGCTAATCCCACTTGCTGACCATAGGAAATTTCTAAGGTGTGTCCATCAGGGTCCCTCAGGTAACACCAATAGCCGATTACCGGTCCCGAATCTTTCGGATCGGACAATAAACAGCCTTCTTCTCTAGCCAGCGCTGCAAGCCGATCGACCTCGTTAACGGATTCCAGAGCCACGCCCAAGTGACAATCCGGAAGCACTGCTGTGACCGGTTCTTTTGTTTCGATAAGAACAATGACAAAGGGTCGGGTTCCATCCGTGATCCACATAACACCTGGACGCTCATGAACGGGGCGCATGTTCGCATACTTCGCGTAGAAAGATGCGCTCACTGCCGCGTTCGAAACGGTCAATGCGACGTGTGTTAATCCGATATCTGGCATTGCGTTCATCAGCGGCTTGCCGCCGATCCTCGTCAGTATGAAAACCTGAAAGAGGGAAGCATCACCATCCGTTGGATGGCAGCTGGGTGGAAGCAAGCTAGACGGTCAGAATCTCCTGTTCCTTCTTCTTCGCCACGTCTTCAAGCTTACGGATGTAATCGTCTGTAAGCTTTTGGACCTCTGCCAATGCATTCTTTTCTTCATCTTCAGAGATCAGTTTGTCCTTGAGCATTTTCTTGAGATGCTCGTTCCCGTCACGACGAATGTTTCTTACGGCCGTGCGATGCTCCTCAAGGACTTTGTTGACGTGTTTTGCCAGCTGCTTACGACGGTCTTCATTAAGAGGCGGTATTGGAATGCGGATGATGCGGCCGTCGTTGGAAGGATTGAGACCGAGATCCGAGGAGCGGATCGACTTCTCAATCGGCCCGACAAGCGAAACATCGTAGGGTTGAACGGTGATGAGCGTCGGATCGGGCGTCGCTAGTTGCCCAACCTGATTAATGGGAGTTGGGACACCATAGTAATCGACTTGAATGTTATCGAGTATCGAGATCGAGGCGCGGCCGGTCCTGATTGTTGCAAATTCCTGGCGGATATCCTCAATGGCTTTTTCCATTCGTTTTCGAATCTGCGCAATTTCTTCCTTGCTGGTCATGGTCGCCTCACAGTTTCAGTAAACTAATGAACCGATCTTCTCACCCAGGATCACACGCTTGATGTTGCCATACGCCTTAATATTGAAAACGATGATGGGCAGCCGATTGTTCATACACAGTGAAATGGCGGTGCTGTCCATTACGCCAAGTTGTTGGGTCAAGACTTCGATGTAAGAAATTGTGGGATACAACCTCGCATCCTTCACCTTCACCGGATCGGCGTTGTAGATGCCATCCACTTTCGTGGCTTTTAGAATGACGTCGGCTTTGATTTCCATCGCTCGAAGCGCGGCAGTTGTATCGGTGGAAAAGTAGGGATTACCCGTCCCTGCAGCAAAGATTACGACGCGCCGTTTTTCGAGATGGCGCATTGCCCGTCGGCGGATGAACATTTCGGCGACTTGTCTCATTTCGATCGCCGACTGGACTCGGGTGAATAAGTCCATTTTTTCAAGGGCGTCCTGGAGCGCCAAGGCGTTTATTACCGTGGCCAGCATTCCCATGTGATCTGCGGAAACCCGATCGAAACCCTGAGCACTCGCCGCCAGACCGCGAAAAATGTTTCCGCCGCCGATAACTATCGCAATTTCGACGCCGAGACTATGAACATCCTTGATCTCAGAGGCGATCCGCAGCACGACTTCAGGATCAATGCCGAAGCCTTTGTCGCCCATCAGCGATTCACCGCTGAGTTTCAGCAGTACACGTTTGTACTTTGGGACAGGGGCTTCGGATGCTTGTTCCATTTATTCACCCAATGCATCGCGGACATCGGCTGCCAGATCCGTAGCGCGCTTTTCCAGACCCTCACCTGTCTTGAAGCGAGTAAAACGCCGGACGCGAATGTTCTCTCCGATCTTGCCGATCAACCCATTGATCAATTGTTCCACCGTCTGAGAAGGGTCCTTTACAAAAGCCTGATCATACAAACAGGCCATTTGATAATACGATTCGAGCTTCCCTTCAGCGATTTTATCGACGATATGCTCGGGTTTCCCGGAAGCCCTTGCCTGCTCTCGATAAATCTCCTTTTCCTTCTCCAACTCTGACACAGGAACTTCATCGCGGCGAACATACTGAGGATTCTGCGCCGCAACATGCATGGCGATGTCCTTGACGAGCGCCTGGAAGTCTGCACTACGAGCTGCGAAGTCGGTCTCGCAGTTCACTTCCACAAGGACCCCAAGTTTTCCTCCCGCATGGATGTAATGACCGATCATGCCTTCAGCGGCGATGCGGGATGCCTTCTTTTGAGCCGAGGCCAATCCTTTCTTCCGAAGGATCACGATGGCCTGCTCCATATCGCCTTTGGAGTCGACTAGTGCATTTTTGCAGTCCATCATTCCGGCTCCTGTTTTCTCTCGGAGCTCTTTGACCTGTTTAGCATTGATCTCCATTACAATAGCTTTCCTTTCGTGGTCCAATTTTGACAGAAAAATAGCCGCGAATTCCGAGGTTCATGCAGATTCGCGGCTATTTTTCTACATCATTGCAGATGCTTCGTTCGGCGCCTCCACCGGTTCTTCCTCTCCGGTCGAGGATTCTATCCTCTTCACTCTGGTCCGCTCTCGAGGTGCGACGAGATCATCTTCCGCATCAACTTCGTCCTTTTGCACCTTTCCATTGGCAGCATCCTTTGCCAGGCCTTGTCCTTCGAGGATGGATTCTGAGATCTTTGAAGTGAACAGGCGGATGGCCCGCAATGCATCATCGTTCCCAGGAATTACATAGTCGACGAAATCGGGATCGCAGTTCGTATCGACAATCGCGATGACCGGTATTCCCAGGCGGCGTGCTTCAGCGACGGCAATCTCTTCGTTCTTTGAGTCGATCACGAATATTGCATCCGGAAGACCTGGCATGTTCTTGATGCCGGAAAGGTTCTTTTCCAGAGCCTTGCGTTCCCGCTCGAGTCGCGTCACTTCTTTCTTGGGGAGAAGGTCGTATCGACCGTCGGCGGCCATTGAGTCCAGCTCTTTCAACCTCTTGATCGATTTCTGGATCGTCGAGAAGTTGGTGAGAAGGCCGCCCAGCCATCGCTGATTGACAAAATACATGTTGCAGCGCAACGCCTCTTCCGCGATAGCGTCCTGCGCTTGGCGCTTAGTCCCGACGTAAAGTACAGTTTTGCCTTGGGATGCCAGTTCCGTAACGAACTGGGTTGCTTCTTTGAACAAACGGAGTGTCTTCTGCAGATCGATGATGTAAATTCCGTTGCGCTCACCGAAAATATATTGCTTCATTTTCGGATTCCAGCGCTTCGTCTGATGTCCGAAATGGACGCCAGCCTCCAAAAGTTCCTTCATTGTAATAGACGCCAAAAAAACCTCCATTTCAAATTTTGCATCACGAATGCCCCAAAAACATCGCCAGCAGGGAGGCGATCCCCGCTGGCGATTTTAAATCGCTACCGCTTGGAGAACTGGAAGCGCTTTCGAGCCCCTGGCTGTCCGTACTTCTTGCGCTCTTTCATGCGGGGGTCGCGGGTCAAGAAGCCCGCCTTTTTCAAAACTTGGCGCAACTCAACGTTAAAACGAACCAGCGCCCGCGCTATGCCATGCTGGACGGCGCCTGCCTGTCCGCGCATGCCACCGCCTTCAACATTCACAATCACGTCAAACTTGTCTAACGTTTCTGAAGCTTGAAGGGGTTGCTTAACGATCATTCGGTGGGTTTCATCGAAGAAGTATTGGTCAATCGATTTCTTATTGACCGTAACGTTACCGGTTCCAGGACGAAGAAAAACTCGAGCCGTCGCCGTCTTTCGCCGTCCTGTGCCGTGATGCTGCGTAATGTTCAATTAACCTCCGAACTCCATTAAAGACCGAGTGCTTCGGGCTGTTGGGCCGTATGCGGATGTTGCTCCGCGAGATAAACTTTCAACCGTTTAACCATGCGCTTTCGCAATCGGTTTTTTGGCAGCATCCCCAGAATCGCTTCACGAACAATTCTTTCGGGCCTGGTGTCAAAAACCTTGCGCGCTGATACTTCTCGAAGGCCACCTGGATACTGCGTGTGCCAGCGGTAGACCTTCTTGTCTAACTTTTCGCCGGTTAACTTTATTTTTCCTGCATTAACAATGATGACATGGCTGCCGGTCATGAGAAAAGGGGCATACTGAGGACGATGTTTGCCGATCAGAACGGTTGCCGCCTTCGTTGCGACACGTCCAAGGATTTGGTCGGCCGCATCGATAACGTACCACTTATCAACGGCGGAAAATTCGTCCGCCTTCAGAAATCGTGTAGACATGATCAGTTCCTTCCGACAACCAGTTTACAAAAGTTTGATACTATAGGAGCACATACATCATGTCAAGCAGCCCACTCATTGTTCTCATGGTCTTAACGTCATTTTTGGTGCGTCCCGGCGGCTCAATACAATCGGAAAAAGCCGACTCCGTCGCCGACCTGCTTCTTCAGGATAAGCTTCAGCAAGCGGAACTTCTCTTAGGCGCCCAGCCAAGGACCGCCCAGACTCTCGCATTCCTCGGAGAGCTGGAGTTTCGGAAAGGCGACTTCGACAAGGCTGCAGCGCTTTACAAGGAGTCTTTGGGTCTCGACCCAAAGACAGCTCGGGCTCACTTCGGCCTCGGCAAGCTGGCTATGACAAAGCTTCAAGGCAAGCAGGCCACCCAAGCAATCGCGCGCGCCATTCAACTTGAGCCGCAAGAATCCATTTATCACCTCTACGCCAGCGAAGCGTGGGCCATTGAGAAAAACAGCGCCCAACAAACAAAGCATCTGGAAGAGTATTTGAAGCTCAATCCCTCAAAGGATCGGGACCGCGTTGCGGAAGCACGCGCAGGCCTTGAGCTGTTGAAATCGTTTGGAGCGGAAGAGATCGGCGCGGTTCAGGGACCGGAAAACCCCGCCCCAATACGTTTTCGAAAATCACTGAACCTGATCTTCGCCAGTGTGATGGTCAATGGCGCAGGACCTTACGATTTCGCAATCGACACAGGTGCGTCTCAAACGGTGCTTAGTGAAAAACTGGCGGGGGAACTCGGCCTTACACCGATTACCTCGACGATCATGCATGGCGTTGGTGGTGCTGGAAAAATCGATTCGAAACTTTATAAGCTGAGAGAAATCGGCATCGGTGATATCAAGATACAGAATGTGCCCGTAGGAACTTTTAACGATCCACTCGTCACTCAACTAGCGGACGGAATCATTGGGACGGCGCTGTTGTCGGACTTTGTCGTCACGGTTAATTATCCCGAAAGCCAATTGGAACTCACACGGAAGAAGCCGGCAGCACAGGGTGAAGTTTTCGGCGCCCGGTTCTTCAGCAATCTTCTTCTCATCCAGATTCAAGTAAACAGCAAAACACGCGGGAATTTCGTTGTGGACACCGGGGCTGTAACGACGGTCATTTCTCACGCGCTGGCGTCGGAACTCGGGGTGACCGAAGACACCCCCGGGGCAAAAATCAATTTAGGCATTGCCGGAGTCGGCGGTTTTGAAGGAGTCGTTCTTCGCGTCCCGGACGTAACATTCCAGGTTGGCAAAAATGTTGAACACTATCCGCAAGTTGTCTCGATTGACCTCAGCCAAATTTCCAAAATGATCGGCACTGAAGTCGCCGGAGTCATTGGCTGCGACTTTTTCGAAAGTCGCAGATTAACTTTGGATTACCACGCAGCCGAAGTCACATTCGGGAATTAATTCAAGAATACTTGCCTCTCTAGAACATAAAACGCCTGCGGTTGAGGCTCCTTCAAGACAACGAAATCAGTCACTACATACCCTGCATGCAGGTAGTGGAGTGCACCTGTGCGTATCCTGTCCTGCCAATCTTTCGCTTGTCCGAAGTTCATTAATTTCAATTGATTGATTTCAACTGGTGCTTCCAGAAGGAGAGTAGGGGCATCCAGCCGTACGTCCGGTTCACTACCGTGCACTACGAGTATCCGAGGAATCCGAGTGACATCGCGGATGATTACCGGCGCCTCGCCGTTACCGAGTCTGTCCTTCACACGATCCGAATTCAGATGCCATTCCGCAATGAAACGGTCTGTCGGCAGGCCACGATGTAGGGGGCTCAACGACTGTCCGTATACATTTTCTTCGTACTGCCGAACAATGACGCCCAGTTTGTGAATGTTGAAGTGGGCGTTCATTGCCTGAAGCGGATCAAAGGTCCACAGAATCAATTCGACGCCTTCTTGCAGAGCCTCCTTACGCTGTTGCGCTTTGAGACCAAGGCCAATGCCTCTGTTTCGATATTCCTGCGTGACTCCCGTCATGTGCGACCACCAAAGCCGACGTTTGTCACGGGTCCATCCAGGCTTGGCAAATGAGAAGCCGATCAGTTTCCCCGTGGATTCCTCTGCAACCAGCAGGCAGCCCCCAAAACGGTTGGCGATCATGAGCATTGGCATAGCGGCAATCTCCTCCAACTCGGTGTAACCCCATATTTCCTTCTGGAGATCAACAACCGCTTGATAGTCGTGCAACCCTAGTGCGCGTCTGATGCGGACATCGACTTCTTTCATACCCCGAAATAAAATATTACCGCCATGCTGGTTTTCAAGCAGATCCTGGAAGGTGGTGTTCGCGACCATGTTTTTCCTGGAGCCGTTTTGCTGGCTGGAGATCATGATCGGATCTTCCTGGAAGAGTCTGTAGGAGACGCCCGGGTTGACACGATCTACGACTTGGCTTCCCTAACGAAAGTTGTCGTAACAACGACTCTCGCAATGATGCTGGCTGACGAAGGCACGCTTCAGCTCGGCGCGAGGGTCCGCGAATTCACGATACGCCAATTATTGACGCATTCATCGGGGCTGCCGGCCACCGCAGACATGGCCAGTATTGATGACGTATTTGAAATACCCCTTCAGTACACGCCTGGAGCTCAAACCCTGTACAGCGATGTCGGAATGATCATGCTCGGACGCATAATCGAGCGCCTCTCAAACAAACCTCTAGATCAAGCGGCCCATGACCGAATCTTCAAGCCGCTTGGCATGAACGACAGTATGTTCAATCCGCCGCCTAGTCTGCGGGAGCGAATTGCGGCCACGAAACCGCAGCAACGCGGTGGAGTTCACGATCTTACGGCTGCCCGTCTAGGTGGCGTTGCGGGCCATGCCGGGCTCTTCTCGACAGCCCTGGACCTCTCCCGCTTTTGCAGAATGATGCTGCGCGGGGGGGAGGGCCTGATCCAGCCTGAGACGATCAAGCTTTTTACTCAGATCGACACCGAAACGCCGGGATCCACTCGAGCGCTTGGGTGGGATACACCTTCAAAGGAAGGGAGTTCTGCGGGTAGATTCATTTCAGAAGGCTCCTTTGGTCATACTGGGTTCACTGGAACCTCAATGTGGATTGATCCGAATCGCGCCTGTTACATTATCATTCTTACAAACCGTATCTATTTCGATGCTGATCATCTCGCGATTCGAAAGATGCGGCCGAGACTTCACGATGCTGTAATGTTGTCTCTCCAACAATGAGCACTGAGCGGCGCAACCCTCGCTCCGTCGATATCGATTTGTTTCCCACCGAGAGGATACTGAAAATCATCAACGCTGAGGATGCCAGTGTTGCTGGGACGGTCGGCGCTGCAATTCCTGAGATTGCGAAGACCATCGACCTCGCAGTTGAAGCGATCAATCATGGTGGTCGGATCGTCTACGTTGGCGCCGGAACGAGCGGCCGCCTTGCAGTGTTGGATGCTGTCGAGTGTCCTCCGACTTTCAGCACCCCGCCGGAATGGGTGCAAGCCGTAATGGCAGGTGGCGTAAGGGCTCTCACCCAAGCTCTTGAAGGCTCCGAAGACGATCGTGAAAAGGCGGCAACGGATCTCAAGGCGAAGCGGATTTCAAAAAACGATCTCGTAATTGGCATCGCGGCAAGCGGAGACACTCCGTACACTCATGCAGCATTGGAGTATGCAAAAACCAAAAACTCAAAGACAGTGGCGCTCGTCTCGATTTCGAATTCCCCAATGTCGAGAACAGCAGACGTCACAATATGCATTGAAGTCGGCCCGGAGGTTATAACGGGATCGACTCGCATGAAGGCAGGCACCGCTCAAAAAATGGCGCTAAACATGATCAGCACTGGCACGATGATTCGCCTCGGGATGACCTACAGCAACTGGATGATCAACGTGAGCATGTCTAACCGCAAGCTGCAGGATCGAGGGACGCAGATCCTCCAGGAAATCCTTGGTGTCAAAACGGATGAAGCAGCTAGGCTTGTTGAGGCGTCTCAAGGCAAACTCAAGGTCGCGGTCATTATGGGAGCGCTCGGCTGCACCAAGGCAGAAGCGGAAAAACATCTCGAAGCGAGTGGTGGCAATCTTCGGAAGATCATTGCCCACATGGGAACCGGTCGTGAATAAGGAAGTATTCACCATTCAAGCCGGCGCCGTATTTACGCCTTCCAGAATGTTTTCTCCGGGACGCATCATCGTTGAAGGAAGCTCCATCGCCGAAGTCGGTCCAGCCCAGAGCATTCGCCCGCCCAAAGGCGCCCGCAACATCGACGCCTCACATCATTGGGCTTGTCCGGGGTTCATCGATCCACACGTCCATGGTGCGGCGGGGCGGGACGTAATGGAGGCCTCGTACGATTCGTTGAACGCGATCAGCGCGGCGCTAGCTCGTCACGGAACCACATCGTTCGTGGCAACGACTGTGTCTTCTTCCCCCGAAGTTCTTACAACGACGGTCGAAAGACTGGGCAGGTTGATAGGATCAAGTTTCGAAGGCGCTCGACCATTGGGCATCCATCTCGAAGGACCTTTCATTAGTTCCCAGAAACGTGGCACGCACAAGTCCGCAAATATTCAAACGCCTAACGCCTCCGGTTTTCGAAGATGGATCGACGCCTCGAAGAATTCGATACGCCTTATGACAGTGGCGCCGGAACTGGATGGAATTGACTCTATCCTCACAATTGCGAAGGAAACGAACGTTCAAATCGCGATGGGCCACTCCAACGCCACATTCGAACAGGCACGGTACTGGGCAGACCAAGGAATGTGCTACGCCGTGCATACGTTCAACGCAATGCGCGAATTCCACCACCGTGATCCGGGCATTACGGCGGCTGTTTTGAGCGATGACAGGATTTTCGCAGAAATCATTGCGGACGGGATTCATGTGGATCCATCTGTCGTTCGGATCTTCGCCCGCGCAAAGGAGCCAGAACACGTTCTGTTGGCAACGGATGCAGTCAGTGCGACAGGAATGGCGGATGGACGCCACGTGTTGGGTCAAGACGCAGTCAACGTCACTGGCGGCGTGTGCCGAGACTCGGAGGGCCGCCTCGCAGGGAGCACCCTGACGCAAGAAGTCGCATTAAGGAACTTCATCGCCTGGACAGGTATGCCGCTCCAGGAAGCCCTCCTGGGGGTTACGTCGAACCCCGCAGAGGCACTCAAATTGCAGAACAAGGGTCTTCTTGAACCAGGAGCAGACGCCGACATTGTTATCCTCGATCGAGACTATCACGTCGTTCAAACCTTCATTGCCGGAAAGCCGGTATTTGAATCAAAGTATGGACAAACTAAGAGTTAAAGGCGGCGTGCCCCTTCAAGGCCGTCTTCGGATTGGCGGGGCAAAAAATTCTGCGTTGCCGGCTCTGGCGGCAACGCTGCTCACAAGAGACGAAGTTTTCCTGGAAAATCTTCCGCTGGTCAATGACATCTTCACTACTCGAAGGCTGCTGCGGGAATTCGGAGTAGGAGTAGAGTTCGAAGCGGATCATTGCGCGCGTATAAAGGCCGAACAAATCGTGTCCCATGAGGCTCCTTACGACCTGGTGAAGACCATGCGCGCCTCGGTCCTGGTGCTCGGTCCACTGCTGGCTCGTACGGGCCGCGCTCGCGTATCCCTGCCTGGAGGTTGCGCCATCGGCGCGCGGCCAATTAACCTTCACATTCGTGGATTTGAGAAACTCGGAGCGACCGTTCGGACTGAGCATGGCTACGTTGAGGCATCGGCGGAACGCCTGAGAGGAGCTGAAGTCTCTTTCGAGAGAATCACGGTGACCGGAACTGAAAACCTGATGATGGCTGGGGCCTTAGCTGAGGGTCAAACCGTTCTCAAGAATGCGGCATGTGAACCGGAGGTTGTCGATCTTGCTGAACTGCTCACGAAGATGGGCGCTTCAATCCAGGGCGCGGGAACATCGACAATTACGATCGAGGGAGTCCGCGAACTGAGTGGCGCGAAACACAGAATTATTCCGGACCGGATCGAAACAGGCACTTATCTGATGGCCGGAGCGATAACGAATGGGAATCTGGAACTGTTGGACTGCAATCCGGGTCACCTCGCGAGTGTCATCGAACTTCTTAAACAGACCGGTGTTCAGATTGAGGTTGGTTCCAACCGGATCATGGTCAGCAGCAATGGTGAATACAAATCTGCTGACGTTGTCACGAAGGAATATCCTGGCTTTGCGACCGACATGCAGGCGCAATATATGGCTCTCATGACGCAAGCGAACGGAACATCTGTCATTACGGAGAACATCTTCGAAAACCGGTTTATGCATGCCAGTGAATTGATGCGCATGGGGGCAGACATCCAACTTGATGGAGCGAAAGCAACAGTAAAGGGCAAGACAAAATTGTCCGGCGCGAACGTAATTGCTTCAGATCTGAGGGCCAGCGCTTCACTGATTCTGGCCGCGCTTGTCGCGGACGGCTTTACTATAGTAGACCGCGTTTATCATCTCGACCGCGGCTATGAAAAAATTGAAGAGAAACTTCGTTCCGTTGGCGCTCAGATAGAACGGCTTAAATAGGTCCTCCTATCTCGCGTTCTTGAGCGTAATTCGGCCATCTAATGTTGGGGCGACCACGTGGCGGGCTTTGATGTAGTCCACAACCACATTGCGCAGAAACATCGTCGTGTCCCTAACGTTCTTACCTTCTACAAATTCAGTAATACCGTCACCACCTGCGGCTAGAAAATCATTAGTTGTGATCGAGTAGCTCTGGTGATCTTCCAGTGGGCGTCCATTGGCAAGAGCAATGTGCTCGATTTGTTGGCCCGAGGGCCTGCTCCTGTCCCAACGCACCCGGATTCCGCTCACGGCCATGACATTGCGCTCCAAGACCTGCCTGAGCTGCGCACCCGTCAAGCTGAGGGTTACCAACGTGTTCTGAAAAGGTAGGACTTCAAAGACCTCGCCCCACGTAATGACCCCCTTCCGAATGTCTTTTCGAATTCCGCCGAGATTATGCAGAACCACATCGGTTTTCGTCCTCTCACGAACAGCATCGGCGATCAGGTTGGATAGGGGGGACTCGCCGTCATTCTTTCTCTGCAAGTCTCCAGCGGCTTCGCCCACTACTAATTTCATCTTGTCTGAAACCTTGTCTTCAAATGCCTTCAAGCTGAGTGCGATTTCGGGATCAGGAGGCACTCCCCTCACCGGGATCAACCTGCCTTTCATTGTCATTACGCGGTTGTTCACAATTTCCAGATCCACTCGGCCGACGTACCGACCAGCGCTTCCAGTCTTGGAGACCAAGGTTTCGCCAATCCAAAAAGGTCCCAAAACTTGGTGATTGTGACCACCAATGATCACCCGTATTTCAGGAAAGGCAGCGGCAAGTCGTTTCTCCTCGATTCCGTCGACATGGCAGAGGAGGATGATGACATCCGACTTGGCGCGGACTTCGGGCAGGATCTCGCTAACGGCTTTGACTGCGCCTTGAACGCTCACATTTCCCAAATTCTTGGGATGCGTTGTGGTCATTAAAAATTCAGTTGTGAGTCCTATGATCCCAAAACGGATCCCCTTTGCTGTCACAACGATGTACTTGCGGATCCCCGGAACGCCGGAGTTGACGTTCGCCGACAGTATCGGGAAACGTGCCTCTTTCACTCTGGCCTGAAGCGCAGGAATGCCATAGTCAAATTCATGGTTTCCCAGCGCCGCGGCGTGATATCCGATTTTGTTCATCGCTTCGACGATTGGAACGCCCTGAAATTCGTCAACGATAACCCCGCCAGTGAACATGTCGCCCGCGTCCAAGATCAAGTCCGGCTTCGCTTTCTTGATGATTGCCGATATCTCGGCTATTCCGCCAACTTCATTGCGCGGCAAGACTTGCCCGTGCAGATCATTGGTGTGGACGAGCACAATATGAGTAGACGACTGAGCGAATGCGGGAACAGAACTGGATGAACCGAGCAGGAAGACAGCCGTAAGGAGGAGGCTGGCGAGGCGATTCATGCGCCAATTATACCTTCGAGGCCTTGGAGATCCGACGTTTGCGGCTGTATGTTCGGACGAGAAATTGAAGGCGCCTCCAGGTTGTGAGAGAATTTTCAAGTATGGCTCCGGTTTTACTGCTTTCAATAGCTCTCCTTCTTAGCCAAAAGCCTGATCTCCATCCCAGCACCCTGAAATCGGAAACCTTCGG
>CAZIPZ010000089.1:0-16511 GCA_964541075.1 uncultured Solibacteraceae bacterium | reverse complement strand
GGCAGTGAGCAATTCCGGAGCTTGGAAATTGCTCACTGCCCACTTCCCTTTATTTTCCCCTTTTCGCCTATATCCCCTTTTCTATGGGGTGTGGAGACCATCGGCATAATAGCCGGGCCGGTATCGAATCTGCGATCCTGGTTTTCGCACCCGAACCTCCACCTGCCGCCAGGCGCCGGTCTCAATCATGGATGACGGATAGTAGCTAAGCGTGTACTGCTGATGGAGTTCCTCGAGAAGAACCTGGGCCAGGCTTTGAAGCGCATAATTTCGGCCGGTGAACAGGCGGAAAGCTCTACCTCCGCTGATACTGGTGAGACGTCCCAGCATGTAATGATAGATGTGATAGCGCGTGCGCTGCTGCACCAGGGGATCGTCGTCATCATCGTCAATACCGATTGCGTATACCAGCACGTCGGATTTTTTCAATAGATCTTCGACCTGCAAAGCGGTGGTCTTGCTCCTGGTGTCAAATCCGTCAGTGACCAGGATCATGATCTTCTTGTTGTGGCGCGCCTGCTTCATTTCTTCCATTCCCATATGAATGGCATCATATGCGGCAGTTTCTCCTCCCGCGCGAACTTCGCGGATGGCGCGTTGAATCTCCTGCGTGTTCGATGTGAACTTCTGCCGCAGTGTCGCATCCGAATTGAAAGAAACAAGAAACATCTCATCCTGGGGTGAGAGGGCGGCGGCGATCTCTCGAACAGTCTGCAGCGACTGCTGCAATTTATGCCGCATGCTGCCGCTGGCATCCACTAAGACCCCGATGCTGATCGGAACGCGAAGATCATGAGAGAAGAACGAAATCTTTTGCTCCTCGCCGTCTTCAAAAACTTGGAAGTCTTTTTCTGCCAGTCCTTCCATGTATTTTCCGCTTTCATCCAGGACCGTCGTGGTCAGGTTGACCAGCTCGACTTCGACATTCAATTTGTAGCGCTGATCCTGGGCCGCCTCTGCGGGCGGTTCCTGTGCCGCGGGCGGTTGCTGTGGTGGACTCTGCGGGGCAGCTTGCGCTCCGAGCATAGCTGCTGCCGACAGTGCACAAATCAAACTGACGACGCCAATCCAGGCATATCCCTTTGATCTCATAGCTCGCCTATTTCCGATGGCAGGTTGCCGTTATGTTTCCCGTAATGTTCGGTGCGGGTTCATTTTATACCTGGGCCCGAGTTTACTTTCCAGGAATTTAATGACTCTCGCGAACGAAGTTTCGGTTCCAGTTTGGAACCTCCACGACGAGGTGGCGGGAACCGTTAGGCACGGTTTGGCAGCTTAGGCGGCTTTTGGGGGTGAGACCTGGAGCGTAGGCGAGTTCCTCCTCCTCAGCATCACTCATCTCCGAACAGCTTTGGAGACCTTCCCGTACGATGCAATGACATGTTGAACACGCGGCAACACCACCGCACGCATGATCGATGTCGATCCCGTGCTCAAGGGCGATGTCCAGGATGCTGCCGGGCAAACCTGTGATGCCGTATGGAATCTTTTCAGGATCGACCTCGACGGTGATGTTCATGGGTAAGAACGTAATCGTGAATTTCTGCGTGGCTGGAACAGGAGCTTCTTGCCTCACGTATGGATTAGTTCCGCCCATATCACTATGTTAGCAGGCAATCACTACCTAGCGAGTATCCGATTGCATCGATCGATTCAGAAGCTGGTCAGTCATCCGATCCTCCGACCAGAGGAACGAAACGGACCGGAACTGTCTCTCGGACTTCGACCCGCGAAGATTCTGGTTTTGTAACGACTTTCAAAGATTGATCCTCAAGCATCGGTCCCACGGGAATAACCATCCGGCCGCCAACTTTCAACTGATCGACGAGGAAGTTCGGAATGTCAGTCGCTCCGGCCGTGACCATAATCCGATCGAACGGTGCAGCATCAGACCAGCCGAGACGACCGTTCCCGACAGCAAAGTGAACATTTGTCAAACCGATGGCTTGCAGGCGCAGACGCGCCTCAGCCTGAAGAGCGGCGCGCAGCTCAATAGAAAATACCTCCTGCCCGAGCATCGCCAGAAGGGCCGTCTGGTACCCAGAACCTGTGCCTACTTCAAGAATTCGGTGATTGGCCTCGATTTCGAGCAGGTCTGTCATGAGGGCGACGATGTATGGCTGAGAAATCGTCTGATCCAGGCCAATGCTTACAGGGGCGTCATCGTAAGCTCGCAACTGCTCTTCCGGAGGAACGAACTGGTGGCGCGGAATCGTCTCCATCGCCCGCAGAACCCTCTCGTCGCGAATTCCTCGATTGCGAATCTGTTGATCCACCATTGCAAAGCGGAGCGCTTCCCAATCCATTACTGTGTCGATTATAAGCTGGGGGCGAATCGGGTCGCCGGGGGATACGGTGTTAGGGAGATCAAGAGGTTTTAGGGGGATGCTGAGAGCGACTCCGTTTCAACAGCTTTTTCAGATCCTGCTCGACAAGCCGTTTGAATTTTCCGATCGGTAGCGACCCCAATTCGAAATCGCCGATAGAAATTCGGACCAGCTTCAACACGGGATGTCCGATCGCATCGCACATTCGGCGCACTTCGCGATTCTTACCTTCGGTTATGGTTAGTTCAAACCACGTATATTTCTCCGAAACTCGGACCTCCCGAACGGCGGCGCGCCCGCTCCTTTCGCCCCTGCCGATATCAAGGCCAAAGGCAAGCGCCAAGTAGCTCTCCGTCGACATCACACCGGACACCTTGACGTAATATGTTTTGGGAACTTTGGATTCGGGCTTGAGCAGCGCCTCTCCAAATTCCGTGTCATTGGTCAGAACAAGAAGGCCCGACGTGTCCATATCGAGGCGGCCTACGGGAAAGACCCAGCGGTCGAGCTCCTTGAGATAGTCGTAAACGGTTTCACGGTTCTTGTTGTCTCCGAATGACGTAACAACGCCGGTTGGCTTGTTGAGTGCAATGTAGATCTTTTTCTCTGCTTTCACCCGCATGCCGTCGAGGTGCACGGCGTCCCTGGCGCTTTCAACCCAATGATCGGGATCGCGAATGACCCGGCCGTTGACTTTCACGCGCCCTTCACGGATCCACGCCCTGGTCGTGCTTCGAGATGCAATGCCGGCCCTGGAAAGAACCCGGTCCAACGTAGCTCTGGGCTTCTTCACTGAGCTATGCCGATGACTGCAAGCATTCGGCCGGTCCTTTCGCCGTCGCGCCGGTACGAGAAAAAAAGATCGCTCCGGCACTTAGTGCAGAGCGAGGATGTGAGGATGCGGTCGGGTGACATTCCGCCGGCTATAAGCTGCAGCCGATTCGCTTCTCCAAGGTCTAGGTGCATTCCTTTGAAGACCCTGGGGTCGTTGACAGCTCGGACAACATCGTCTCCGACCTCATAACAGCAAACACCTATATGCGGACCGATGACGGCGGTAAGACTGCCTGGCTCGACGCGAAGTCGCCCCGCTAACCGTCGGACAACAGACGTCGAAATGCGTGCGGCTGTTCCTCTCCATCCAGCATGGATCGCAGCTACCGCTTCACCCCGGCTCGCGGCAATCAGTACAGGCACGCAGTCGGCAGTCTGGATTCCCAGCAACACGCGGTTCAGAGACGTCACAGAAGCGTCGCCTTCAATGATCTCGGTCGAGGCGGGCGGTTCGACGATGTCTGTGACAACGTTCGAATGAATCTGTTTCAATTGCACAATCGGCCAACCCGACGCGCCGACCGCCCATGCAAATTGCTCCCAATTAGAAGGATGCTGTCCCAGCGTGAATTCACTGTCTTCCGGGCGCCGTGTCGAGAACCCATGAACAATGCCAGGAATACCTTGGAGCGCCTCGGACTGTAGGAAAGTTACTTGTGATATTCGTTTTGCCTGTAACATCTAAAACGTGTTCGGCGAGAGATGGCCATCAGTTTCCTTCTTGGAAGCATCCGCCAACCCGGCGCCTTCTTTATGATCGCAGGTATTGGAATTGACGTCATTCAGAACGATCGTATTCGCGAATCGATTGAACGGTTCGGCGACCGTTTTCTCACCCGTATTTATACTGAACGCGAGATGGAGTATTGCAAAGGATGCGTCCATCCGGGAATCCATTTTGCCGCTCGTTTTGCGGCGAAAGAGGCTGCGTTCAAGGCCCTTGGGACGGGTTGGTCGGGTGGAGTGAAGTGGAAGGATATCGAGGTCGAAAGGCAGACTTCAGGAAAACCAGAACTGCTGCTACATGGGCAAGCGCTCGCACAGGCCACGTCGATGGGAGCGACCAGATTCTTCGTTTCGCTCACTCATGACCAATTGGTTTCCTGCGCCGTCGTCATTCTGGAATCCGAGTAAAAAGGAAAGGAAAAAGGGGGGACGGAGCAATTTCTGAAGTCCTAAATTGCTCACCGTCCCCCTTTGGCTCCATTTTTTCCCGTTGTCCTTCTTTCTTACTTTATTGGCCGCCGGAAGTCGACATCGGCAGCACGAACGGCGCCGGGATCAACTTGGATGGGTCTGCACCCTTCTTCGGTGTGTACTTCGCAGGGTTGTTGCCCTGGGCATTGGCAATGTACAGGCTGCCTTCGTTATCCACGCTGATGGCGTGCGGGCCCCACAGCTCGCCGGGTCTCCGGCCGAACGTTCCCCAGTGATACAGAAGTTTTCCGTTAAGGTCATACTTCAGGATCTTGTGGACAGTGCCGTCGCCGATCCAGATGTTCTGGTTCTTGTCCATATAAAGGAAGTACGGCAGCGGAATGTCCTTCCACATCTCGATGAACTTACCTTGCTCATCAAAGACCTGCACACGAGAGTTGTTCCGATCGCTCACATATAGGCGGTGCTTGGCATCGATGACCATGCTGTGCACGGTATTGAACTCGTTTGGGCCAGGATTTTCGCCTTTTCCAGGCTTGCCGAATTCATACAAATATTTTCCGTCCTTTGAGAAACGGACCACGCGCGTGTTGTCGTAGCCATCCGTGATAAAGAAGTCGCCATTCGGCAAAAAAGCAATGCCCGCAGGGCGCCCGAAGTGATTCTTGTCCGTGCCTGCCACACCTTTTTCTCCGAGGCGCATGACCAATTTCTTGCCGTCATTTGTAAATTTGAGAATCTGATGACCAATGTAGTCCACGAGCCATACATGCTTATCAGGATCGTAAGGACTGATTGCAACACTGTGAGCGTTTACTAATTCCTTGTTCTGCTCCTCCCATGACTCGACGAGTTTGCCGGCCTTATTGAAAACCATAACCATATGCTGCATCCGAGGCTTCTGTTTCGACTGGTCGAGGACAGCAGAGATCAGATCCAGATGGGAGGCGCGCAGGTTGTTGATTGGGGCCTTTAGGCTTGGCAATTCACCCCGCATATACACGAACACGCGGTCAGGAGACTGTGCGAAAATCGCCGGGGTCGAACCCCAAGTCCAGCCTTTTTCGAAAAAGCTGTCGTCCGGCCAATTCGGAACGTAGTCATATGGACCAGTGACTTCCGCGCCACCTTTGTCCTGGGCGCCCTGGGCCACCATCAATTTTGCCGAAGGCGATATCACTAAGATCGCCAGACCGGCCAATACCAAAAAGCAAAGAACATATCTCACCAAACGCATGGCACACCCCTTTTGCGAAACGGATATTGAGAATTCCGAACTAGAGATGGCGTAATTAAAACACAAGGTATTTGCCAGGGGCGAATATTTATTGAAATTCCTAATTCAGGCCTAAGAGTGGAGTGAAAGGCTCTACGATTAACGGCGAGAACGGTTTAAGTTAAACGCCTCAGGATGCTTGAAGGCCGTCGGGTGTTACGCCGGTCACACGAACTTGAATCCACTCGTTTTCCGGATAGGCGGGAGGGATGGAGACCTTTAAGAAATTGCTGCTGATCGCGGTTCCATTTTCCAGAACCAGCGCTTCCAGGTCTGACCCGATCAAAGCGCGACGGAAGCTTTCGTTCTTTGCGGAAACCAGTTGCCTGAGAGCTTTGGCGCGAAATCGCGATACATGGTCCGGGGTCTGATTCGGCAGACCAGCTGCAACTGTGCCTGGGCGTACGGAGTAGGGAAAGACGTGGCCATAAGTCATCGGTGAGTTCTCGATCAGATGGTATGTCTCGGAAAATTCGTCGTCGGACTCGCCCGGAAAACCCACCATAATATCGGCGCCAATAGCGGCGTCCGGAATCCGCATTCGAATGCTCGAAAGCAGAGCCGAATAATACGCCGGGGTGTACGGTCTTCTCATTGCGCGCAAAATTCGGCTGGACCCGCTCTGCAGCGGAATGTGAAAATGCCGCGCCATTCGCCGCTGCGTTGCGACGAGGTCGATGATTTCAGGGGTTACTTCAACCGGTTCGACGGAGCTGAGCCGGACGCGTTGAAGCGAGGTCGTTTCCAGCACTCTTAGGAGCAGGCTGCGGAGGTTCGTTCGGTGAGGGAGGTCGCGACCGTATACGCCTAAATGAATGCCTGAGAAAACGATTTCCTTGTACTCCCGGGAAACTAGATCCTGGACCTCGTTCAGAACTGCATCGGGATCGATGCTTCTGCTTCGTCCGCGAACTGTAGGAATGATGCAAAAGGAGCAGTTTGCATCACATCCGTCCTGAATCTTCACCACCGCCCGTGTGCGTCCTCCTGAACCCACGTGTGACGCAGGCTTCAATTCCTTTTCAAGAAAGATGCTGCTGCAATAAATCTCCGCACGGCCGGAACTGGGATCCTCGGTATCGATAAGCTCGTGCGCAAGCGAGCCCACAAGATGCTTGTGGGAATTCCCAACGACATATCGAACGCGCGGAAGATCCGCCAATTCTTCAGGGGCTCTTTGCGCATAACAGCCAGTGACGATGATCTGCGCGGTGGGATTTCGAGACGCGATTCGTCGCACCATCTGGCGCAGTTCACGATCAGCTTCTTCAGTAACGGTGCAGGAGTTCACGATCACGACGTCGGCCGAAAATGCGGAGTCCGCCTCCGGAACGCTGCGGGTGGAGAGCTCTTCAACAATTGAAGCACCTTCGGATTGGGATGCCCGGCAACCGAAGTTATGAATGAAGAAAGTTCTTTCTTTCACGCCTGCTCTTGAATCTTGTGATTCTTTTCCGCGACGCCTTTCTCGAGCTGCGCTTTGTACTCGATCAGGCGATTCATGAGGTCGCCATCGGCGAGCGCCAAAATCTGAATGGCGAAGATGCCCGCATTGGTCGCGCCGGACTTCCCAACACCCATGGCGGCCACTGGTACGCCTGGAGGCATTTGCACAGTGGACAGCAGCGAATCGAAGCCCAACAGCGGAGAACTATCGATCGGAATTCCAATCACCGGCAATGTGGTCTCGGCTGCAGTCACGCCGGCCAGATGCGCAGACGCTCCTGCGCCCGCGATGATGACCTTCAGTCCGCGCTCCCGCGCCGATCGAACATATTCCGCGGTGCGATGCGGCGAGCGATGAGCGCTGTAGACGCCAAGCTCATACGGAATTTCAAATTGCTTCAGGATCTTTGCAGCCTCGAGCATGACCGGTAGATCAGAGTCGCTTCCCATGATAATGCCAACAACAGGTTTCATCCTTCTTTGATGAGTCCTTTCTTTCCAATATCTCGTCGATAATCTTTACCCTCGAATTCTAACATCTCAGCCGCGAAGTATGCCCGCTCGAGAGCCTCACTCAGCGTTGCTCCGAGCGCGGTCACATTCAAGACGCGGCCGCCCGCCGTATAGGTCCTGCCGTTCTCGGAACGGGTTCCCGCATGAAAGACTTTGACGCCTTGAATCCGGCTTGCCTGGTCGAGACCAAAAATCTCTTTACCGCTCTCGACCTTGCCCGGATACCCGCGTGCAACGAGCACCACCGTGGCCGCAACCTCTTTGCGCCATTCGAGTGTTCGGGAATCCAGGCGATGTTCGGCGATGGCGATAAGGACATCGAGCAGGTCTGTCTTGAGGCGAGGCAGGATGACTTGAGTTTCAGGATCTCCAAAACGCGCATTGTATTCGACTACCTTCGGCCCTTCCGACGTGAGCATCAGACCGACGTAAAGGATTCCCGAGTAGGTCTTCGCCGCGGCTAAGGTGGGCCGCACAATCTTGTTGATGACAGCCTGCCGTTCGCTCGCCGTCAGTATCGTGTCGATGGAATACGCGCCCATTCCTCCGGTGTTCGGTCCGGCGTCATTATCAAATCTGCGTTTGTGATCCTGAGAGATCACCATGCTCTGAAACGCAGTTCCGTCGGCGAATATATGAAAAGACGCTTCCTCTCCACGCATAAAGCTTTCAATCACGATTTTGGAGCCTGCATCTCCCAGCGCCTTCGACTCCATGAGTTGCGAAATGACCGCACGGCCTTGTTCGCGATTCTCGACGATCGTTACGCCCTTTCCGGCGGCAAGGCCGTCGGCTTTGATGACGGTGGGATACTCAGCGCAATCCAAAACTTGGTAGGCTTCGGCAGGAGTAGTGCACTCTCGAAAATCCGCAGTGGGAATGTTGTTCCGTTTTAAGAATTGTTTCGCAAAGCTTTTGCTTGCCTCCAATTGGGCGAGAGCCGCCGTGGGACCGACGATCTTCAAACCATGCTCACGGAAAACATCCACCACACCCTTGCTTAAAGGAACCTCCGGTCCAACGAACGTCAAATCGATGCTTCGCTCTCTCGCGAAGTTCAATAGCGCCGGAATATCGTCGGCCGCAATGGGCGCGAGTTCGGCGGTAGCCGCTATTCCGCCGTTTCCAGGAGCGGCATAGATTTGTCGCACCTCGGAACTGTCGGCTAGAGCATCCACGACGGCATGCTCACGGCCGCCGGAGCCGATAACCAATATTTTCATTCGGAAGAAGCTTGAATTGGGACGAACACTTCGTTGAGACCGCCGCTGCGATAGCCGTCGGCGTCAATGGCGACGAATTGGAATCCGACTTTCCTGAGCTCGCTGGAAATACGACCGAACATCGCCAACGTCATTGCGCGATGCATTTCGTCACGTGCGATTTCCACACGTGCCACGTCTCCATGATGACGAACCCGGCATTGGTTGAAACCCAGCGAGCGCATGATTTCTTCGCCTTCATCAATCATCCGAAGCTTTTCAGCAGTTACAGGGGAGCCGTAAGGAATTCGAGAGGATAAACAGGCAGAAGAAGGCTGGTTCCACGTCACAAGGCCTTGGCGACGCGAGAGATCCCGGATTTCCGGCTTGCGGAGGCCCGCCTCTATTAAAGGGCTGCGAATCTCAAGTTCACGACCTGCCTCCCGGCCGGGGCGGTAGTCCGCAACATCATCGAGATTGTTTCCATCCAGAACATGGCGAAAACCCCGCGTGAGAGCAATCTCCTGCAAAACCGTATACAACTCATGCTTGCAGAAGTAGCAACGATTCGATGGATTCTGAACGTAGTTGGCGTCGGTCATTTCCTGAGACTGAATGAATTCATGATGGAAACCGAATGCCTGGACCAGCGCCAAAGCGGTCTTTCGTTGATGACCAGGATAGCTCGGACTCTCTGCGGTAATCGCCAGCGCCCTGCGACCCAGTTCCTGATGAGCCACCAGCATCAGATAGGAACTGTCCACACCGCCGCTGAATGCGACGATACAGGAATCCATTTCTCTGAGAATCTCTCTGAGACGCACTTCCTTTTGAAGCATTCAAACATTGTAACAGATCAATGAAAACCAATAGGCACAAGGGTTTTGGCATGGGAAACCCTTGACAAAAGGCGGGCCAATGCGAAGAATCAGGTTAATTATGCACGCAACTTTGTTGCTGAATGCCTCGTATGAACCACTGAGAATTATCTCGTGGAAGAAGGCTCTCACTCTGCTTTTCGCTGGAAAAGTGGAGGTCATTGAAGAATACGATCAAAAGATCCACGCCATCACCTTCGCGGTGAAACTTCCATCCATCATTCGGCTGCTGAAGTACGTGCGAGTAAAAAACCGAAATCGAGTGAAATTCTCGCGCGCAAACATTTATGCCCGCGACGACTATACGTGCCAATATTGCGGCAGAAAATTGCCTTCAGAAGACCTTACCTTCGATCACGTTGTTCCTGTCGCGGGCGGCGGGCAGAAACGCTGGGACAACATTGTCGCCGCCTGCTTCCGCTGCAATCACAGGAAAGGCGGACGCACACCTGAGGAAGCCGGCATGCGGTTGATTCGGCGACCTACCGAACCGCATTGGCTCCCCGCATTTCATGTCACATTCCGGTTGAAGTCACCGCCAGACAGTTGGCGTGACTATATGTACTGGAACATCGAACTCGACATTTAAGAAGAAGTCGGCGGTTGCAGGCGCATTCGCGCTCGCACGACAATGGTCGCTTAGCCCCGGCCGCGGCGTTGATCAACGCAGGATTCATCTTTCTTGAAAGAAAATATATGGCCTGGCGCTTTGACTTGCTCGAACACACCTCCGACATCGGCATTCTTGGTCGCGGCGCCACGCGCACGGAAGCGCTGATCGCCGTCTGCCGGGGATTGGTCAGCATCATGGTCGCCCCCGAAGATATTCAGCCGCTCCAGGAGCGACGCCTCAGGGCCGCTGGCAGGGACGATGCCGCGCGCATTATTGGATGGCTGAATGAGATTCTATTCTTTTTCGACGCCGAAGGCCTCGTGCTGGTTCGGTTTCACATTGATGCCTGGGATGATCGCGAAATCACCGGGGTTGCATGGGGTGAGCCCTTCGACTCGAGCAGGCACGAATTCCGGACTGCGGTAAAGGCCGCAACGTATCATCAATTCGACAGCCGTTCCACGCCCCAAGGATGGGAAATTCGAGTCTTCATGGACCTGTAAGATATGCAGCTGCAGAAGATCGACGACTACCGTTGGCTTATACCGAAGACATACAAAGCTGGGATGAAAACCGATGCAGTCGTGTATGCGAACGAACGCCTTCTTGCGGCTATCCAAAAGGATCAATCATTGGAGCAGGCGGCGAACGTGGCGATGCTTCCCGGAATTGTAGGGCGCGCGCTGGCGATGCCGGATATTCATCAGGGGTACGGTTTCCCGATCGGAGGAGTGGCGGCGACAGATGAGGAACATGGCGTGGTATCGCCGGGCGGCGTGGGCTTTGATATCAATTGCGGGGTGAGACTGTTATCCAGCAATCTCACGCTGAATGACGTCCGGCCACGGCTGAGGGATCTTGTTCATCAACTCTTTCGAGACGCACCGTCCGGAGCAGGCCATTCCGGCCAACTGAAGGTCAGCGACCATGATCTGCAACTGGTGCTTGAAACCGGCCCGCGATGGGCGATCGACCGTGACATGGGATCGGAAGCGGATCTCGATCAAACGGAAGAGCGAGGCTGTATCGCAGGTGCAGATGCATTTGCAGTCAGCCCGCGGGCCAAGCAGCGCGGCAAGCCGCAGCTGGGAACTCTGGGCTCTGGAAACCACTTCCTCGAAATTCAGGTTGTCGATGAAGTGTTCGACCTTGTAACGGCAGGCAAGCACAGACTTGAAAAGGACCGAATTGTCGTATTAATTCACACCGGATCGCGGGGACTTGGACATCAGGTATGCTCTGACTATGTTTCTCTGATGGACGAGACGATGCGAAAATACAACATCGATCTGCCCGATCGACAGCTCGCATGTGCTCCTATCAACACGCCAGAAGGTCAGCGATACCTGAAAGCGATGGCCGCCGCCGCCAACTTCGCTTGGACGAACCGGCAGTGTATTTCGCATGCCGTCCGAGCTGGCTTCAAGCGGATCTTCGGCCCGGATACGCACATGCCAGTGATTTATGACGTGGCTCATAACATTGCCAAGTTCGAAACGCATTCTGTCGACGGCCGACCGAAGAGAGTGCTTGTCCATCGAAAAGGTGCAACTCGTTCATTTCCAAACCAGCCTGTGTTCATACCTGGAAGCATGGGAACCGCTTCGTACTTTCTTCTCGGCCAAGAGCGGGCGATGCGGGAGACGTTCGGCTCTGCATGTCACGGCGCTGGAAGGCTGTTAAGCCGGTCCGCCGCGAAAAAAAACACCTCTGCCAAGGAAATTCAGAAGGAGCTGGAATCTCGCGGTATCATAGTTCAATCGTTAACCCGCGAAGGTTTAACGGAGGAAAAGCCCGAGGCGTACAAGGACATAGAGGCGGTTATCGAGGTTGTCCACAATGCCGGTTTGGCGGCCCGCGTGGCTCGACTGAGGCCGATCGGCGTGATTAAGGGCTGACAAACATTCATGACCATCCAGGAAACAATCCAGCAGCATCTGGCGGACGCAATGCGCAGTAGGGACGCCCTCCGGCTCAGCGTGCTTCGAATGATGAAAACCGCCGTGAAGAACAAAGAGATCGAAAAGATGAAACCTCTGGAAGAAAGTGAAGTCATGGGGGTTCTCAATTCGCTGGTAAAACAGCGGAAAGATTCGATCGAGCAGTTCCGAAAGGGCGGTCGCGAAGAGCTGGCGCAAAAGGAAGAAGCGGAGATCAAAGTTATCGAACAATATCTTCCCGCCGCTGCCTCGGAGGATGACATCCGCCGCGCCATTGTAGACGCCGTGCAGGAGACCGGGGCTTCATCCATGAAAGACATGGGAAAGGTCATGAAGGCCGTTCTTGTCCGGCTTGCTGGAAAAACCGCGGACGGAAGCCGCGTCAGCCAAATGGTAAAGGAAAAGTTGTCCTAATGATCGAACCGCACCGTTTACCTGCTGAGAACGAAACCGCTCCCGATGTATTCCTTCACAATCTAGTTGCCTTCGAGAAGCCGCACGTTCGAATCGAAGATCTGATTTATTACGATACGCAGCCCGCTCAACAAAAAGGCCAGCTCAGGGAATGGGGAGAGAGCCTGATTTTCACCGTCATCTTTGTGCTCGTCTTCACCAACTACATCGCGCAGGCTACGCAGGTTCCGACAGAATCCATGAAGCCAACGATTATGGTTGGCGATCACTTCTTTCTCGATAAGCTTGCGTTTCCAGCGAATTATCCCAAATTCGTGCGGCCATATCTGCCGCATCGATCGGTGGAAAAAGGCGACATCATCGCATTCATGTCTCCCACGGACGGTAATATTCCCTTTGTCAAACGCGTCATTGGAGTTGCCGGGGATACGATTCAAATCAAAAACAAAAATGTATACGTGAATGAACAAAAGGTGGACGAGCCGTTTAAGATCCATGTGGACTCGAACATTTATTACCCGGATCCTTATACTCCGGAAGAGCTGATGATTCGGGATAACTATGGGCCCACCACCGTCCCTGAAGGCAGCTATTTCGTCATGGGTGATAACCGGGACAACAGCAACGACAGCCGTTATTGGGGATTTGTTAACAACGACGATGTGATCGGTAAGCCGCTCTTTGTTTACTGGTCCTATGAAAGCGACCCATACATACCCGGTGAGAAATCGATGACCGAATGGTTCGAAAGCTATGGTTACGTTGCGCTGAATTTTTTCGGGAAAACCCGGTGGTTTCGCATGGGAACAATGATCGAGTAGTCAGGGGCCGTTAATACTATGATGCAAATCCGTAAGGCGGTGTTTCCCGCCGCTGGATTGGGAACCCGCTTTCTGCCCGCCACTAAAGCTCAGCCAAAGGAAATGCTGCCGCTGGTGGACAAACCTCTGATTCAATACGTCGTGGAAGAGGCAGTCAACGCCGGCATTCGAAATATCACCATCGTAACGGGACGCGGAAAGAATGCGATTGAAGACCACTTCGATGTTTCTTACGAACTGGAACGGGTGCTCGAAGAACGAGGTAAGGAAGACGTTCTTGCCGAGGTTCGTCAGATCTCGAACATGACGAATGTATCGTACGTGCGCCAAAAGGAAGCCCTGGGTCTCGGCCATGCCGTGCTCTCCGCACGCGATGTGATTGGCGACGAGCCATTCGCAGTCATGCTTGGGGACGACATCATCGACTCTGAAATTCCCTGTATCAAGCAAATGATGGACCTCTTCGAAAAGTTGCAGGGCTCGATCATCGCAACCTGCGAGGTGCCGCTCGATGAGATTTCTTCTTATGGCGTTATCCGCGGGCAACCTATGGAAGGCTTCTCGGGACGTGTATATCGCGTCCAGGATGTCGTTGAGAAACCTCCCGCTGATAAGGCGCCTTCAAACCTTGCGATCATCGGCCGATACATTCTGACTCACGAAATATTCTCCATCCTCGACAAAACCCGAAGTGGCCGCGGGGGAGAAATCCAGCTTACCGATGGCATCCGCCTGTTGCTCGAACAGCAGCCTGTTTACGCCTATATGTTCGAAGGTGTTCGCTACGACGCCGGTGACAAGCTCGGATTCCTTAAAGCAACCGTAGAATTTGCGCTAAAACGTCACGATCTCGGGCGAGACTTTCGGGAATATCTGAAATCGCTGAAGCTCTAACTTATCCCCTAAAATGCAGGAGCCCCGGTTGTTGAACCGGGGCTTCTATTTATTAGGAAGGCATTTGATACTAGGAAGACTTTATTTATAAGCGGGACTGTTACTAGTGGAACAGTGGTGCATTTGATTGGCTCATTTTTATTGGGGGGATCTTTGCATTAGCAACCTATTCAGTAACGTCTACGATCAACGTCAGAACTAATGATTTTAGTGAAACGCTTTTCTCTGTCAACACATTATTTGTGAAATGACCGCTCTGTTTCTCGTCGCAACTCCGATTGGAAACCTCAATGACATCTCCGAGCGCGCACTCAACACTCTTCGCAGAGTTGGCTTGATCGCGTGCGAGGACACTCGGCATACGATAAAACTTCTCAATCACTTCGATATTCAAAAGCCCCTAACCAGCTATCACGATTTCAATGAAGAAAGGAAAGCAGAGGAATTAGTTTCGAAAATACAAACAGGCATCGATGTTGCGCTGGTCTCCGATGCGGGAACGCCGCTCATTTCAGATCCTGGTTTCAAACTTGTTCGGTTATGCCGGGAGCGCGGCATTTCCGTGATCGCCATTCCAGGCCCTAATGCGGCAATAGCAGCGCTTAGCGCCTCTGGTCTGCCGCCAGATGAATTTATGTTCATCGGTTTTCCTCCCGCTAAGAAGAAGGCCCGCCTCGACAAATTTTCCAGACTGCAAAACCTGACGTGCACGCTCGTGATGTATGAAGCGCCACATCGGGTCAAGGAATCGCTGGAGGACCTCATCAATACGCTCGGCGATCGTACAGTGTGCATTGGTCGGGAAATCACTAAGATTCACGAAGAATACTTGTTCGGTAAGATTTCCGAAGTGATGCCAAACGTCAGAGAACGGGGCGAATTTGTAATCGTGGTCGAAGGAGCCAAAGAAGCAAAACCCGAGAGACCGCTGACGCGTCAAGAAGCTCTGAAGCGACTCGGGCTGACTCGCAATCAGCTATACGATCTTTTTTTTCGCAAGGGAGTTTAAAGCCGGATGAAAAAACTAAACTTCGGATGGAGAGCCGCATTTCCTACAGAAGCGTTTCGTCGAACGATTTCCGTTTCGCTGCCTCTGTGGAGCTGTTTTGAACGATCGACGGATCTTCTCTGCGCAAATACATTTCAAGGTTGCTTGACGATCCGTCAAAAAAACTCTCAATGAGGGTCTTCAGGGCTTCTCCGCGAGCCTCGGAGTAAGAAACGACCGGCTCATAAACGTGTGAGCGGGATTCCAGGGTTCGCGTAAGAAAACCTTTGTGAAAGAGCCGGTCCATGATGGTCATCACAGTGGTGTAAGCGAGTGGGCGGTAAGGATGCAAGGCGTTCTGAACATCACGAACGGTGACCGGCCGGCGATGCCAGACCACCTTCATGATGTCCAATTCCAGGGGCGTTAGTCTCATTTTTCGTCGATAATCTCTATCAATTCGTGCGCACCTTCTTTACTCGGCGCATGACTTGGAATCGAGCGAACTCGAAACGTGAACTGCCGGCGAGGAAGTCGGATTGAAATCGTGTCGCCCACATGCACTTCACGGCCTGCCCTGGCTTCCAGTCCGTTTACGGTGACGCGATTCGCGTCGCAGGTCTCCTTAGCAAGCGTTCGGCGCAAAATCACCCGGCTCCACTTTAAAAAGAGATCGAGACGCATCAGGTCTCAGTTCCAGGCGCTATTTCACCTCAGAAACTTTTCCATCATTGGTGGGAGCGCCAGTGTCCACATAACCCGGTCGAACGTCGACAAAACCGTCCTTCCTAAGTTTGGTTAGATACTCGCGAATTTTCGGCTGGACTCGCTCATTCCAAAGCGAATTTTGGATCTCCATTTGGGCAAGTGCAAACGGCAGGAGGCCGCCGTTGTGTTTGTCTTCAACTTTGAGGATGACGTAACCGTAAGGCAGTTCAAGCACCCCAGTGGTCTGGCCGGATTGTAGCGGCGAAACCGCTTTTTCCAAAGACTCGGCGAGCTGGCCTTTCTGGAAGAAGCCGAGATCCCCGCCTTCAGCGGCTGAAGGCGCTTCCGAGTATTTCTGCGCCACTTCCCTAAAATCGTCGCCTCGCTTTACTGCAGCCAGCGCATCGGCCGCCTTTTGCTTTTGAGCTTCCAGTTCTTCCGCTTTCTTCCCTTCGGTGTAGATAGCGATCTCGCGAACACTGAATCCTTCCGGTCTGTC
>CAZIPZ010000088.1:0-16626 GCA_964541075.1 uncultured Solibacteraceae bacterium | reverse complement strand
ATCATGATTTCAACATGCTCCGGCGCGATGTGATTGACGAGTTCAATTGCATCCTCTTCACATTCGACAAGAAAGGTAACCCCGTTATTGATGATTGCCGTTCGTGCGATTGAATTTCGATCAAGCAGTTCCAACTGAACTTGAACCTCGTCGAAAACAGCGGCAGCCAATTCCCTCGACCAGCAGATAAGCCACACTCCCGCCATCTCGTCATGCTCCGCTTGGGCGAGCAGGTCCGCAGCGACCCAGGAAGGATCGCTAGTGTCGTCAGCTATGATGGCGACTTCACTGGGACCTGCGATCATGTCGATGTCGACCGCACCATAGACATGACGTTTGGCAGTTTGCACATACTGGTTTCCTGGTCCGACTATTTTGTCCACTCGAGGCACGGTTGCCGTGCCGTAAGCCAACGCTCCGATGGAATGCGCTCCACCGATCCGGTAAACCTCATGCAGATTGAGCAAATTCAAGGCTGCTGCGACCAATGGATTTTCTTCGAGTGACCGGGGAGGAGTGACGACGACGATGCGTTCAACGCCGGCAACTTGAGCCGGAATCGCGTTCATCAGGACAGAGGAAGGATAGGCGGCCTTGCCGCCTGGAATGTAAATTCCAGCCCGCTCAAGAGGTGTCAGTCTGATGCCCAGGCGGACGCCGTCTCCGGCGTAATACTCCCATGAATCCTCGACCTGCTGCTCGTGATACTCCCGAATATTGGTGATCGCTTTTTGCAGAATGGTCACCAGTTCGTCATCTGCGCCGGCCGCATATTCGACGATGTCTTCCCGCGGAACGCGCATGGTCTCAGGACGGATGGTGTATTCGTCGAAGCGCTGGGTGTACTCGCAAAGAGCTACGTCTCCCTTGGTCTTCACCTGATCGAGAATCTCCAAGACCGCGGCATCGACCTTTTTTTGGGAATCGTCTGCGAATAACACTGCGTCGACGCCCTTGGTATCCAATCCAGCTGTGAGGTCAACAATTCTCATGAAACAACCTTCTCAAGGGAGCGAATAAGATCCAGAACCTGCTGACGCTTTGTCTGATAACCCGCTCGGTTGACAACCAGTCTCGCCGAGCTTTCAGCGATGATTTCGACAACCTCAAGTCCGTTCTCTTTCAGGGTTCGACCGGTCTCCACAAGATCCACGATCCGGTCCGCAAGGCCGATTAGTGGCGCCAGTTCAATAGAGCCGGACAACGGAATGATCTCCACCGGTATTCCGCGAGAAGTGAAGTAATCAAGCGTGATATGCGGATATTTTGTCGCTACGCGAACGGTCGGGTGATCCGAGCCGTTGATGGAGTGAACACCGCCTGGCGCCGCTACAGCGATTTTACAATGGCCGAAGTCCAGATCAAGCGGCTGCAGAAGATCTGCTCGCGACTCCATGATGACATCCCGGCCGGCGATCCCAACATCTGCTGCTCCGTATTCGACATATGTTGGGACATCAACAGGCTTCAAAAGGATTACGCGATGCCGTCCATCTTCGGATTCAAAGATCAGTTTGCGAGACGATGCGAGGTCCTCGGTGAATCGAATTCCGGCGCGCCCAAGAATGTCCAACGAAGGATCGAGATTTCTTCCTTTGCAAAGAGCGATTACAAGCATAGCTTCACCGCCTTGCCGGAGCGTCTCAACTCCAGCGCATGCTCGAAACTGTCCGCAGAGTCGACGGCCGGGTTTTCGCGTCCTGCCGCATCCCAGTCCGGACTGACAATCTGCTCGAGACGATCCAGGCTAAAAGAGAAACCCACGGCGGGCAGATCCTGGCCAAATGCTCCTGGCAGTCCGTCATACCGGCCGCCACTGGCCACCTCGAAGCCAAGATCACGAACGTACGCTCGGAAAAGAATTCCGGTGTAGTAGTCAAATCCTCGAACTTCCCCCAAATCGATCGTCAGATGACGAGCGAGGTTGAGGCGTTCGAAGATTGAGCAGATTTCGTCAAGATGGTCGAGGGCCTTGACCGACCTTGGATTGCGCACGAGTTGCCGCGCTTCCGATATGACCCCTCGTCCACCGGTTAGATGAGGGATGCTGCGTAGGATATTTTTTCGCCGCTCTTCAAGAGGAAGCCGCTTGAGCAATGCTTCCAGTCCCGACTGGTCTTTAAGGTTGAGAGCGTCCTTCAGTTCGGCGACTTGATCATGCGGGAGATCAATGCGATCGACAATTCCGCCGAAGAAGTCCACGCTTCCGAGATTGATTTGGAAATCCGCTATTCCGAGCCGGTCAAATGCCTCCACTGCCATCAGCAAAACTTCGACATCTGCGGTTCTTTGCACGCCGCCGAACTTTTCGATGCCGATCTGGGCAAACTCTCGCTGCCGTCCACCTTTAGGTTTTTCAAAACGCAGGACCTCGCCCGAGTAATAAAGGCGAATCGGTTTCGGCGCGGAGGACAACCGCGTAGCGGCGGTTTTTGCAACAAGTGATGTGAACTCCGGTCTCAATGCCAGGATGTTTCCTTCGCGATCGATAAAGCGATAGATCTGTTCCTCAAGGCCCGTTCCCATGCCCTTGATGAAAACATCGTAGTAGTCGAAAATCGGGAGGATGATTTCTTCGTACGACCAGCCTTCGAAAACCGAACAGATCACACGCTCCAGAACGCGGCGCCGACGGGCGGCGCGTCCGACGAGGATCTGAGTTCCCGGAGGAATCTGGGTATAAGCCTTCATCCAATCACACCCTTGCGATATAGGAGCTCTGCGTTGAGAATTGCCGCCCCCGCTGCGCCGCGAATAGTGTTGTGGCTCAGAACACGAAACTTGTAGTCAAGAACCGGACAAGGGGCTAGCGGCCCGACGACAACGGTCATGCCCTTGCCGCGGTCGCGATCGAGGCGTGGTTGAGGGCGTTGTGCATGAGTTTCCAAAATCATGGGTGGCCGTGGCGCCGAAGGTAAACTCAGCTCTTCCACCGGCGACTTATAATTTCGAATCGCTTTCTCCAAGTCCTCCTGAGAAGCCTTGTTTCGCAGCTTGACTGAGACCGCTTCCAGATGCCCATCCCGCACATTCACGCGATGGGTGAGCGCGCTGATGCGAATCGGGGCGTCGACAAATTCCTGATTGCGCCACTGTCCCAAAATCTTGAGCGGTTCTGTCTCGATCTTCCGATCTTCACCGCCGGAGTCGATTGCGGGGATCACGTTGTCTGCAATGTCCAATGATGCGACACCCGGATATCCGGCGCCCGAAAGCGCCTGCATTGTTACAACATGCACCGCATCGAGTCCGAAAGTGCGTTCCAATGCTGCGAGGGGAAAGACGAGTCCAATCGCCGAGCAATTCGGGTTTGTAACGATGAATCCCCGGCTGCCGAGGCGCTTCTTTTGTTGCTCGATCGAGTCGAGGTGGTCCGGATTGATCTCTGGAATAAGCAATGGAACGTCGCTTTTCATGCGATGACTGGATGCGTTGCTTATAACCGGAAGGCCGGACTGCGCCAGCTGCAGCTCCATGTTTTCAGCCACATTCGAAGGCAAACCGGATAAGACAAAATCGCACTCCAGCCCAGGCTGACAGGGTCGAACAGTCATTCTCGCGACGGAATCGGGAATTGGGGTCTCAAGCAACCACCGTGTCGCTTGAGCATAATTTTTTCCGGCTGAGTTGTCGGAAGCCGCAACGACCGAAACTTCGAACCACGGATGACCATCGAGCAACTGAATCATTCGCTGACCTACCGTTCCTGTAGCCCCAAGAATTCCAACTCTTTTTCTCATGGATCAATCAACCTTCCTTCGTTGTCAATGTTTGCAAAGTGGGGTGTGGCCTCCACCCCGTTCTTCCGGAATTCGCCCACGATGGCGTCCGCAACATTCGACGCACTTTCAGGTTTCGCGAATGCAAGAATTGTCGGCCCGGCGCCGCTCAGCGCAATGCCCAGCAACCCTGGCGTTTCGAGCGCCATCATTTCATTAAACCCGGGGATCAGCGTTGCTCGATAAGGCTGATGAATCCGATCCCGCATCGCCTCACGCAACAGCCCCCAGGAGCCTGTCGTCAGCGCAGCTATCGTCAGAGCGGAGCGCTGGATGTTGTATACGGCGTCTTTTCTGGAATACGTTTGCGGCAGCACCCCTCGCGCCTTCTCTGTTGAGAGCTCAAACGAGGGAATCACCATGATCGGTCGGATCCCGAAAGGGATGGACAGCTTGGCGATTAAGACATCGCCATTCGCCGTTCCAGCGGCTGCGATCAGGCCCCCCCTAAGAGCCGCCGCGAGATTGTCGGGATGCGGCTCAAACTCAAGAGCACACTCAAAGAGTTGCTGTTCGTTCAACCGGTCATCCGAAATGAGTTCATAACACGTAATTCCTGCGATGATGGCAGCAGCGCTACTTCCCATGCCGCGAGCCAAGGGAATTTCGTTATCGATTGTGATGCGGAATGGCTGCAACTCCCGCTTTCGCATGGCCGCTGTTCGACTTGCTACGCGCACAATGAGATTGTCCGGCGTCTTCGGGATGAGTTCTTGATCCACGCCTCGTGCGTCGATGACGAGCGATGAGGCTTTCTCGAGCGTTACCTTCAAATACTTGTCCAATGCCAAACTTAGCGCGTCAAAACCCGCGCCAAGGTTGGCTGTGCTTGCCGGGACACGAAATGTGTAACCTGACTTCATATGAGTTGTCGTGTTAGATCGAAAATTTTCTGGGGAGCTGAAAGTCCGGTCCAGATTTCGAATTGCCGGGCTGCTTGCGCCAAGAACATCGCAGTGCCCGGGATGATTGTTTTGCCCTGATCTGCAGCGGTTCTCAAGAGGCGCGTGATTGGCGGATTATAGACCATATCGAAGACCACACTCGCCCGAATAGGACCGTCGACGGGTGACGCGTCCACTGCAGGATGCATACCAACAGGCGTCGCATTAATTAGCAAATCACAATCAAAAGGTTTGTTCTCTTGCACTTCCCGCCGAGATAAAACTGTTAGTCGCCCTGCGTCCTTTACCGCGACCTGGGCCGCTTTGGACGCCCCTCCGCTTCCGAGAATCACGACACTCTTGCCCGCGGGATCGAATCCGGCTCTTGCCAGAGCGCACCGGACTCCGTGAATATCGCTGTTCTCACCCAGCCACTCGCCGTCCTTGGTGAAAACCGTGTTTACTGCTCCTGCCTCGAGTGACTCGGGCGATTGTCCCGAAAGAAAAGGAACAACCGCGGACTTGTGAGGAATGGTTACCGACACTCCTTCTATTCCTAGAAGGCGCGCGTTGCTGAAAAAATCCGCAACGTCGGTGGTCGGAAACTTCAGGTAAACCGCATCCACACCCAGCTCTGCAAATGCGGAATTGTGCAAAACCGGAGATAAGGAATGTCCAAGCGGGTAACCTAACACTCCAAACAGCTTTGCGCTGCGCCGCACATTGGGAAAGTGATATACATCCAACATCTCGCGAATACTCAGCTGTCCAGGCGCTGAAGCCGTTGAAGATGATGCATAAGTGAGAAAGCTTCCTCTTGATGGACCGACGACTCGTGTGATCTGTCCAACGTCGCCCATGCCGATGACGATCACCGGTTTTCGCCATTTGCGGGAAAGCAAATCCAGCAGACGTCTATTGTCGGACCAGGAATTCGCCGTTGTTGCGATCTTTGCGATTTGGGCGTCTGTCGCGCAGATGCGATCGAGCAATTGATCGAGATTGGGCGGAGTGGACGTGAAATCGTGAAACGAAGCGATAACCTCGGCATTTGCGAAGGGCCGAGCATAACGATAGTCAACGTCGATGAACCTGGCTCCGTTACGTGCGGCATGATCGAGTATGCGTAACTCCTCTTCGATGGAACCCTCAAATCGCCCGCCTTGCTCTTTTCCCCTGCAAGTCACAATAACGGGAATGGAAAAACGGTCCCATCGAGTAGCAGCCGATTGCTGCGGATTTTTGAGGTAATCGAGCCTGACTTCGACGCAGTCCGCTCCCGCGACATCCGCAGCAAAAATGTCGTCGATACTTTCCGGTGTAAGGGAAACGCAAAGCCCGCCGGGACGCATGCCTAGTCTTTCGTCCGCGGCTCCGCGAAAGCCATCCATGGATGTGATGGCTTCATGAAAAAAGCTCCGTGCTGAGATATCGCTCACCGGTGTCAGGCAGGATTGCGAGCAGACGTTTTCCGCGGCCGAGTTCCTGGGCGATGGAACAGCCGGCGTGAAGAATCGCTCCCGAGGAGATTCCGCAGAGGATCCCCTCTTCTTCCGCAAGGCGGCGCGCGGTGCGACGCGCGTCATCGTATGAAATGGGGATGACTCTGTCCACGACTCCTCGGTTAAAGATTTCCGGTACAAAGCCGGCGCCAATGCCCTGGATCTTATGGGGTCCAGGTCTTCCGCCCGACAAAACCGGAGAGTCTGCAGGCTCCACCACAAAAATCCTCAGCGATTTGATTTGCTGCTTCATCACCTCGCCGGTTCCAGTTGCGGTGCCGCCTGTGCCGACGCCCACGATGAGGGCATCAAGCTTTCCTTCAGTTGTTTCAAGGATTTCTTTTGCTGTCGTCCTTCTATGAACATCCGGATTCGCTGGGTTTCGGAATTGTTGTGGCATGAAATAGTCGGGGTGTTCCCGCAGAATCTCTTCGGCCTTGTCGATAGCGCCCTGCATCGCTTCCGCGCGAGCTGTCAACACGATTTGAGCGCCATACGCGCGCAGGAGATTTAAACGCTCCACGCTCATGTCCTCAGGCATCGTGAGGATGACCTTGTACCCCTTTGCGGCGGCCACCATCGCCAGTCCAATTCCTGTATTTCCGCTGGTGGGCTCGATAATGACGCCTCCCGGCTTGAGTTTCCCCTGCCGCTCCGCCGCCTCGATCATGCTCAGGCCGATGCGGTCCTTGATGCTGCCGCCAGGGTTAATGAATTCCAGCTTCACCAACATCTCGGCCCACCCATCTCGCGGGATGCGATTCAGCCGAACGATGGGAGTGTTCCCGATAATCTGACAAATGTTGTCGTAAATGCGTTCGTGCACGCTTAGTCCAGCACTACAGACGCTTTAGAAACAACTGAGGATATCACAATTCTCTCACCGCAGGAGATTTCGGCCTTTCCCAAACCTTGTCAGAATGCGGTTCCGCCTTATGGTTGTGATTTTTGCGAGGGAGGGAAACCGAGAAGGCCGCCATCCTGTAAACCCCAGGCGCCACTATGTGGCATCTCTCTGCCACGGGCGCTTTTGCATATCTTCGTCGCCATCATTGCTCGACGCTTGTGTGCACTGCCAAACACAGCGTATCAAGTTTTTTCGCGACGGGTGGTATTTAGCTTGCAACTCAACCGGAGCGCTGCTGACTGGTATGCAACAGGATCGCGATATTCGGAAGCCAAATTCGACAGGATCGCTAAGGAACAGCGCAAATGGAAGGGACGATTGCCCGGAAACGGTGAAATCAGCACAACCTTTGGAGTGTTCAAGAGTGTTTGCTGCGGACGTGAGGTTGCCGTCGCGAAGGGTGCGAAGTTTCCAGATTGCCCGCGGCACCCGAACCTTCCGACTATTTGGAAACCCGTTTTGTCATTATCGACCCACGCACAAATATCCCGCTTCACAGAAGAGGCCATTAGAACCATTGGCAGCGAAGAGATTGTCGACTGTGTTACCACCGTTCATGGCTATCAGGAGCTGTTGCAGATTGAACCCGACCGGAAAGACTACGAGGAGAAACTGCTCGACGCCTTGCTGATGCTTTCTCGGCAAGCGGACTCTAATGGCAAGGTGCTGCTTGCAGCCGGCATTCGCCGGTTATGTGTGGAGATGCATCGGCTTTTGAAAGCATCCTAGTGTTTCACTGAACTGCGAATTAACACACGAACAGACTAACTCCTGCGCTACATTTCGTTGACGGGTTCATGCGCTTCTGCTACTAATTGCGGACTTATGAAGACCTTAACGGCTTTTCTGCTGCTGACTCTAACGGCTTGGGCAGAGCCATTGACGGCTCAGAAGTCTGCACCCGAGCAAGGACCGCCTCCGAAAAATCTGACTCAACGAGCGGACGGTCACTTCACCGCGAACAATGATCCGACGAATCCCGAAAACTTCGAAGTTTACGTCGTGCTTGCAGGGGATACCTTGTCAGGGATCGCCGGACAGGTGTTAAAGAATCCACGGCTCTGGCCGCAGATTTGGGAGCAAAACGAACATATTGTTAACCCGCATTGGATTTATCCGAACGACAAGATTCTGATTCGTCCTGTCACGCAGATCACGGAGGTGACGCCGCCAGCGCCTGCTCCCGAGCCGCCGCCTCCCACGCCGGCAGTGTCGGTGCAGGAGCCGCCTGTGCGGCAGGTTGGTCAGACAGCTCCCCCGCGGCAAGCTCAACCGGCGCCCGCACCTGGCCTGATCATCGCGAAGGCGAGACCGGTGGCGGAAATCAAGATGGGTGACATGCTTTGTTCGGGTTTCGTCCAAAAGACGCAACTTCCCAAGGATCTGAAAGTCATTGCGAAATTCAATTCGGATAACAGCGCTCTGGCTACTGAGGGCGACTATGTGTATTTGGGTCAGGGAACAGAGGACGGCTTACAGGTTGGTGCGAAGTATGAAGTCATTCGACCAACGCGAAAGTTGGAGGCCCCCAATGGTGCGACGCGAGCAGAGCGAGACCTCGGTATGCACTATTTGGAGATTGCGCAAGTTCAGGTGTCGATCGCCCAACCTGATTTTGCCATCGCGCGGGTGGTCACGGCATGTGAAGCGATAGAGATCGGTGACATCATGCTTCCTTCACCGACAATCAACATTCCGGTTGTTGCGCGTCCGAGACCATTCAACCCTTTCAATGCGGGCCGTGAGGTTGCAGGCTCTGTCGTAATTACTAAAGGTGCCTTGAGCAACTTTGGGTCTGTATTCAAGGGTTCTGGAGCGATTCCAGGCATTAAGGGCGGGCACTTGGGTTCCCTTGAAAAGGGAGTCGCTTCCGAAGGGATGATCGTTTACTTGAATATTGGCGCCGAGGGAAATGTGAAACCCGGCGACGTGTTCGTCGTCTCAAGAGAAATTCAACTGGATACCATACAGTATGAAGTTCCGCCAGAGGTGGAAAAGCTCGAAGCTCAGCGGATCGCCATCGGTGAAGTCGTCATATTAAAGGTCGGAGAACGGGCATCTACCGCGCTGGTGACCTATGCGGCCGATGGGGTTTCTGCCGGGGATTCCGTCGAGCGTAGGTGATCATCATGAACAGTCCGAGAACCAGCATTGGAAAGCTGAGCAATTGACCCCTGCTAAACGGACCCAGATCGAGCCCGATGTGCGCATCGGGCTCCCGAACGAACTCCACCAAGAACCGAAACAGACCATAGAATCCGACTAAACCCCAGAACACCGTCCCCTCGGGTAGGAGCTTCCTGTAAAGCCATCGCAGAATAAGAAACAGCAAAACCCCTTCAAGGAACGCTTCATAAAGTTGAGACGGGTGCCGCGGCAGATCTCCTGCCTGTGGAAACACCATCGCCCAGGGAACGTTTGATGGCCTCCCAAACAACTCGCCATTGATGAAGTTTCCGATTCGTCCAAGGCCCAACCCGATCGGCACGCCTACAGAAACGAGATCGGCGATTTCCCAGAAATTCCAACTTTTCTTGCGGGTGATCCATAGGGCGGCGACGACAACGCCTATAAAGCCGCCGTGAAATGACATTCCTCCTTGCCAGATCGCCAGGATCGAGAGCGGATCAGACAAGTACGAGTTGAGATCATAGAAAAGGACATACCCCAGGCGACCACCGATCATGACGCCCAAAATGAGATAGAAAAGCAGATCGTAAAGATCGTCTGAAGTGAGATCGAGGCTGCGGTCTCGAGCAAGGCGCTTCAAGATCAGATAGCCCAGGATGAACGACGCCATGTACATCAGGCCATACCACCGCAGCTGCAACGGACCGAGATGTAGAAAAACCGGATCGATGTTCGGGTAAGGAAGTTGAAGGATCATGAATAGGTGGCGGAAGAACTGCGCCTTTCACCAAACACGAAAGCGCTGAAAACGTGAATGTCCGCGTCTCGCTTCCATTCGTCGGGTTTAAGACCGGCCTTTATGCAGGTCTCCGCTAAGAACCTCTCCACTGTCCAACCGTATTGAACTGCAACCTGCGGCAGGAGAAGGCCCCTCGACTTTCCTTTCACAATCATCAAGCCGTGCAACCCAACTTCGACCATGCCGACATTTTCAATGCGTTCTATGGGCGATAGTACGGAAATCTCGAATTCGATCTCATCAAGTTCCGCTTCCGCGAGCGGCGGAAAACGAGAGTCAGAAATCGCGGCCGCAATCGCGCAATTCGCCGCATGCTGGTGGAGCGGGCCATCAGGACTGATGTTTCCTATGCAGCCTCGAAGTCTTTTGTGTTTGTGGATCGAGACGAAAATTCCGTGCGGTTCGATAAGGATTCCGGCTGGAATGTCCTTGGGTTGATACGGCTGGCCGGAGAGATAACCGTGAACCGATCCACGAGCTATTTCCAGAAGTGTTTGCTGTTCCGTTTCACTGAGTTGGAACATGACGCCGCTGACGTTTCTTGAGCAGAATGAGGCGCCGGCGTTCCCGGGCTTTGAATCGATCATCGATCTTGGTCCAGAATGTCCGGAAATAGTCGACAGCGGAGAGAAGAGCGAAGAGAACGACAAAATAAAGTGCAATACCGCCAACATCCCGGAAAATCGGATACTCGCTTCCCATTATGAGGAGCGTGATCGCGGCAACCTGGGTTGCCATTTTGATTTTTCCGAGCTCAGAAGCGTCGATTGTAAAGCCTTGAGCGGAGGCTATGCTGCGAAGGCCGCTTACCGCGAATTCCCTTCCAATGATGATCACCACCATCCAAGCGGGAACAATTTGAAGCTGGACCAAAGAGATGAAAGCAGATGAAATAAGCAGCTTGTCCGCGACGGGATCCAAAAGAATTCCCAGCGTGGTTACCTGCCCTCGCTTTCTCGCGAAATATCCGTCCAAGAGATCCGTGAGGGACGCGGCCAAAAAAATTGCCGCTGCGATGAGCACGTTGTACTTCGTCAGCAGCACGGCCACAAGCAGAGGAACCAGGAAGATTCGCATCAGCGTTAGGCCGTTGGGGAGATTCATAGGCAATTATTCTAGTATAGGCAGGGCACTTTGCGGACTCAGTTTTTTGGTGTGTTAAAGTCGGTAGGACCATGAAGGGAGTTATCCTCGCTGGCGGAAAGGGCACACGTCTTCGCCCCCTCACACTGAACACCCCGAAACCGGTCGTCCCGGTCGCGAACGCCCCATTTCTCCTGTATCAAATCGATTTAATGAGGAGCGCGGGAATTGATGAGGTGATTCTCAGTCTCTCCTATCAACCCCGGAAAATAGAGGACTTATTGAGAGATGGATCCGAATACGGCGTCCACCTTCGGTACGTGGTCGAGAGCATCCCGTTGGGTACGGGAGGGGCCTTCAAGAACGCAGAGGAGCACATCAGCGATACCACAGTTGTCTTTAACGGCGACGTCCTCACTGATCTCGATCTGTCGGCCGTTATTGCGTTGCATCGAAAACGCGGCGCAGTCGCTACGTTGGTCCTGACGCCGGTCGAGAACCCTTCGGCTTACGGTCTTGTCGAAACGGACCCGGAAGGATGGGTTCAGCGCTTTAGCGAAAAACCCGGTCTCGACCAGATTACCTGCAATACGATCAATGCCGGAGTCTATATCCTCGAACCTTCGGTTTTGCGATATATGCCGAAGAATGAGCCGTATTCCTTCGAACGCGGTTTGTTTCCCGCCCTGCTCGAGCACAAGGAACCCGTGCTTTCGTATGTGCTGAATGGTTACTGGATCGACATAGGCACGCCCGAGAAATACATGCAGGTGCATCACGACATTCTGGCGAGGAGATTTGCTTCGCCTCGTATTCCTCCGAGTAGTTTCGACCGTGATTTCCTTCCAGTCGATGCATCTGTTGATGCGAAGTCCATTCTTGCACCCGGCGTTACGATACGGACCGGTGTGCGGATTGAGAATTCGGTCATAGGTCGAAATTGCAAGATAGACGAAGGCGCTCAGGTGGTTGATTCCATTGTGTGGTCCGGCGCCAAGATAGATGCAGACGCCCGAATTATCGGAGGCATCATCGGAAAAGGATGCTGTATTGGTCGCTCGGCCAACATCAAAGCAGGCGCGGTATTGGGCGACATGACGGTCGTAACGGACTACTCCTGCTTATGAAGCCCTCCATAAAATTTGGCACCGATGGCTGGCGCGCCGTAATCGCGGATTCGTTTACTTATGAAAACGTGCGATCCGCAGCTCAGGCAACGGCGGAATATTTTGAATCCGTTCAGGCGCGGGAGCGGGCCGTCTTCATCGGTTATGACGTTCGGTTTCTTTCAAAACGGTTTGCGCAGTCGGTTGCCGAAGTTTTCCGCGGCAATGGTTATCGGGTCCTTTTGCTCGACCGTCCCTATCCGACGCCTTACGTCTCATTCGAGGTGAAACGCCTCGGTTTCGTTGGCGGCGTCGTCATTACCGCGAGTCACAATCCGCCTGAGTTCAACGGTTTCAAGGTGAAGGCCTCGTTCGGAGGGAGTGCTACGCCTGACATTACAAACAAGATCGAAGGAAATCTCGGTGGCAACGTTCCCAGACGAAGCGCGGAAGGAATAGAAATCGTAAATCCCGCCGCACCTTATTTTGATCATCTGATGTCGCTCGTCGACTGGGACTGCATTTCGAGATCGAAACTTAAGGTTGTTGTGGATTCCATGCACGGCAGCGGCGGTACGATTCTTGAAGAGATGCTGCGGCAGACGTCGTGCAATGCTCGGACCATTCGAGGGAATCCCGATCCGTTGTTTGGCGGCGTCAATCCCGAGCCTATCATGCCGCAACTGCAGCCCTTGAGCGCTGCGGTGAGAGAGAGCGGCGCGGCAATTGGTTTGGCGACGGATGGGGATGCCGATCGACTTGGCATCGTCGACGAATCAGGCGCGTTTGTGAACACCCTTCAGACGCTTTCTCTGTTGCTTCTTCACGTATACCGAAACAAAGGGTGGCGCGGTTCGGTGGCAAAGACCGTTTCACAGAGCCTGCTGATTCCGCGAATCACCACGGCTTGCGGGCTAAGACTTCACGAAACGCCAATAGGCTTCAAGAATATTGGTGAACTGATGCTCCGGGAAGAAGTCCTCATTGGAGGGGAGGAGAGCGGGGGCATCGGGCTGTCCCGCCATCTGCCGGAAAGAGACGGCATCTTTATTAACCTTCTCATGCTGGACTTGCTCGCAGCATCCGGGAAAACCTGCACACAGTTGATTCGAGATATGTGGAAAGAGTTTGGAGAATTCCATTATGACCGCCGCGACATGCACGTTCCAATAGCTGCAGGCCAGGAGGTCGTGGAAAGATGGAGGACCGATGCACCAGCGTCTTTTGCAGGCAGAAAGGTGCAGCAAGTCGGGCAACTTGATGGTTCTAAAGTTTTTTTGGGAGAAGACAGCTGGATTCTCTTTCGGCAATCTGGGACAGAACCCTTATTGAGGGTCTATTGCGAAGCCCCCACCAAGAGCGCCGTCCAAGAAATAATCGCCGCCGGCGCCAAATTTGTGGAACAATTTATTCCGCCTGGTGTCTCTTGAATATGAAGGCGGACGATCGGTCAACTCCTATTCGAAGCACCAGGGCTTAAGGTTTTTATCGATGCGCAGAGAGATCGCCTACAACGACCTGGAACGCTCCGCTGGGCTTAACGCGGAGGAAGCACTTTTCGTTCATCGCTTGCAGGCGAATGAAGATGAGGCCTACGACGAGCTTGTACGGACCTATCATGCATCGATTTACCACGTTGCATACCGTATGCTCGGCGATTCCGCCGACGCTTCGGACGTCGTTCAAGAAATATTCCTGAAGGTGTTTCGGAATATCGGCGGTTTCAAAGGCGAGGCTGCTCTGAAAACCTGGATTTTCCGGATAGCCCTTTCCGAGATGTTGAACCGACTGCGATGGTGGAAACGGCGCCACCGGATGTCGACGACATCGCTGGACGATGAACAACACGGCAATGGACACTATTTTGCTGACTCAAAGCCAACGCCCGAGCAGGTTCTGGAATCCAAGGAGCGAGATGAGGCGATACAGCAAGCGCTGGGAAAACTCTCAAGCGATCACCGTTCGATCATCGTGCTTCGCGACATCGAAGGATTTTCATATAACGAGATCGCGGACATCTTGGGAATCTCGATGGGAACGGTGAAGTCGCGTTTGGTTCGTGCGCGTGCGGACTTGAAGAAATCGCTCATGCGTTATTTGTCGGTTCAGCGGGTTTGAGAACGGTGATGAAAAAAATTCAATCCAACATCACGACATTGGTCGATCGAATAGGCGCCAAACTGTCGCATCAAGGCGACTTGGATTGTTCCGACGCTGAAGAATTGATGAGTCCTTTTATCGACTCAATGGCTTCGGTTGAAGAGGCAGAGCAGTTGCAGAAGCACCTTGCTCAGTGTGAGCCTTGCCAGCGTCAGCTCCAGTCATGTATTTCGGTGAGAAGTCTCATGACACGCATTGATCGTCCCGCCCCGCCGGATGACTTGGTGTTGGAAACTCGCGTTTTGCTGTCTCAGGCTCGCAATGACAATCATTTAAAGAATTGGGAAACTCGAGTCGCCAACATTTTGAAACCGATCGCGGTTCCAGCGATTCTGGGCACCTCGCTGACGATGCTCTTCTTTGGGATTTTGCTAGGAAGTCTCGCTTCGAACTCGACGGTTATGGCGAATGATCGAATGAACGATAGCGCGCTGATCGCGCTCTTCCAGCCCGTCCGCACCAGTGACCCGACAATGATTCGTCTTGCCGTCAGCGAAAACAAAATGCCCGATGAGCCACTGATGGTCGAGACTCACGTTGGAAACGATGGCCGAGTTGTCGAGTACCATATCATCTCTGGTCCTGCCGATCCCGAAATCAATCGCTGGATTGGGGAGTTGCTTTACTTTTCCAAATTCACGCCTGCCACGGCGTTCGGCCGGCCGGTGGATTCCACTATCATCCTTTCGTTTGTCGCTGTTCGGAGTTAACCACTCTCGAAACCGCATCAGCCACACGTTCCGCGACTTTTCCCCCGCCCAGCTGCCGTCGCAGACGCTCGTAGTTTCCGCGAATCCTTGATTGCGCCCACACGTCATCCATGAGCCTCAACGTAATGGTGCAAATGCTTTCAGGAGTCATCTTGTCTTGAAACAACTCAGGCGCCACTTCTTCGCCCAGAATGATATTCACAATTCCGAACAAACGCACCTTGAGGAGGAATTTCCCAAGAAGCCACGTTGCACCTGATATTCGATAGACAATTACTTCAGGCGTGCCGAGCAAAGCGGTTTCAAGGGTAGCTGTACCGCTGGCCACGATTGCCGCGCGCGAGTAACGGACAGCATCGTAAGTCTGTCCTGTAACAATTCGAATTGGTCGCGTCTGGATGATGTTCTCAAGAAGACCGCGATTCAAACCGGGCGCAATGGGTAAGACAAACTGGGTATCCTTTTTTTGTGCGCCTATCAGATCCGCAGCCTTACACAGTGTTGGCAGGATGTAGTGGATCTCTTTTCGCCGGCTGCCTGGAAGCAGGGCTACAATCGGCTTTCTCGGATCTAATTTGTATTCTGCACAAAACTCTTCCTTGGATTTGGTGGGATAAACGGTGTCGATCAATGGATGCCCGACAAACTCGACATCGACCCCAGCGCGTCGATAGATTTCCTCTTCAAACGGAAAAATAACGAGCATTTTGTCCACGAGCCGGCGGATCTGGTGGATACGCCCTTCACGCCAGGCCCAGATTTGAGGACTGACGTAATAAATCACGGGCGTTCCGGCATTTTTTATTCGCTTTGCCAGACGCAGATTGAAGTCAGGAAAATCGATCAATATTGCGGCGGTTGGCGGTTCGTTATCAACGCGGTCCGCAAGTTTACGAAAGAAACGATAAAGGATGCCAAGATGGCTAACAGCCTCGAAAGGGCCCACTACGGCGGTTTGCCGAATATCCCCTTCGAGCTCGACCCCGGCCTCGCGCATCCTGGGGCCTCCGAGTCCATAAATGTGGCAGTTGGGAAACTGTCGGAAGAGGGCTCGCGCGACATCCGCTCCATACATATCGCCCGAAGCTTCGCCGGCGACGAGCAAAAACTGGGTAGAACTCACGGGAGCGGTTCTTTTAGGTCCACAAATTGCGGAAGAGTCGTTTTGATGTCAACTTGCTGCTGCCAGACAAATTCCTGCTGATCGAGAGTTCCTGTGGCAATTACTTTGTATTCCCCAAACGGAATACTTGTGAACTGAAATTTTCGATCTGAAGTTGACTGAATGAATTCGGAAGCATGATTTTGCAAGTCGCGCCGCATGCGATTGATGACGAACTGAAGCGCCTCTCGCTGTGCGGTTCTGGAAATTTCGTAAAAGAATTCCTTGTTTTGAGCAAAAGCCGGTTTGTATCTCTCCCAATACACGTCGAGGCGTTTCTGAACATCGCTGTTGTACAAATCGCCATAAGTGGAAGAAAGAAGCACCACCTGGACCTGCTGAGTAACGGTCTTCTCCGGAGGAACCTCGATCGCACCCACGATTGCGCCGAAGGTTTCCGTTTT
>CAZIPZ010000087.1:0-16658 GCA_964541075.1 uncultured Solibacteraceae bacterium | reverse complement strand
ACATGTCGGAAGGGTAATTGCATATTTCCCCTGCGAAAGGGAGGAAATATGAAGGCCACCGATGGATGTAACGTTAAGAGGACGTTTCTGGATATCCCAAACGCCGCTGAACTTGCAGGTTTTTCTGTCCGCCATTTCCGCAGAATCATTGAAGATGAGCGCATTCGCATCGTTCAGATCGGGCGCAAATTCTTTATCCTGAACAGCGACTTTGAGCGCTGGCAGGCCAGTAAGCGGCCTAAAGTATCTTGAAAAATTTCCATCAACTTTGTTGAAAGTTTCAAAGGAATCGTGGCGGCTGGGTTAACCCAGGCCGCCGCCTGCCTTGAAGTCGTCCGACCTCCCCGCTAAACTGCTTTTCATGACAACCAATGCAGAGACTTTCCAATTTCAGGCGGAGGCTCGTCAAGTTCTTGACTTGATGATCCACTCCCTCTACACGAACAAAGAGATTTTTTTGCGGGAACTTATTTCCAATGCATCGGATGCGCTGGATCGCCTTCGATTTGAAGCGCTAAGCCGGCCGGAGCTCATCGGCGCGGACGACAAGCTTGAAATTTGGATTGAGAGCGACCCAAAGGCGATGACGCTCTCGATTCATGACAACGGCATCGGCATGAGCCGCGAGGAAGTCATCGCAAATATCGGGACGATAGCGAAGTCCGGCACGCGCGATTTGCTCCAGACCCTGAAGGAGAAGAAGTCTTCCGATGTTCTGACGACGCTGATCGGCCAGTTTGGGGTGGGCTTCTATTCTGCTTTTATGGCTGCAGATCGGGTGACGCTCCTTACGCGCAGGTCTGGCGAGGAGCAGGCGACCGAATGGGAGTCGACGGGCGACGGAACCTTCACAATTAAGGATGCGAATAAGTTCACTCGCGGCACTTCCATTACGCTTCACCTCAAGAAATTCGAGGACGATGAAATCGAGGACTTCACCAATAAATGGGTGATTTCCAGGATAGTGAAACGTTATTCGGACTTCGTCGCCTATCCCATCATCTATAAGGAGAAGGAGGCGGCGGAGCCGGAAAAACCGCTCAATTCCATGAAGCCCATCTGGACCCGGCCGCGGTCCGAGGTGAGCGAAGAGGAATACAGGGAGTTTTACAAACACATCTCCCACGACTGGAACGAGCCGATGAAGACATGGTCATTTCGGGCGGAAGGACGTTCTGAATATCAGGCGCTCCTGTTCGTTCCATCCCAAGCTCCCTTTGACTTGTTCTACGCTAGCGGCAAATTTGGAGTGCATCTTTACGTGCGCCGTGTGCTCATCATGGAGCACTGCGAAGAGCTCCTTCCACCGTATCTGCGTTTCATGCGCGGCGTTGTGGATTCGGCTGATCTTCCGCTGAACGTGTCCAGGCAAAGACTTCAGGAAGATCGCCACATCACACAGATGCGAAAGTGGCTGACTAAGAAAGTCCTCGATTCGCTCGAGGACATGCAAAAAAACGAAGCTGAAAAGTACGTCGAATTCTTTAAGCACTTCGGGCGCGTGCTGAAGGAAGGCGCGAGCCTCGACTTCGACAACAAGGACAAGCTGATCAGCCTGTACCTCTTCGAGTCCTCAAAAGACATGGAGAAAATGACGACGCTGAAGGACTACGTCGCACGCATGAAAGAGGGCCAGAGTGCAATCTATTACCTGACGGGACCATCCCGTCGGGCAGTGGAGAACTCTCCCCACCTTGAAGGTTTTAAGGAAAAGGATTACGAAGTTCTGTACCTCGTCGATCCGGTTGACGAGATACTCGTGCAGGCGCTTTTCGAGTTCGAAGGGAAGGCGTTGAAGTCCGTGGGCAAAGGTGTCGCCGATCTGGGCGAGCAAGAAGACCTGAGCGAGAAATCGGCGGAGTATGCGTCACTTATTTCTTCCCTCCAAAAGGTTCTTGATGACCGCATAAAGGAGGTTCGGCTCTCATCGCGCTTGACGTCATCGCCTGTTTGTCTTGTTGTTTCTGAGCAGGACGTTAGTCCCAATCTGGAAAAACTTCTCAACCAGGCCAAAGGCGGACACTCCCAACAAAAGCGAATTCTGGAACTGAACCCAGAACACCCTTTGATTACCAAAATGCGTGAGCGGTCAGAGGACTCGATGTTGGACGATTACGCTGAAGTCCTGTATGGCTATGCATTATTGGCCGAAGGCTCCGATCTGGCCGAGCCGTTGAAATTCAATCAGGCCCTGATGCGAGTTCTGGCCAAGCTTCCCTAAAGAAAGATAAGGAAACGGAAAAAGGTAGATTGTGGGCAGTTGCTGAAGTGCAATTCCCACGGTCTCCCTTTTTTCCCGTCCCCTACGCGAGATCAAACAGGAGCAACTCGCCATTGCCGCCGAGGATCAACTCGCCTTCATTGCTGACGGCCACGCCATCTCCTGCTTCAAGTTTCAGTCCATTGATATCGACGACTCCGCGAGTGACCTGAATCCAAGCATGTCTGTGACTCTGAGGGCTGTGCTTAACGAAATTACCATCCAGAATCGTTGCGAAGAGTTGGACATCTTGATGGACTTTAACGGCTCCGTGAGTGGGATTCGATCCGGCGATGAGTTTCAAGCTTCCTCGAAGATTCTCGGGGTCGAATGATTTCTGCTCATAACTCGGAAGAATGTTATCGGCCTCCGGCAGAATCCAGATCTGAATGAAGTGAACCGATGCTGTTTTTGAATGATTGAATTCGCTGTGAGTGACGCCGGTTCCAGCCGTCATTCGCTGGATTTCTCCGGGGTGAATGACGGAGCCGGTTCCCATGCTGTCCTTGTGCGCTAATGCACCCTCCAGCACATAGGTAATGATCTCCATGTTGCGGTGAGGGTGGGTGGGAAACCCATTTCCGGGAGCGACACGGTCCTCGTTGATCACTCGCAGAGTTCGGAAACCCATGTGAGCTGGATCGTAATACGTGTCGAATGAGAATGTGTGATACGTCTCAAGCCATCCGTAGTTGGCATGGCCGCGCTCATTACCGCGCCTGATTGTGATCATGAATCATCCTTAATAATTACAGAATTTCTTGCAAGGTTTGGATGTCACGGTGAGAGATTAACCCGGCGGCCGCGGATATCTCGACAGCCGCAGGTGAAGGACACACCTTTAAACGCTAGCGTTCATTGGGGACAGCTCAGGTCCCTGAACTCACAAAATTCTTGTAATACGCTGGTCACACTGATAGCCTCCTTTCCAGAAAACGGGTAAGAGAACGGAAAGACTGCCAGTAAAACAGGCTAAGTATTAGCAAAAACCCACTGACAGGCGGTAGGACCGGGGAACAGACGCCCGGATCTATTGGAGAGACAGGGTAGAGACAATGGAAAGATTAAAGGAAGTAATGACACTGCGCGAGGCGTCCCAATACCTGGGGATCTCTCCGGACACGCTTTACAAGTATCTGAGCGAGGCTAAGATTCCGGCTTTCAAGCTGGGCAATCGATGGCGGTTCAAAAAAGATCTTTTGGACCGATGGATGGAGCGAAAGAGCGAAAGAGTGTTGGATCCACGGCCTGGACGGCGGATGGTGAAAACCACAGTTAAAGGATAGTAAAGAGGTCGCAGCGCATGTCGCTTTTCAGAAAAGGTAAACCGCTCGTAGGCGTCGACATCGGTTCGAGCGCCGTAAAAGCGATCGAAGTCACAAAATCGAGGAAGGGCTATCAGGTGATCGGCTTCGCCTATCAGTCCTTAAGTCCGGATGCCGTTGTGGATGGCGCTATCGTCGACGCGCCGCTGGTTGCAGACACGATCAAGAAGACCCTGACAAACGGAAAATTCAAACCGAAGGGTGTTGCCACCGGAGTTTCGGGGCATTCCGTCATTGTGAAGAGGGTTGTATTGCCTGCCGCGTCCGAAGCAGAAGTGGAAGCGTCCATCCAATTCGATGCCGAGCAATATATCCCGTTTGAAATCTCCGAAGTGAATCTCGACTATCAGGTGGTCGGGCCTGGAACGACCGCGTCGGACGATCCGGGAATCGAAGTAGTCCTTGTGGCGGCCAAGAAGGACAAGATCCAGAACCATACCAACGTCATCAGTCTTGCGGGACGCAGTCCAGAGGTTGTCGACATTGACGCCTTCGCTCTCCAGAACGCATACGAAGCCAACTATTCGGCCGATCCCTTGTCGACGATTGCGTTGCTGAACATTGGTGCATCGTTGACGAACATCAACATCACGAAAGCGGGCATGCCTCTGTTCATCCGCGACGTTTCGGTTGGCGGGAATCAGTACACCGATATTCTGCAAAAAGAATTGCAGCTGAACTTTCAGGAAGCTGAGGATCTCAAACTCGGAAAGGGCGGCACATCGGAAGCCGAAATGGTGCAGCCGCTGCTCGAGTCGATCACGGACATGCTTGTGATGGAGCTCCAGAAAACGTTCGACTTTTTCAAAGAGACTTATCCGTCCGAAACGATCAACCGGATCGTCATCAGCGGTGGGACGTCCCACTTGCTTGGACTTCCGGACAAAATACAAGAGACGTTCGGTTATCCGACCGAAGTGATGGATCCGTTCAAGTCCGTCGCCGTCGGCGCGAAGGTGGACAAGGCGAAGATCAGATCCTTCGGGCCCGCGCTCGCTGTTGCATTGGGTTTGGCGTTAAGGGGGTTTGATCAATGATCAAAGTTAACTTAACGGGCGCAAAGAGGAAGAAAGTTGTAAAAACCGGCGCGAAACTCGCAATGCCGGCCAATGCCATGCCTATCGTGCTAGGGCTGATTGTTGTGGCGTCCATAGCCTATGGCGTCTGGACGTACATGGCTTTGACCTCCAGAAGCGAGGAATTGACGGGGCAGATCGCTCAAGCCGAGGCGCAGAAAGCGCAGCTTGAGGCCATCATCAAACAGGATCAGATCTACGAAGCCAGGAAGAAGGCGCTTGAAAACAGGGTTAAGGTGATTGAGGGTCTCAAGCGCAATCAGGTGAGTCCGGTTGTATCGCTGGACATTTTGAGCGAGGCGATCGAACGCACGCAATATGTGTGGCTTTCCAATCTCGATCAAAACAACACGGTGCTCACAATGTCAGGCACCGGAACTTCGGTGAATGCTATCGCGGATTTTGTTTCCAATCTGGAAGCGACGGGTTATTTCCGAAACATCAACCTCGTTAATGCACAGGACAGTCAGGGCAATTTCACATTCGCAATGAGCTGCGAATTCTCGCCGCCAGTGCGCCCGAGCGCGCCTGAAACCGCAGTGCCTGCAGGAGGGAACTAATGGCTGTCGACTTTAAGGACTTTCAAAAGCTCAAATGGTATTACCAAATCCTTGTCGTGGCCGGAGTTTGCGGGGGTTTTCTGTATCTGGTTTCGTACCAGTTCTTCACACCCATTCAAGACGAAATCACTGCCAAGGAAGCAGCGCTTTCGGAACTGCAGGCAACGATCGCCAAGAGCATTGCTCAGCAAAGGGTATTTGCACAGTTCAAGAAGGAAGCCCAGGAGTTGGAAGCAAAGTTGGAAACATTGAAATCCATTCTCCCTCAGGAGAAGGAAACCGATCAGATTTTGCGTAGCGTTCAGCAGGCGGCCAGTTCATCATCGCTGCGCATATTGCGAGTTGGTCCGAGACCCGCCATCGATCACGAGGTGTATACCGAGTGGCCAATCGATATGGAAGTCCTGGGCACGTTTCACAGCATGGGAGCCTTCCTGGATCGCATTCGGCAACTGCCTCGAATCGTAAACATCGGCACTCTCAGGTTGCAGGCTCGCGCGACTGAAGGGGAGGCGGCAGCAACGTCCAGCGTTGGCGCCACCTATACGGCAACCACTTTTGTGTACCGCGAGGAACAGATCGCGAGTACTGCTCCACCGCCCTCACCGGCGAAGTGAATTTGAAAATGAAGCATAGAAGTCTCATCGCTGTTTGCACCCTCGCCGCCGGCTTCGCCCTGCCGTTGTCGGCGATGCTTGTGCAGAACCCGCCTGCCGCACCGCAGGCTCAGCAACCGGAGGTGGAGCCTCCACCTGTGCTTGCTGTGCCCCAAGGTTACAGGTACGACGCTCGCGGTCGGCGCGACCCATTTATCAACCCGGTTCCGAAGCCAAAGCCGAAAGAGCCTGATGTACCGGTTGTGAGACCTCCCGGATTGAAGGGGGTTCTCATTAATGAAGCAGTACTCGCAGGAGTCGTAACTTCGAAAGAACCGAACATGAACGTTGCCGTTCTTACAGCGCCGGGAGGCAGAACCTATTTTGTCTACAAAGGCGACGCCTTGTTTGACGGAGTGATCAAGGAGATTCGGGCGGATGGCGTAGTGTTTATTTTAACGCCTACCGGAAGACAGAGCACTGAACCTCCGAGGGAGATTGAGCGGAAAGTTCGTCCCACGCCAGGAGAAGACTAATGAGAGCTTTTGCATCCAGGAAGTTCCTAGCGGTCGCGTTGGTGTTGCTGATATCCACGCTGACCGTAAACGGCGCTTCCTCGAAGGAAACCACTGTCGTTAAAGATGTCTCATTTAACGCGGACGGGCAGTCAATGGAAGTCAGGATCACAGCGACTTCGCATACGAAGTACACGTACTTCGAATTGAATTCGCCGCGTCGGCTCGTGATCGATTTCCATGGAATTCAAAGCGAAGTTGGTTTCAAGGAAAAGTTGATCAATAACTTGGGGGTCGAGCGTGTTCGGGCATCTCTTTTCAGCGACCGGCGACGGCAGGCGACCCGGATCGTGTTTGATCTCATGGCAGGTGTTCCGTACAGGGTTCTTGATGATCCAGATGGCGTGGTTCGCATTGTTTTCGGTGAAACTGTCAGCGCTCCTCTGAATCAAACGGCGGGCTTGCCCGAGACAGTGAAATTTGCAGAACCTCTAAGCTTTCCTAAGGTAGATCTGGGTTCGCCAATGTTCAGGAGCGATTGGGTTCCTGTTGCCCCGGAACCTCCCCAGCCCGCATTGAGCCCGGCGACGGAACCTTTGATGACGCTAGCCTCGGCGATGCAGGCCAGTGCGGTGATGCCTTTGGCTATGGCGGCCCGGCCGCTTCAACTGGCGCAAACAAACATTACTGTGGCTCCGCCAATGACGCCGCAGGCGCCCCTAGCGAACCCGGTTCCGACCGAGCAGTATTCCGGAGAAATCATTTCGCTCGATCTGCGAGATTTCGATGTCAAAGATTTCTTCAGGTTGATCGGAGAGATTAGCGGGTTGAATATCGTCTTGGACCCGAACGTGGCGGGAACGATTACTTTGAAGTTGACGGATGTCCCGTGGGACCAGGCGCTGGACATCGTATTGCGCAACTACCAGTTCGGAGGCCAGCTTCAGGGCAACGTGCTGCGAATCGCCACGAATTCCACGCTGCAAAGTGAGGAACAGGCGCGCAAAGCATTGCGGGATGCTCAGGAGCAAGCGGCCGAGCTGCAGACACGCACATTCGTCTTGAACTACGTTAAATCGGACTCGGCTGCAGCGACTCTCCAGGGGCTTCTTTCCCCCCGAGGGGCAATCATTCAGGATGCTCGCCGCAATGCGCTGATAATTTCGGATACGCCATCCCAGTTCTCAAAAGTAGATGAGATGGTCCGTTTCCTGGACACCCCTGCCCAGCAGGTTGAAATCGAAGCACGGTTGCTTTCGGCGAACAAATCGTTCTCTCGTGATATCGGCAACCAACTGGGTTTCGTGCTGGGAAACAGAGGAGGGAATATCCTGACCGGCGCGCCGCGAAATGCGAGTCCATTTGATCGCACGCCGCCCCCTCGCGCCGTCTCGGGGGGAAATGGTATTCCCTTGTTATCCAATTTCCCGGCCGCCGCCACGTCGGGGCTCTCATTTTTGCTTCAATCCGGCGGCGATGTGATTCTGGACGAAATCATCACGGCTGCAGAAGCTCGGGGAACCGCGAAATTGATTTCGCGACCGAAGGTGACGACCCAAAACAATCAGGCTGCTGTCGTTTCGCAAGGAACGCAGATTCCGGTCCAGACAAATGTGAACAATACAGTGTCTGTCCAGTTCCTGAACTTCTCTTTGCAGTTGCAGGTTACGCCGCAGATCACTGAGGCCGGCACGATCCTCCTGACTGTCTCCATTGAAAACAGCCAGCCGGATTTTGCTAGGGCCGTAAACGGCATTCCGTCGGTTTCGACGCAGCGTGCACAAACCCAGGTTCTGATTCCCGACGGAGGCACCGCTGCAATCGGCGGAATTCTTGTGGACAGCGATTCTGTGAACATTCGCCAAGTGCCGGGATTGGGAAGTCTTCCGGTGATTGGGCATTTGTTTAAGAACACGAGCACCATCAAGAGCACGTCGGAACTTTTGTTTTTTATTACTCCTCGAATCAAACCTCAGGATTCGATAAGCGCCGTCATGCCGATCCAAGAGGCAGCGCCCGCGGAACCTCAGGCGCGCTGAAGGCGTTTGGCGACACTGACGCAGACCAGGGTTCGAACAGTTTTGCAGCGCTTGAGGACCAACCTCGAGGGCTCGCGCGCAGTGCTGTTTCTGGGTCCCGATGGTCTTGTTGATTCCGTCCGTTCGGATAGCAGCGTTGACATCGAAGCAGTTGCCCACGAATATGCGATGCTGCTGCGAATCGCCGGCCGAACCGCCGAAGACACTGGCGCCGGCAAAATCGTCGAACACATGATGGTGGCTGATAAGTCGGTCGCCATTGCACGTTTGATTTCACCCGAAAATTTCGTAGTTGTGATCTTCCGATCGACGGATCAGATCGGCCGCGCCCGATACGAACTCAAGAAGTCCGCCTGGGAGCTTGGCCAGGACCTTCCCTGAGTAGACTACGGGGGGCCAGGACCTCCAGATCCTAGATTTTTGCCGGAACCATCGTTAGGACAGTCACAGGTGTTTCTACTTCTGCTATACTCGTCGGTTGTTGATCATGAACTTGAAGGAACTGAAGGAAATCATCGATCTAGTGACCTCCAGGGAATCTATTGAGGAGCTCGAGATCGAGAAATCAGGTGTTCGCCTCCGGATCAAGCGGGCTTCAAACCACATAAATCCGACAATTTCGGCTGCACACCATGTTTCAGCTGCAGTCAGCGTCGCTCCAGCGTCCCCTCCAATTCCCGTCCAGGCGCCCGTTGAGGCCGACGATCTGTTCTATATAAAGTCTCCAATTGTCGGCACGTTTTACAGAGCGCCGTCCCCGACCTCGGACCCATATATCAATGTCGGCGATTCTGTTGATAAGGGAACCGTGCTCTGCGTCATTGAAGCTATGAAGCTGATGAACGAAATTGAGTCGGAAGCTGCCGGCGAAGTCGTCACCGTCTTCGCGGAGAACGGACAGCCCGTTGAATACGGCGAACGCTTGTTCGCCATTCGGCCGCGTTAAGCGGCCTCACCGATATGTTCAGAAAGATACTCGTCGCAAACCGTGGAGAAATCGCCCTCAGGATCATAGTGGCGTGCAAGGAACTCGGTATCAAGACGGTGGCGATCTTTTCAGAAGCCGACCGTCACGCGCTGCATGTTCGATTTGCCGACGAAGCCATCTGTATCGGCCCAGCAAGGAGCTCTGAAAGCTATCTGAACATCCCCAGCGTGATAAGCGCGGCTGAGCTTTCCAATGTCGATGCCATTCATCCTGGCTACGGATTCCTTTCCGAAAGCGCCTACTTCGCTGAAGTATGTGAAGCCAGCAAAATCAAGTTCATCGGTCCATCAGCACAAAGCATTCGGCTGATGGGCGATAAGGCGCGGGCGCGCCGGGAAATGGACCGGATGGGGGTGCCTGTCTTGCCCGGAGGAGCGGATTCGGTCGAAAGTGAAAAAGAAGCTTTAGCCACGGCGGAAGCCGTCGGATTTCCGATCATCATCAAGGCGACTGCAGGCGGCGGTGGTCGCGGGATGCGGATCGTTCATGATCGCAAGGAACTGTCCGCAGCTCTGAAGAATGCCCAGGGCGAAGCAATGGCTGCGTTCGGCGTTCCCAACTGCTATATCGAAAAATATATCGATAAGGCGCGCCATATCGAGTTTCAGGTGATGGCGGACCAGTACGGAAAAGCCATCCATCTCGGCGAGAGGGAATGTTCAATTCAGAGACGCCATCAGAAGCTGATCGAAGAAGCGCCATCGCCGATTATGACCGATGCCATCCGCCAGCAAATGGGAAGCCGCATCGTAAAAGCGATTGAGGAGGTCGGATATTCAAACGTCGGAACCGTCGAGTTCCTGGTGGACGACCGGAAGCAGTTCTATTTCATTGAAATGAACACGCGCGTTCAGGTTGAGCATCCCGTAACCGAGTTGATCACCGGAATTGACATCGTCCGGGATCAAATCCTGATCGCGTCAGGGGACAAGCTGCCACACCGTCAAGAGAACATACAGTTCCGCGGCCACGCCATAGAGTGTCGGATCAATGCGGAAGATCCGGTGACGCACAGGCCATCGCCTGGAAAGATCACGTCTTGGCATGCCCCCGGCGGCCCCGGGGTGCGCGTCGATACAGCGGCGTATGCCGAATATGTTATTCCCCCCTACTACGATTCCCTTATTGCCAAACTCGTTGTTCATGGGGCGAATCGTGACGAAGCAATCCGCCGGATGGAGAGAGCTTTGGACATGTTTGTCCTTGAAGGCGTGAGCAATTCGATTCCTCTTCATCGGAAGCTGTTGCGCAATCCGTACTTCAAGAGCGGCAACATCTACACGAAATTTCTGGAACATCTCGAGGAGCCCCGCCTTCGCGCAGTAGAGATGGCATGAACTCCCTACCGCGTCTGTACGCTATTGCAGATGCGTCCTATGGAGATCCCATTGAGCAATCGCGCCTTCTCTTTGCTGCTGGCGTCAGGCTGCTTCAGGTGCGGAACAAGAACGCCGACTCGCGTGAATTTCTCAGGCAGGTCGAAAACATACTTGCGATTGCTCCCGAGCAGTCGTCGGTCATTGTGAACGATCGAGTCGATATCGCGCTCATCGCCGGAGCGGCTGGTGTTCATTTGGGGCAGAACGATCTCCCAGCCGCTGCTGCGCGAGAAATACTGGGCGTCTCGCGCATCATTGGTGTCTCGACTCACAACATGGAGCAGGCGTTGAATGCGGAATCGCTGCCGGTTGACTATGTCGCAGTCGGACCCGTTTTCCCTACATCGACCAAGCGAAATCCCGCTCCGGTTGTGGGAATACAGATGCTCAGGAGGATTTGCGGATCCGTGCGAAAGCCCGTCATAGCCATCGGAGGAATCACACTGGACCGGGCTCATGATGTATATGACGCCGGAGTCGCCTCCGTGGCGGTCATCAATGATTTGCTGACTGCATCGGATATCCATGCTCGCGCCACGGATTGGATCAACCTAACGTGAGGCGGCTTGAACTCTATCTTCTTCGGACGCGAAGGGACGGTTATGTGCTGTTCAGCACCGCGGAAGCAATGAGAGAGATCGAGTTGGAATCGAGCAATCGTATACACAGGTTCCTGCAGTGGCTGATGAATCGCGGGAATCGGGTCGCGGCGTGGATCGGCAGGGTGATGAACTCAGGTTACGGTTACTACTTGAAACTGGAGGACCGCATTGATCCCCAGGAGCGAGTGCTCAAAGCGGTCGCGGAAGCGGAACAACTAGTGATCTATCATCCATTGGACCTGAACTCACAGGTTCGAATTAAGTTTGACGGCGTACTCCGAAAGCAGAGGCTGAAACACATTTTCTGGTTTGCAATCGATCTTGTGGTGTGCGGAGTCGTCATTGTATTTACTCCCATTCTTGCTCCAATACCGGGTCCGAATGTTTTCTTCTATTATCCGTTCCTTCGACTGCTGGGCCACTATCGAGCCATCCTGGGAGCCTCACAGGGCCTGCGCTCCACGCGGATTGAGTTTAAAAGCTTGCCTGATTTCAGCGGTCTCGAAGAGAATCTTCCGGGATTGCGTACGTTTTTGCACAGAGTAAGCTGACGGCTGTTGAAAGACGCTATTTTTTGATGAAGCAGGGTGCGCGAAAGAACACTGAACCTGATCACGAACGGAGTCGTAGATTTCCAATGACGCGCATTCCTTTTGAGAGCCTGCCTTCAATGTCGGCTCTTTTTCTCGACTATGTTCGAGACTGGCGTCGCGTCGAACGTTTCTACGGCCAGGCTTATTCTCTGAAATCTATAGCCGAGTTTGCGCGACATCTTCCTCCTCTGAATCAAGAGCACAAAACAAACCTCTGCAAAGCTCTTCTCGAACAGCAAAAACGGTGGGGTGGAGAGTCCAGTTCCGTCGAGAAACTTGCGTCAGGCGCAGTAGCGGTCCTGACGGGGCAGCAACCCGGTTTGTTCACGGGGCCTCATTACACGGTCCTCAAGGCGATTACTACAGTTAAGCTGGCTCGCGTATTGGAAGAGATGGGAGTACCCGCTGTTCCGGTGTTTTGGATTGCGGGAGAGGATCATGACCACGACGAGATCAGCTACACCTCCATTCTTGATCGTGATGCAGGTCTAAGGAAGATTGAAGTGGAGCTCGCAAACGGGGATTCGACGCCTGTAGGCTGGCTGCAATTGCGATCGGATGTCGAGACGGCGATATCGGATTGCCTCTCCGGTCTTCCAGAGTCGGAGTTTCAGCCCGAGATTCGGACGCTTCTCCAGTCTGCATACAGACCGGGCGCCTCGCCGGTCGATGCATTTGCGCAAGTCATGTCCGCTGTCTTCAAGGGTTCGGGATTAATACTGGCGGATCCCCTCGATCCCGAGTTGAAGCGCATAGCGGGGTCGACCTTGCATTTGGCTGTTCGTCAAAGTGGCGATATGAGAACGGCGGTGCTGGCGCGAAGCCGGGCGCTGGCCGAAGCGGGATATCACGAACAGGTGAAGGTCGATGAAAACTTCACAGGGCTTTTTGCTCTGCGCGGGCGATCGCGGCTGCCGATGCGGCCTGATGAGCTATCGACCACTCCAACGCTGAGCCCCAATGTCCTTCTCCGGCCGGCAGTGCAGGATGCGATTTTCCCAACTGCAGCTTATGTCGGCGGACCAGCGGAGATTGCATACTTTGCGCAAGCAGGAGGCGTGTACGACACATTGAACCGCCCAATGCCTCCGGTGTTTCCACGCCTAAGCGCCACACTTGTCGAGGCCCGGGTCGCTCGCGCGTTGAAGAAATATGAAGTCTCCTTCGAAGAAGCGCTCCGTGGGCGCGATTTCCTAAAAAGGAGGATTGTGGAAGGCAGTCAGGGCGTGGAAATATTCGACAATGCTCGCGACAGGATTTCTACCGAGCTCGATTCGCTCAGGGCTGCCCTCAACGCGGTGGATCCAACTCTTCAGGGCGCGCTGGACACGTCCCGGCAGAAAGTCTTGTATCAAGTCGAGACGCTCCGGACAAGATTCATCAATGCCGAAGCTGCTCGAAACAAGATGCTGGACCGGCATCTGGATGTAATTGTGAACTCACTTCATCCTGAAAAAAAACTTCAGGAACGTGTGATCAATGTCACGTCATTCCTCGTGCGATATGGGCTAGGTTTCATCGACATGCTCGAAAAAACCTTGGATCTGGATTGCCTAGAGCATCAGGTCATTGAGATATGAAGATCGGCATCACATGCTATCCGACCTACGGAGGCAGCGGAGTGGTTGCAACGGAACTCGGCAAAGAGCTTGCTGAGCGAGGCCACGACGTTCATTTCATCAGTTACGCGCTGCCCATCAGGCTCACAATGACCGAGCGCATCCACTTTCATGAAGTGGAGGTCTTAAGCTATCCGCTATTCGAATATCCTCCATATGATCTGGTTCTCGCCACGAAGATGGCTGAAGTGATTTCCCGTTTTGACCTGGATATATTGCACGTCCACTACGCCATCCCACACTCAATAAGCGCTTATCTTGCGAAGATGATGTTGAAGGACCGCGTGGTGCCCTTCATCACAACTTTGCACGGGACCGATATCACCTTAGTTGGAAACGATCGGTCCTACCTGCCAATTACTCGGCTTGGAATAGAGCAGAGCGATGCCGTTACCGCCGTCTCCGAGTATTTAAGGAATCGCACGATTGAGGAGTTTCAGATCGAGCGTCCAATCGAGGTTGTGCCAAACTTCGTCGACTGCAACGTTTATGGTCAATCCAAAGGAGACAGTCTGAGAGCGAAGTTTGCGGATCCCAGTGAAAGCATCATGATACATATTTCCAACTTCCGGCCTGTTAAGCGAGTGGAGGATGTTGTTGAAGTGTTTTCACGGGTGCGCAAGGAAGCCAATGTCCGATTGCTAATGGTTGGAGACGGTCCGGACCGTCCTAAGGCTGAATGGCTCGCCCGCACGTACGGGATTTCAGAAGATGTTCTCTTTCTTGGAAAACGGAATGACATGAGCGACCTGTTATCGGTGTCGGACATTCTGCTGCTTCCGAGTGAGTTGGAATCCTTTGGACTTGTCGCTTTGGAAGCGATGGCGTGCGAGGCGCCAGTCATCGCCACTCGCGTTGGGGGCGTACCCGAAGTGGTGCGCGACGGTCTGGATGGCTTCCTCTATGACGTAGGGGATGTGTCCGCCATGGCTGAAGGGTGTCTTGCAATTCTCAGGGATCCGGCTCGACGCGTTGAAATGGGCCGCATGGCGCGAAGCAGGGCAAAACGAGAATTTTGTGCCAGCAAGATTGTGCTGCGCTATGAAGAACTTTACCATCGCACCATTGAGCAGGCTCATTCCGCCGCCGGACAACCCAAATCCAATTCGTGACGCTACTGAGTTCCACCGTCGAGCTTTAGAGTAAGCTCCGCCAACCGCCAAACCTTGCTAAAGAGAGCACAAACAACTGCCGATACTAGGGGCGTAAGTAGTTGCTAGGAACCTCCATTCCACTCAGAGAGTGGATGGCGCCGCCAAAATGCTGAAAATGCTAGGACGGCCAAACGCCGGGCAATCGAGATAATCGTAATTGGCAGATGATGTGCAGTCATCTGATTGTGGAGCTGGACATAAAAGCTCTCGAGATAGAGCCCCGGACGACAGCGGAAAGAGGGTATAAGGCGATGGTGAAACCGTACGTTTCAGAAGAAGTGCTACTTGATCCGGAAATGCGAAGCTCTGAGGTTCTCGACTTCGAACGGAGGCTTTTGGCCAAAATCGTCGGCCAGGATCGAGCCGTACGGCGGATCGTCAACATGTACCAGATCTACAAAGCTGGTATGGCGATGCCAGACCGGCCGATCGGCAACCTTCTGTTCCTCGGACCAACCGGTTCGGGAAAGACGAGAGTCGTCGAAGCATCAGCGGAAATTCTCTTTGGAAGTCCCCGAGCGTTCATCAAGATTGACTGCGCCGAGTTCCAGCACAGCCACGAGATCGCGAAGCTGATCGGTTCGCCTCCAGGCTATTTAGGGCATCGGGAAACACCGCCGCTGCTTACACAGGAAGCTATAGACCAACACCACACCGACCGTCTCCGCTTGAGCTTTGTGCTCTTCGATGAAATTGAGAAGGCGAACGACGCGTTGTGGCAGTTATTACTGGGCATTCTGGACAAAGCCACGCTCACCTTGGGCGACAACCGGAAGGTTGATCTGTCCCGCTGCGTGATCTTCATGACGTCGAATCTGGGCGCCGTCGAAATGAGTGAGATGCTGACCGGTGGAATCGGCTTCACTTCGGGCGTCAAGCAGGACGAAAATAGCCTGGCAATACTCGATCGCAAGATGTATCACACGGCCCTTGACGTAGCTAAGCGGAAGTTCTCGCCGGAGTTTATGAACAGGATCGACAAGGTCGTCGTTTTCCGGACGCTGAATCAGCAGCATCTTCGGCAGGTGCTCGATATCGAACTGAACGACGTGCAGAATCGGATCATGGCATCACAGTCCGATAAGCAATTCATCTTCAGGTGCACTTCGGATGCAAAAGAATTCCTGCTGACCGAAGGAACTGATCTCAAGTACGGTGCGCGTCATCTAAAACGCGCTATTGAACGGCATCTCGTCTACCCATTATCCAATCTGATCGCAACGGGTCAGATCGGCCTCGGGGATGTCATCAAAATCGACCTCGGAGCCGATCGAGACAAGCTGCTCTTCTCGAAAGAACGGGCGATCCCTAGTTTCTCGATGGGAGATCCCGTTCCTGAGGTTCCAACCCGCAGGGCGTACCACGCTGCAAAAGCATCCTACGTCGAAAGTGAAGTGGCCCACAGCGAGAAGGTCGTCTAAGTCCACACCATGAGACGCAAGGTTGAATGCGCCTTGCGTCGATACTGATCAAAACACTAATTTCAAACCGAGTTGAACCTGGCGATTTTCCCTGAACGTGCTGGTGATCGTTCCAAACGAAGGGCTGTCCGCGAAGCGGTCCGGCTGATTTAGAAAAGGGTGATTGAAAGCATTGAAAAACTCAGCTCGGAACTGAACATTAAACGTCTCTTTTTTGAAGTTTTTGCTAAGGGTGAGGTCCCAATTGTTGGTTCCGGGACCGTCAAAATAGTTGCGGGGCGCATCTCCAAATGTTCCAGCGGGTGGTCTCACAAAGGCATTCGGGTCCAAATACAATGTTTTGTTCGTCCGATTTGAAAAAACGGGAGCGACTCCCGGAACCACATTGGCCCTGTCTCTTCCTGCGCCTGTTTGACCGCGCCGGAGATGTGTTCCCGCGCCTCCGCCTCGATGTTGGCCAGCCGGGCCTCGTAGTCCGCCCGGGTCCGCTCCATGGCCGCGCGGTCGGCGGCCATCCTCTCGAACGTCTCC
>CAZIPZ010000086.1:1884-16703 GCA_964541075.1 uncultured Solibacteraceae bacterium | reverse complement strand
GTCACCCGCTAACCCGATAATCTCGCCGGACATCGTCGCGGAGAACAGCAATGTTTGGCGCGAGGTTGGAATCTGGGACACGATCCTACGGACATCATGAAGGAATCCCATATCCAGCATGCGGTCAGCCTCGTCGAGAACGAGCATTTCAACCTGATCTAAGTGAACATGCTTCTGCTTCATGAGGTCGAGCAGGCGTCCGGGGGTTGCAACCAGGATATCCGGTGTTCTGCGCAGGGCTTTCATTTGAGGTCCCTGAGAGACTCCGCCCAGGATGACTGCGGTCTTCAGTGAGAGATAACGGCCATATGTTCGGAAGCTCGTCGCTATTTGCAGGGCAAGTTCGCGCGTTGGAGTCAGTATGAGCACGCGAATGCCCCCTTCCGGTTTGGCCGCTCTCATATGAAGCTTGTCGAGCAGCGGCAGGGCGAAAGCCGCAGTTTTACCTGTACCGGTCTGGGCAGTTGCGAGAAGGTCCCGGCCGGCGAGCGCTTCTGGAATGGCTGCGACTTGGATGGGTGTAGGCTCGTGATAGCCTTCCTCGATTACCGAGCGGAGAATAGGTTTACTTAAGCGAAATTGTTCAAAGGGATGCGAATTCATTATTGCCTGTCTTGGTTGATTTGTACCGAGATGACGGCGGCTCGTTCTCGGGGGCGCTCAAAACAATCCGAGGAGTAACGCAGGAGATCGTCGGGAGATTTACTTACTGAAGCAAGCTAGGGAAACTGTCGTTTCCTTAGATCTTATGCTGGTTTTGCAGTTTGAGCGCTCGGCGCTGGCCGAACTCCAGCATTTGAATACTCAACAACTGTAACATGGAAATCGAACGGCAGCACTTCTGCTATTCGCGTGGGTAAGATAACACGTTGCTGAAGCTCATTCTTTGAGGCTGAACTTTCGGATGAGTTCTAAGCTGCTTTGGACTCTCCTCGATCAGCGGTCGATCTGTTCAGATGGAGTTTGAAGCTCCGCGATCCGGGAATCAAGGTCCTTAATGGCCTGCGTGATCTGTGTTTTCCGGGGCGCGTGCCGAGCCTTCTCCAACTGTCGAGAAAGCTCCGTACGCGCCAGTTTCAGCGACTGGATGGCGCGTTCCGATGTCGGATCGCGCACGATGCGTCCTTTTGGCGCGGAGCGATCGCGCTGGAGCTCTTCCATTCGTTCCTGTATCCGAGCTTCCGCATCAATCCAGCCCTCTCCCGCGTCGCCCATTTCTTACCTCTCTTGTGCGTGTATGAACTGAGAATCCACTATGATCGGTTACTCCGCAGTCAAATCGCAGAATGGTTGATTGCCCGAAGTGCTGCAAAGAACGTATAGAGTCTTGTTCTGTTCTTTCGACGCTATGTACCTTCTTGACCCTCAAACCTCCTTTGCGCGGCCAGCCTTCTGAATTTTCCAATGGGCCAATCGATACAGATGGCCGCAGTGCGAACAATTCCAGCCACCCGTTTTCGGATCAATTTCCGCCGGGCGAGTCATCTCGCCAACGATGCTGCATTTTACACACCGATACGGTTTACTGTAGATCAGCCCTTGCTGCTTGAAATTTTTCAAATGATTTCCTTTCTGGTTTTGAATACACAGCGGGCCCGTGGCATAGAGGAAGCCAACGCTGTAGAAGGCAGGCACACGCCAATTCTTAACGAGTTAGTAACGATCGCGTCGGCCGCCACCAAAGGAGTCTCTTTTTTTCACCATTGGCCTAGCCTCATTGACCGTTAAGGCGCGTCCATTGAGTTCGGCGCCGTTCATTTTCCCGATCGCCTTATTGGCATCGTCTTCTGGCATCTCGACAAATCCAAACCCCTTTGAACGTCCGGTGTCGCGATCTGTGATTATTGCTACAGATTCAACAGAACCGAACTGCTCGAATGCTTCTCGAATGTCACTCTCCGTCGTCTGAAAAGAGAGATTACCTACAAACAGTTTCTTAGCCATTTTTGTGTCCTTAGATTGTTGGGGAACTTCTGGGGCTTAGCGGTCGGGATTTAAGATCAATCGGCTACCGGTCAGACAGGAGCTCCGAATTTATTCGATCGGCAACAAGAGTTGCCTTACTCAACAATAGGTAAAATTCAACGCGTGTCAACACTTTCCTAAGCCGTGAGGTCAGTTCAGAAGGTTCGCGATGCATTTGGTATGTTCGGCGCCACGGCTTTGAACCGTCAATTTGGCTGGAAAATCATTTTGCCGGCACAACACAAGGAGCGCAACACAATGAACCAGATGATCAATTTCAAACGACCCGATGGAAAAGAATGCTCAGGCTACTACGTTGAGCCGGCGGCGGGGGAGGAGGCGCCGGGAGTCGTTGTCATTCAGGAATGGTGGGGACTGAACGATCAGATCAAAGGAGTCGCGGACCGACTTGCATCTGCAGGATACCGGGTGCTCGTACCTGATCTTTATCGCGGCGAACTCGGTTTAAATGCGAAGGAGGCAGAACACCTGATGAACAATCTCGACTTTGCTGATGCCGCCGGACAGGATGTGCGAGGCGCGATTCAATTTCTGAAACGGAGCAGTCCCAAGGTCAGCGTTACGGGTTTTTGCATGGGTGGAGCATTAACGATGCTGACTGCTGTCAATGTTCCTGAAGCCGATGCGGCTGTGATTTGGTATGGTTTCCCGCCGCTAGATTATGTCGACGCAGGAAGAATCAGAATTCCGATCATGGGGCATTGGGCGACTGAAGATGCCTTTTTCAAAATCGAGCAGGTGGATGCACTTGAGGCCAAGCTCAGGCAGGCAGGTGTGGAGTACGAGTTCTACCGTTACACCGCTCAGCATGCTTTTGCCAACGAGACCCTCGTTAACGTCCCGATTCCGGCGAAATACGATGCTAGTTCGGCAGAGATTGCTTGGCAGCGAACAATGGCTTTCCTTAAGAAGAATCTCGCGTCGTGAGAGAAACAGTGCGGCGAGCGGATCAGATGCGCCGAACGCCTTCGTTACTTACTCTGATTTTTCCGCCGGGCAGCCATGATGCCGAGGCCGCCGACCCCTACGAGAAGCAATCCAATGGATGCAGGTTCCGGTACGTTGTTCGTGGGAACCCAGGGAGGAGACTGGGCAAAGACTCCGGTCGCAATAAACATCGACGCCAAAGCCATGAGCGCTTTCATTCTAAACTCCTAGCTCGCTTACAATGACTGAGAAATAGGTAGCATTTCTCGCGCCATGGAGGTCAGCTGAAGTTAAGTCGCTGAAACAGAGGAACAAAGGTCGCGTGATCGAAGTGGTTGTGCAAGTTGCTGTCGTAAACTTTCTTTACAGTTGATGTGAATTCAGTCGACGCTCATTCTCGCAATCCCTTGATAGGGGTGTTCTCACGACAAATACACGTTTTTATATATGCTGTGTAAGACTTTCCGACGCGAGACCGCAGAATTGACGGCTCACCTTGTTCATTTCTTTCCTATGCCGCTCGCCTTCGCTCCAATTCGTGCCGATTCGAACGCACGATAGAACTCAACGCAATCAAACCTAAGGCAAGAAGGACCATTGTTGCCGGTTCAGGAACCTGTGTACCGATCATTTCCTGGGGCCGAAAGCTTAGATACTGCGTTGGACTTTGGGTGCCGTCGATTGGTGTATAGAAGACGACGTCTCCAAACCGCGCTTGAGCGTCTGTTACAGAAAGACCGGCCGTGTTTGTCGTGGCTTCGGAAAAGAGTGATAGAACGTTTGCGTCGCTGGAGAAAGGTGTGTTCGAAAAAAGCGCCCAGATCGTGTGGTTGATATTTACTGCGCTGCTTGGAGTGAGGGGCTCTGAGACCAGCTTCTTATACAGGTACGCTGCTTCCATGTACGCTTCACTTCGCGTCTGACCATTCTGAGCAGCCAAAGAGTTGTTGGACAAATGCATTTGTCCATTTCCGGCCAGAACGTCTCCGATGCTGAACACATCTGCGCGCCACGACTCTCCAAGAAAAATGTCATCCATGAAGTCGTCGCAGATCAGCGAAACCAGCGAACTCGAACTGTTTATGGAAAAGTTGTACGGATAGACGTAATAGGAAGAATCGTTGTAACCGGGACCAACGTTTATGAATCGCAATGTAACAGTATTCGCTGATGCATAGGCGGCGTTGGCAAGAACGAAGAGCAGCAGGAAAATCGACTTCCGCATGAAGACCCCTCCTTGGGCTGAGTTGCAGCGTGCACGCTCAGGGCCAACGCGAAGGGTTCAACGTGTTGGGCTGACGCCGCGCGACTTAGCTTGTTTCTATAAACAAAATGCTCTTTCGATCCCGGCCTGTACTTGAAAGTTTTTGTTACGTTCTTGGAAGAGACCTTCTACACAATCCGAAGGCGAAGATTTCGGAGACAGGATGCTGGATCTCTATCTCGCTTCATGATAGCGTCAGCTCAAATTTACCCTTTGATTTTTTCGATCGACCTAACCTTAGTGAGGTGTAGCAATGACTATTTCGCGGCGTGACGCTCTTCGCATTTCAGGTTCGACGTTGGCAGGGCTGTCCCTGGGGATGCTGACGCGCAAGGACCTTCAAGCCCAGAATACTCCGCAGCAAGCGCCGTGGCCCGAGACTCTCGTAGAGAGGCCGTTGCGCGAGGGTTTTCCTGCTTCGCTTCCACTTAATCCGGATGGTTCAGCGCCGGAGCATCCCGCGAGCGCGGCCGGCCTTATTACGGATCCGCTGATGTGGCGCACTCAGGATCGGAAGACTCCTGAAATCGAGTTCGATTACAAGAAAATGAAGATTAAGGTGGACACGCGCGGTCTCGGAAAGCTGGCGGGCACACTGCGGTTTTCAGATCTCGAAAAACTGCCGAAGGTGTCGAAGGTATATCTGCTTCAATGCGGCGCGGCAAATCCTCGTGGAATCGTGAAGTGGACAGGCATCAAGTTCAGCGATTTTGCGGACATGCTCGGCCTGGTTCAAGGTGTTCACTATTGCCGCTTGATTGCCTCGGACCGACATTACGTGGACGAACCGATGGCGACATTAAGGCATCCTCAGGTCATGCTGGCGTGGCTGATGAACGATGAGCCGATTCCTCCGAAGCACGGAGCGCCGCTTCGCTTGGTCGTCCCCTTCAGGTATGGTAACCGCAGCATCAAGGCAATTACCGAAATCATGTTTGGAACTCCCAGCCTCCCTATGCCGCCTTTGCCTGCGTGAATGGGGGACAAGTGCAAAAGACAGACCCCAATCACGGCGCAGCAAGAATTGGGGTCTTTTTCTTTTGCGTCTGTTTTACGAACTCTTCACAAGGATATGTTTGGAATTTTCCCGTTTGACCGCGTCTGCTGCGATTGCGTCGGAAAATCCATTTAGTGTTCGGATGGACCATGCCATGGACTTCACGTAAGCGCTACGGATGGCTTCCTGATCCAGAGCGCCGCATCGCACGTTGTTCCAGTCTCGTTTTTCGTAGGCCAGCACACAATCCAGAACGGATCCAAGCGCGCCCTTTTGATACAGCAGGGCATCATTTATGTCTGGCGCCAGGTGGAGATCTTTTAAGATTTCCTCCATCGGCCGGTCCAGCATTGCTTCCAGGACCGAAAACAATCCGACAATGAAAAAACGGTCCGGCTGGTTGAGTTGCAGCGATTCCGCAAGTTTCTCGCACATTCGGGCGCGAACGACGGCGGTGACGGTCAATTCCCGAAGCTTCTCTTCAATTCCGGAAAAAAGGATCAGGCTGGCCCAGATTCTCAAACGTTCCATTCCTGTCAGCACCGCGGCGTGACGAATAGAGCGCACTTGTCCCCGCACGGCGCAGCCTGCAGAACTGACATACCGCAGGAGCTTGTAACTCAGAGACAGATCCTGGCGAATGGCTTCTTCAAGTTCATTGATGCCGACATTCGGGTCGTTGAGCTTTCCGATCAGGCGAAGAGTCATCAGCCGGCTCAGCGGCAGCCTGGCGGATCGGACGAATTCTGGACGGCAGAAGAAGTAGCCTTGCAGATAGTCGAAGTCGACCATCTTGCAGAAACGAAACTGTTCCGTGGACTCCACTCTTTCGGCCGCGCGCTTAACGCCCAGTCCTTCAAGCTTGGCAAGACCACGGTGAATCCGGTCACGGTCGTTCGGCAACATGTCGAATTTGACGAGATAAGCCATGTCCAGAAGCGCGCGGAACTTTTGGTCCAGTGCGAATTCGTCAACCGCAATCTTGTATCCGCTGGACACAAGCTGCGAGAGCCGTTTCAGAAAGTCCGGATCCAGTTCCTCCGGTTGTAGAAGTTCCAGTACGACGCGGTCGGAAGGAAGGGCTTCGCAAAAGTCGCTCATCACGAACTTTCGAGCGACGTTAATAAATGCCAAGTGAGGCCCCACCATCTCCTGTAAGCCGATTTCCATGAAGGTGTTGACGATCACCTGTGCTGTCGCCTCGTCCTCATCACGGAAGCTGGCCCGGTCAGAGTCGCCGTCTCGAAATAGCAATTCATATCCGAGAACGGTCATGTCCCCTCGATAAATGGGTTGCCGACTTAATAGAACTCTATCCATCTACTTCTCTTTCCTCCGTCGGCAACCACGGTTCTTCCCAGGGAGCTGCCCTACAGGATGCTTATCGGCGTCGTCCGTTCAGATAATTACCTCTTTTATAGGAAAGGGGAGGCGAAGGTAAGGACAAGGGGAAGGTATTCTTGATACTTATTCGGCGCCTTGCTCGATTTTCTTTAACAAGGACCGGACGAAGCAAAAAGATGGGGCAGCGCCATGCCGCCCCTCCTTTTTGTCAGTTGGACGAAGCTACAGATGCTTTCTCAAGTTCGGCCATATCGCTGGTTCGATTTCCATGAAAAGGCGCTATGGTCTGAACATCCAGCTTGAGCCGCTGAATATTGTCATACAGCGCTTTCGCGTAAGGGATAGCGGTCCGAACCAGAGGTGCGCCAGCTTGTGCGGGCGGAGAAAACGCGTCGGGTTCTGCGAGAATCTTTTCCTTTGGAAGATAGACAACGAGCATATCTCCGGTGTGTTCATAACCGATCAGGCGATGCAGTTCAATGATGCGACTGCCGTCCGTGAGCTGTTCCTTGTCGCCCACCGTTTGAATCTTTACGGACTTTTTGGAGCTTGCGAGACGGTCCGGCTTGATCGTGTGCGGCGTTTTGGCGACGCGCTCCAGGAAGGCTTTGTTGGATTGGTGAGTGACGATCGTTGCACCTTCGTCGATGGCCGCGCGTATACCTCCCAAATGATCCCAATGGTGATGGGAAGTAACGACATAACGGATCGGTTTGCCGGGAATGATCTCTTTTGCTTTGGCAAGCACCGCTGCGGATCGAGCTTCGTTCTGCGGAACATCGACAACCACGATGTGATCACGCATCTCTACAGCAAGGCTGTGATGTGAACCGCCGATGAGGTGGTGCACACCTTTCGCTAATTCCTTCGCCTCTACACGCACAGGCGGTGGCGTGAAGGATTTCACGTTGTCCGGCACTGCGATATCCACAGCCGGATTAGCAACCACTTTGGTTATCGCCAGATCCAAAGACGGAAAACCGTCCTGTGTTTGCTGGATACGGGAAGGAAACATCACTCCGCCGAAGTCTTTGTATCCGGTATAGGCGGTTTCCACGAGCATGTCTCCGACGATTGGTTGGTCAAACCATGTTTGCACTTTTTCGACGTGGCCCTGCTGGTTGATGATGCCCGTCAGCTTGTATTTTCCACCCACGGAGAAGGAAACCTCCGAGGCGCCGCGTGCAGCGCGGACCATCGCCTTGTTCGCCATGGCGGCTTTAACAAAACCTTGCGGGGTGGACCACAAGGCCAGCATGCGCTCGGGCTGGGAGTCTGGAGCGGCAGCGGCGGGAGCGCCGGCCGGCGCCGGAGGCACATTCCACGCGTAGTCTCCACTTACCAACTGAGTCTGGCGCTGTTCCCCGAAGAATGGTGCGCCGCCGCCTCGCGGCATAACGGGGCCCATTTCGCGGATCAGTTCAAGGCGCATCGACCCCGTGTCGTAGTTGATCGAGGCTGTATAGCTCTTCACCTCCACTCGAGGCCAAGCCTCGGCGGCGGTAAAGTTTTGTCCAACAGAAAAGTTAGCTCCAGAACCTGTGAACTGGAGCGTCTTGGTTGTGGACGCTCCAAGCGCTGCAGCGGATTTTTGCAAAGCGTCCTGTTGTTGTGCGGCAAGAACGGAGGCTAACGTGAGTACTCCAATAATCGCCGCTAATGTGGCTCTACGCATAGATCCTCCAGTGATCAGAGTTGAGATGAGAGTATATGTTGCGGGGAATTATCCGTCGAACGCAATGTGAAGCTGCCACAAAACCATAGGGCATTGCGCCCACGACGCTAAAGTCTGTGCCCCGATGGCGTCCTTCGCAAAAAAAATGCCGCGGCCTTAGGGCATGTTTCTCCTGTCCTTGCTCCGCATGGATCGGGCTTATGATGGGAAGCATGGGCGACGAGAGCACCGCGAGCCCGGAGCTTCGGGTTCAAATGACGAAGCGGACTGACGGGGTTGTGGCGCTTCGATGCATCCGGCGAGACGGCTCTGTCACGTGGGAACGTCACGAAAAACACGCCGCATTCTATTCCCACCATGATCTGCTGCATTTTGCAGTCGAAACAGTGTTGGACGTCCGAAGCGGGTTTTATGGTCTTATCGCGGATGGCTGGGAGATCGCCGACACCACGGGGAAAGGCCCGCGAGGCAAGCCGCCATCGGCCGCTATGTTGGCCGAACACGTTGTCGGGCTCCTCGACCGCGAGCGTTCTGGAGGCGCCGCGCCGCTGTCCGCGGAAGAGTTCAATGAACAAATTGAATCAATGCTTGGACCTGATCCTAATCGCTCTCTTTTTACGGACGCGCAATTGATCAGCGTGCGGAATCGAGCTCAGGAATTGCACGCCCAATGGGCCAAGGTGCTGCCCGGCTCTACCTTAGAGCTGATATTCATTCGGCCAGGTCGATCGACGGAACCTTCAAAGTGACTAGAAACCACTGGTGGTTCGGGAAGACCATAGTTGAAGGCGAGAAGCAACGAATGCAGTGGCGGCGTGTGCTTTCCATACAAAGCGTCAAAGCAGTTCATCTTTGACCGAAGTTGTCAGGAAGCAAGTGCAGCCGGTTTCACTCCACACGCGATAGTCGGCGCTTCCCGGTTCCGCATGGATGAAATCTCCGGGATAAAGCGTTCTATCATCGACGATGAGAACGCCGTCGAGTAGATGAAGTTCTTCAATTCCAGCATGGATGTGGCCAGGATAGCTCGTTCCGGGGTCGAGACGAACCAGCATGCTCACGCTGTCTTTTGTTTCATCGCTGGCCAGTATTCTTACATGTATGCCCGGCGCCGCTTCTTCCCATTCTGCTGCATGCAATCCTTCCAATGGAGCCGTGACTGGAGGAGTCCCTGTTTCTTCGGCGATGCGCTCTGCAAGTCGATCCCATAGAGGACTTGCTGGCCGCAAGACGTCCGTGGACCATCCTGCAAACGAACTCAAGACTGGCCTCAGCGTCTTCAATTCTTCGCGGCAATCTGGGCACGACGAGAGCTGCGCTTCGACTAAGGCATGCTCCTCAACTGAAAGGGTCTGCAACGCATACAGGAAAACGCGATCCAGATGTTCTTGGTTGTGTACGGTCAGTTTCGGATTCATCTATTTTTCGATTCGCTCGCGAGGGCTACTCTTAGCTTGCTGAGTCCAGACCGGATTCGGGACTTTACCGTTCCGACCGGTTGATTCAATTTGGCAGCGGCTTCCTCATAGGTAATTTCCGCGAAAAAAGCCGTTTCGATAGCTTGTCGTTCTTCCGGTTTCAACATACTGAGGGCATTCCACAACAGCCTCTTCTGTTCTTCAAAAAGAGATGTCTGTTCTGGATCAGCCAGTTGCGTTGTTGTTGTCGAACCATCTGCATCCGCAATGGTGCGCTTCTTCCTATGGTCAAAACGCAATCGGTCAATTGCCCTGCAGCGGGCTTGATTCATGATCCATCCGGCGACCGATCCCCCAACCGGGTCATAAGTTGAGGCCTTTCGCCAGACATCATGGAACACATCAAGGGTCACCTCTTCCGCCGTCTCCGGATTGCTGGTTATACGTAAAACCAACGTAAAGACGATTCGATGCATTTCCTGAAAGAGCAAACGCAAGGATTGTTGATCGCCTTCGGCAATCGACTGCACAAGCCTCACCCAGGTCGCCTCAGAAACGTAAGTTTTTGCCGAATCTGGATAGAGAACGTCTCCCAGCGTTCTCGGCTGAGATCCTTGATGGGCTTGGTTTGTAGACTCCGCCTTCGCCGCCATGGCAGAAATTCTGAACCAGGAAAACCCACTGCGTCAAGCCCCTGTCTTTCGAGCGACCGCGTATTTTCGTCGCGAATCTCTATGAAGCGATCGGCCTGCGAACGTCTGCGGAGCTTAGTTGGACATCATAGAACCAATGCACCTCACCCCACGCAAACATGACGGAGTACCGATCAAGGACCTTCACGCTGCGTTCATGCGGCGAAACCTCCTGAACCGTACCTTCGAGATTGGCAAACGGCGAGGGAGTGTCGCCTGCAATCCTGACTCGGTCGCCCGCCTTGAATCTTGGCAATGTTATCTCTCCTTATTCATGTGAATGATTCTTTGAGTAAGTTTTTCTCTTGCCTGGCTGCGCGATGCCTCAAGAATCGCTTTGGCATACGAGGCTATGCAATCGCTGCATTTCTGAAGATGGTCAAACTCAGTCTGGGCGAACCGGGTTTCACCGATCGCAACCTCAAAGAACGTCTTTCTGATAATGTGTTGTCGCATATGGACGATTCAGCACGGTTCTGGCTACGAGTTCCTATAAGAACGAAAGAATTCAGCCTATACATCGTCATTTGCCGCCATCCGGATTGACGGTTCGACTCTAGGACATGTGTTCCATGACATGTCGCCGCAAAACCGCCGCCCTAAGAAGTAATACGATCATCAGGCGCTTTCGGATTAAGTCTGCGCGACCACTTTCGTTATAATCCCGCGCGATGGCGGTATTCACGATCTTCAATCACGGCACCGGGGGTTTTACGGGCAAGGCAGCACTCGAGTGCAGAGAAATCGTAAATATCTTCGGTAACGAAGTGGCGCTCACCCACCAGGAGTTTATCGAGTACATGATCACCGAGGGTGTGGGAGGCAGGGGCGATCCTGAAAAGTTGAAGCTCGCTTCGCGGGGCGACGTTCTTTACAAGGACACCCGACTTACCGCTCATGACGTCACAAGCACGATGTTGGCTACCGTCAACCCCTTGTATGCTCTTGGCCTTTTGCTGAGCAATACGAGCATCGTCAAATCGGCCCTCGGAACAGGCGTCGATCAGAATGTCGCCAATGCCGTGACGGTATTGAGCTGGCTCCGCGAAAACGGAAAGCAGCCCGACGCAATCAATATGATGGGCTGGAGTCGTGGAGCGGTGACGTGCATCCGCATCGCCTACGCCTTAAGGCAGCTCGGCAATTCCCTATCTGACGTGCCGATCAACATCTTCGCAGTTGATCCCGTTGCAGGCGCGGGTCACAATGACGAGATTGGCGCCAAAACGCTCACCGAGAATGTTCGCAACTACGTGGCGACCCTGGCATTGCATGAGAAACGAGCCGCGTTCACTCCAATGGATCACCGGTTGCTCAACGTCGTGGATCGAACAAGGACGAACGTTCTGATACTCCCGCTCAGCGGCATTCATAGCGATACCGCAAAGTGGAGTAATCCGGCGGGCCGCATCACTTTCAATCTGTGCTACAGGTTTCTCCAGACCCACGGCACTCGATTGCCCACGTCAGTCGGTATGTTCAAGATGAGCAATCAAGGCATCCTGACCCAGTACAACCTGCTCCGCAAAAAACCAAAAAATCTTCACAAGAGCGACAGGGTGAAGCTCAGCAACCCCAAGACAGATGTGTTCAAAGGCGGGTGGAATTTCTTCGGTGGGCGCATGAACATAGACACGTCCGACGTCATGGACGACAAAGACTTCTTTATCAATTCACATCACATGGGAGTATTCAGAAGGGTGCATCGCACGGCTTTTGACGCGTATTTTGGAACCGGCCGCAACAGCCGTGGAAGCGAGTCATGGGCAAGAGAATGGTTGCCCCGTCTTGCGAGAGACGAGTCGACAAAGAGACTGGCCGTTGAAGATAGTTACTATCTGAACAATCTGGCGCCGGCCGGTGCAAGCATCTTCGAATGGAGCCATGACTTGATGATGACACAGAACGGTATGGTGGACTGATTCCTGGCCGGCTGCGGCGCTCACCACTCACCCCGTAACATGACGTCGTCGGAATTTGGCCCGTACAATTTCCGGAGTGGGCCAGAACCAGCTTCTAGGAATAACCTGCCGTGAAGCCAGGGCATTCTTCAAAAGCCCCTTTCGTATTCCCGACTGATTCTCGTCAAGATGGCGGCCGTAAGCTACAGAGCGTCCGATCCGGATGACCCTAAGGGGCGGACGGAGTTTGTTGAGGTTGCTACTGGCGAGGTGATCGGCATTTAGTCTTGAAAGGTTCTCGGTGCGTCTCGAAGGTTCAAGATCCCGCAAAATCCCCCGCAACGGCAAAACACTAAACTCAGCGCTCACGGTAAAGAGTAGAATCTAAAAGCCCGCCTGGGTGGCGGAACTGGCAGACGCACCGGACTTAAAAATCTACACCACCTTCTTTTTGTCTCCCTGAAAATTGAACGCGATACGCCTGAAACCCTTGTCTGGAGCGGGTTTGAGCGCAATTCTGCTCCAACTCACTACAACCCGCTACAACTCATTTTTGGACAGTTTTGGAAGAAAAAGTGGCAAAAAAGTGCAAAATGCTCCGAGCCGAGAATTTGGTTAATACCACGACCGGCGTCCGCGACGTATAGGCCGGTGCACGTGGACTTTGTGCAGTAGAATGAAGTTAATTATGAGCACCGCGATCGGCACTCTTGTGAGTCGTTCTTCCAACATCTGTGGCGGACGTATGCGAATCGACGGAACCCGCGTAACCGTTCACCAGATCGTAACGTGCTATCAACAAGGCTTGACGCCGGAGGAGATTGTAGAGGAGTACCCGCACGTCAATCTCGCGCAGGTTGCATTTGTTTGGCTCTTACGATCGTGCGGACCAAAGAATCTTTATGTCGGCGACGGTTACGAATGATGCGTTTTTGATCAAGGGGCTTGGGCTCGATCCGGCTGTGGTTACAAATCCACTGGTTTATCAGGACGAGAAATGGTCTGGCGAGAAGATGATTCTGATTCCATCCCTCATTGATGAATCTCTGAATCGTGAGGAAATTGTGGCGGCCTTTTCGAAATCTCAGCCAAAGAGAAAGTATGGTGTAGTTGTCCTGGCCCCAAGTTTTGCCAGATGCGAAGACTGGAAGAAGTACGGAGCATTAATCGCTGATACTAATACCATTGATCAATTTGTTACGCGGTTGCGCGAGGGCCAGTGCGACGACACTTTGGTCGTTGTGAATAGATACGATGGCATCGACCTGCCTGACGATTCATGTCGCGTTCTGATCTTCGATTCCCTGCCACACTCCGATATGTTGGTCGATCGCTACACTGACAGTTGCCGCGTCGGAAGCGAGGTGTTGGCAACAAAGACTGCGCGCATTATCGAGCAGGGATTGGGACGTTCGGTTCGAGGAGAGAAGGATTATTGTGCAATTCTATTGATCGGTCCAGATCTGGTTAGAGATGTGCGTTCAGCTCAGTCGCGCAGATTCTTTTCGGACCAGACGAAGACGCAAGTCGAAATCGGACTTGAGATCGGAACAATGGCGCTTGATGACGTTGCACAAGGTACTCCACCAATGAAGGTCCTTTTGACACTAATTAGCCAATGTTTGAAAAGGGATGAAGGATGGAAGTCTTTCTACATTGAGCGAATGGACAATCTCACCCCAGCCAAAGAAACTCCCAAAGTACTTGAGATATTTTCCGCCGAACTGAAGGCCGAGCGCCACGCGCAACATGGCGAACACGATGAAGCCGTCAAAACAATTCAAGATCTCGTTGATAAGTCGATACAGGGTCTCGCCGAAAAGGGATGGTATTTACAGGAGATGGCGCGGTACATGTACCCCCAATCGAAAACTTCCTCCAACGACCTGCAGGTAAACGCCCACAAGGCGAATCAATATCTTCTGAAGCCAAAGACAGGAATGATTGTTACGAAATTGACGGTAAGCCAGAAACGGGTCGAAAACATACGAGCTTGGATAAGCGCTCACCAGAGTTTCGAGGATTTGTTTCTGGACGTGGACCGCATTGTGAATGACCTGCGATTCGGAGTGAACGCCGATCCGTTTGAAAAGGCTCTCGACGAGTTGGGCAAGATATTAGGGTTCACCGCAGAGCGTCCCGATAAACAGTGGAAGGAGGGACCAGATAATCTTTGGGCTGTCCGCGACAACGAATATCTTTTGTTCGAATGCAAGAGTGAGGTTTCACTGCAACGCGCAAACGTAAACAAACAGGAAAGCGGCCAGATGAACAACTCATGCGCTTGGTTCAAGAACCACTATGGCGACTCAAAATTCAAAAGCATCCTAATCATCCCAACGAAAAAGTTAGGAGATGGTGCTGCTTTCAACGAGCCAGTAAAGATTATGCGTAAGTCTCAATTGCAGCTACTCGTGAATAATGTGCGGGCATTTTTTCAGGAGTTCAAGAACCTCGATTTGAAGAATCTCTCGGAAAACAAAATACAGTCCTTCGTTGATGCGCATAATCTCTCAGTCGATAAGCTCGTAAACAACTATTCGGAGTCTCCCGTCGAGATGTGAGCATGGCTGCGCTAAAACTTTGATAACCGAAAATGGGAAGGATGTCTTAGG
>CAZIPZ010000086.1:0-1874 GCA_964541075.1 uncultured Solibacteraceae bacterium | reverse complement strand
GACGACGAATGAAATCCGGCTTCGCGCACTCAGTAACAGGGTGTGTGATCGTCCGTTATTCCCCGATTTCTTCTGCCAGCACATCGCAGGCGTTTAGGGGCACGAAAACCCGCTGATCTTCTATCATGACCATCCAGCTATCGTGAACTCCGTCGATCCCGCGAGTATATTTTCCAGAAAGTTCTTTTCCCGCTGGTAACGTACCAACAGTTTTCAAAACACCCTCGATGTATGTCTCATAGGGCGTCGATTTTTTCAGTCGCAAACGATAAAAGTTCCCCGCATCACTAACACGGAGCATGGACTCTAGACGTACCGCGGTCTCGAGCACGAAATGCATACAAAAGCGAACATTCTTCAGATGGACGATTAGCGGACTATCGTTGAACCAGAGTATTTCGCGCTGTCCGCTGTATGAAATGTTGACTTGCGGTGTGATGTATCGAAAACGTGCATGCGCTACAGCATCAACTCCAAATAGCACGAATTGCATTTGTTCGCGCAAGTCCTCGTACCGCTCATTAGCCCGACGAAACAATGAATCCAATTCATCACTGCGCAACTCTCGCCGGACGCGATCGAGATCCGAGCGGTCAAACAATTCCTCAGGAATTTCGACCCAGCGTTGGGCTAAACGTGGGACAGCACGTCTCGCTTCCTCCAGTAGCCAGCGAAAACTCACGACCAGGTGCACCAGTGCTTCATGGTAGTTATTTGAAGTGATTGCTCGCTCCGCGAGTTTTACTTCATCGCGGACGCGAGGACTCTGGATCACATCAGCGCTGCTGATCTCGTCCAGTGGGAGGCCGAAAAACAATCGCACATTGTCTTGCAAGAACAGTTTGATCCGGTTTGCAATCGGCTGCACCATCGCCTGAGTAACGTAGCGTCCGCGGTGTTTTGCCGGCACACGAAGATCATTGATTTCATCAAGCACCTTGGCATGCAGGAGCGAACGGCCAGATTTCGTGATTTCAGTTGGGTATTTGTGGTATTCCACACGCCGTTGGGCAACCCCAACGTGATCGGCGATCGTTACGAGCAAAGTTTCAACAGCATCGTGGAACTGCAGAACGGATTGATTCGCACCGAGGTCTGTGCCCTTGCTGAGTTCCAAGAATCCTAGCTCGAAAGTGTATCGCGCCATCTGTAATCGCTGGACGACGTCAGCATCCATTCAATTTCTCCTCACGTTTGTTTCACCCGGACACGTTGGCTTGCCTGAAATACATTAGAGATCTGAACTTGGACTGAGTTCAATAACGGGACCGTTGCCTTCGTCTCTTCCAATGCTCATACCAAAATCGGCAAGTAAGCGTCGCACTTCGGTACGAACACGGTCCCTGTAACCATAGGTTCGCTTGCCCAATTCGGGTTTGTTCCCGTTCAACAACAAATCACTCAGACTAGAGAGCAAGTCGCGCAAAAAGTAGAGCAACTCATCAATCTCAGGGATCTGCAATTTGGCGAATAACTCGCGGATTGCTTGTTGGTCTGTGACGATGCTGTGGCCGAACACCTGGTGACGAATCGGTGCGTATAGAGCTTGAAACTTTGCCGTGTGGGGTGCCAAACCTTTCTTCAGCTGCCTCAGGTCGGCGGCCTTCGGTTCCCATGCTTCAGCAACCCGGTCCTTGAGCCAATCGGGTATGCCTTGGACGAGCGCGAGCTTTCTTGCACGCAACGAGTCTTTAGAGAAGAACTCAGGATGCTGGATAGCGACAGAAAGAAGTTTATGTACTGAATGTGCCCCACTGCTGATATCGAAGACTCGGCCCAACGTCATAAAAAACGCACTTTGCAGGCAATACCGGTGAACATTCCAAAATTCTGCATGTCTATTCAGGAAAGCAAAAACCTCTTCGCGGTCCAGT
>CAZIPZ010000085.1:0-16751 GCA_964541075.1 uncultured Solibacteraceae bacterium | reverse complement strand
GAATACGGGATTGGCGCTCCCGCCTAGGAATTGCATAAAGTCGGGCGGAAAGCAGAAGATTCTCATGTGCGGTCAAGTTGCCATCTGCAGAAAGCAGTTGAGGTACATACCCGATGCGACGTCGCACCTGAGAAGGCTGGGTTCGCACATCAAAACCGGCGACCTCGGCATCTCCAGAGCTGGGCGGCAACAACGTGGTCAACATCTTGATCAAAGTGCTCTTGCCGGCGCCGTTTGGTCCGATCAAACCGAAAATTTCGCCGGATTCCACCTGTAAGGACACAGAATCGACAGCCGTAAACGATCCGAAGCACCGAGTAAGACCGCCGATGGAAATAACTGGATGCGTCATACGAGGGATGATATCGAATACCCGCATGCTCGCGCGACGGTGGATTAGTCTGGAGAGCAAAAGCAAGGCGGCCGCCCAGGGCGGCCGTTGCGCATTCTTCCCTACTCTTGCTGAGTAGGTCTGCCGAACGAAGAGAGGGGAATGCCGATCACGTCACCGGAAACAATCAACTCGACGCGCCGATTCCGCTGGCGGCCCGCGGCCTCATCGTTGGTAGCGACGGGACGAGATTCTCCGAATCCCTCAGCCTTGATGGCGTTCATGTTGATGCCTTGTTGAACAAGGAAGTCCCGTACGGACATGGCTCGTTGTTCAGACAGCTTTTGGTTGTAGTCTTCGGATCCAACGCTGTCGGTGTGACCTTCAACTTCGAGCATCAAGCCCGGATGGGCCAAGACAATTCCGGCAACCTTCGCCAGTTTCTCACGAGCTCCGGGCTTCAGTGAGTACTTGGCAGTATCGAAAAGAACGTCGGACATGTTGACGATGAGACCGCGGGCGCTTTCTCGCGTATCGAGAATCAGGTTGAGTTGCTCAACGAGCTGTTTGCGTAGTTGGGCCTTCTCTCTTTCTGCCTGATCGGCGGCTCTTCGGGCGCTCTCCGCTTCGGCAGCGATTCTGTCGCGCTCCAGGGCGGCGCGTTGCGCAGCCAATTCGGATTCCGCCTTGGCTTTCTGGGCCTGAGCCTCAGCAGCCTGTCGCTCGGCCTCAGCCCGCATACGTCGCTCTGCTTCGAGACGGTTTTGCTCCTGGGCCTGTTGGCGTTCGCGGGCGGCTCTCTCCGCCTGAGCCTTGGCTTGCGCCTCACGATCGGCGGCAGCCTGGCGTTCCTCGGCCAGTCGGTCTTCTTCCTGCCGTTTCAGAGCAATCAACCTTGCGTCCTCGGCTGTCTGTACGGCCTCACGAGCAGCCATGGAAACGGGTTTAGCACCTGCCTTTCGTGTGTGATAGCCCTCAGCCTGTTGAAGCAGGTTTTCCGCTTTCTTGAATGAATCGGCCGCGGAAGTATCCGCTCCCGACCAGCGGGCTATCCGCACGGCGTTCCGAGCTTCATAAAGATCCAGCGGCGTCGATCTGTCGAGCGCCAGCGGCTTGAGTTCGCCCGGCGGGATGTTCACGACATACTGACCTCTCTGAAGCAACTCGTACTTTGCGTCGATCTCTTCAATCTTTCCTTTGGTTTCCGGCCGGAGTGCATTCTCCATGACGACCACGTCGCTCGGCTGTGTAACGGCGAAGTACGGTTCAGCAGTCACGATCATGCCGAACGATTGTAATTCGGTTGTGACGTTGAGCTTGCTCTTCGTTCCGTTCAGGATGACCTCTCCCATGTTGGTTGCCCGGCCTTCAGGACTGATCGCCCACATTACATATGTCAGGTATTCCGGGCCGAAGCGTGTTGCGGGCTGAAGGTCGTCAAACTCGACCTCAACCTCGATATATCCTTGCTTGCTTTCGACCTTCGCTTCGCCACGAGCTCCGGGCAGCAAAGGCGTGCCTCGAAAGTCAATGGTCGTGGCGCCGCCGCGATGCCGGTAGTTGATTGCTGTGGCTGTTCGTTCAACAACATTAATGGTGATCTTATAGATCGGATTGTCGCCGCTCCGTTGCTGCTGAATTTGAAACGCACTCGCGCTAGCAGCAACACAAAGCAACAGGCCAATCATCAAGATGGCTTTGACTTTCATTCGGTACCTCGCTGGTGAGTGTGTTTTTGACCAGAAAAAGTCTTGTGCAAGAACGGCGCCAGCGCGGTTGGTATCTCGAATCCGCATGTAATCCGGGCAGTTTTGTATTCCACAACCGTTGAAAGTGACCCCAGATGGGCGAATGATGTGAATGGGAGTTCCACACATGTGGAGCGGAGGTGCTTCAGCGACGCTGCGGGACTGCCACTTCATCTCGCTACCGCAGCCGTCTGCGACCTGTCCCGGAAGTCCAGGGCTAGAAATGTTATCGAAGAATGCCAGAGTAATTGACGAAAGTTTGTCAGTTCACTGAGAATTGACGCCGCCGATTCCGCATCTTGCGAGTTTCTCGCCGGCGAAAAAGAAAACAATCATGGCAAAACTGCGCATTCTCCACATTGAGGATGACCCTATCGAGGCCCTGCTCGTTCAGGAGATGCTGGAAGTGGCTGGCTTTGAACTCGAAATGGTCCATGCCTCGTCACGCGCCGAGTTCTTTTCCGCGATTCAGGCGGGGCAATTCGACGTCATACTTTCTGATAACAATCTTCCCGGCTTCAGCGGAGAGGCGGCGCTTATTGTTTGCCGTAAGGAATGTCCGACCATCCCGTTTATTGTCCTTTCTGGCGACAGCGACGAAAAAGAAGTCTCCGCAAAACTGAAAGCCGGCGCCAGAGCCTACATCATTAAATATGACTTAGCTCTCCTGGTGGCTGCTCTACGCGAAATGAAAGAGACCCCATCCTGACCTATCCGTTCCATTCGAACCGGCTAAGGCTTCCTCTCCGACATATGAACTAGTGCGAACCCCGCTCCGTTTTCTTCACGCTCGGATTATTGCGGGTGTCTGCACCGACAGCAGGGCAAACGCCTGAATCCCGTCGTCAATGTCGTAAGCCCTGCAACTGAGCACGAGAGCAAATGGTGATTCAGTTCGGGTTGAAGAACAGTGATAGAACCGGTCGGATGTTTGTTTTCCATGCCGCATGCAGAATCTGTACAATGTGTGCGATTATGGGTCGAGGAACCAGAAACTCCGTCCGTTCGTGAGGTTCATGAAGAAATGTTTGACCAGCAGTCTTGTATCGCCATCATGAGCATTTGGAGAACTTACTTCGGCAAATGAAGGCTGAACAGATTGACTGGACCGTCCAGGACTCCATCGCAACGTACAACATTGATCGCTGGGGACTCGGGTATTTCTCAATCAACGAAGCCGGCAACGTCTCTGTATCACCAATTCGCGGCAAAGGCGCAACGATCGACATGCTTGATGTCATGCGCGAAGCATGCGATCGCGGGCTCCAGTTCCCGCTCGTTGTGCGGTTCCAGGATCTGCTTCGCGACCGCGTTGAATGGCTGAACAAGGCATTCAACGAAGCCATTGTGGAAAACAAATACAGTGGGTCGTACTATGGGGTCTTTCCGATCAAAGTGAACCAGCTTCGCGAGGTGGTTGAGGAGATCGCACTTGCAGGCCAGCCTTTTCACTATGGACTGGAGGCCGGATCCAAGCCGGAGCTGTATTCCGCACTGGCAACTCACCGCGATCCCGAATCACTCATCATTTGCAACGGATATAAGGACAAGGCCTTTATCCGGACTGCAACCATCGGACGCCGCCTGGGGAAGAAGATCATTCTAATCGCTGAAAAACTCGAAGAACTCCGGTCGATCCTGGATGTCAGCCGTGAAGCAGGCGTCGATCCCTGGATCGGCGTGCGGGTCCGGCTTGCAGCCAAAAGCACCGGCATTTGGGCGACGTCCGGTGGCGAATCTGCGAAGTTCGGTTTATCCACACTCGATTTAATGGAGGCTATGGAGTATCTGCGGCAACAGGGTGCAATGGACGCCCTCCGGATGGTGCATTTCCATATCGGATCTCAAATTCCCGACATCCAGTCCATCAAGAGGGCAACCCGCGAAGCAACTCGATATTACGCAAAGCTTCGGAAGATCGGTTTTGACAAACTGGAGTTTCTCGACATCGGCGGCGGGCTGGGAGTGGATTATGACGGCAGCCGAACGCTGTTTCACTCTTCCACAAATTACTCGCTGGACGAATATGTGGGTGACTGCATCTTCAACATCAAAGACGTTTGCGACGAAGAGAACGTTCCGCATCCGCACATCGCCTCGGAATCCGGACGGGCAATCACAGCCCATCACACCGTTTTGATCGTCCAGGTATTCGGCACCATTGAAAAGACGAAAGCAGAATACGATTTGTCTGTTCGCGAGCACGACCATAAGTGGATCAAGCAACTTGCGGAAGTTAAGGAATACATTCGCGTGAACGCCCGTGTCGCACTGCATGATGCGCAGCAAATCAAGGAAGAATCGCAAAATGCATTTGAACTGGGACTGCTAGATCTGCGAACGAAAGCGAAAATCGAAACGTTTTACTGGGCGATCGTTGAAGAGATTTCGGAATACTATGCTAATCAAGGTGCATCGGCTAAAGAAGACTCAACGCCGGAAGAAATCTCAGATCTGATTCCACATCTCGCCGATCAGTACCTCTGCAACTTTTCAGTCTTTCAAAGCCTGCTGGACCACTGGGCGCTCGGCCAGATCTTCCCGATTATGCCGGTTCATCGATTGAACGAACGTCCATCAATACAGGGGACGCTTTGCGACATCACTTGCGATTCCGACGGGAAGATCAATCGATTTGCCGATATAAAAGACATCCGCAACACACTTCCTCTGCATCCCCTCAAGAATGGAGACCCTTATTACATCGGAGTCTTCATGACCGGCGCCTACCAGGACATTATGGGGGATCTCCACAATCTATTCGGACGCGTCAATGAGGCGCATGTATTTCTCGATCCCGATGAGGACTCAGGGTTCTATATTGAGGAAACGATCAGCGGGAACACCATATCCGAGGTGCTCGAACTGACACAGTATTATCCGAAGGACATCCTGCGAACGATCAAGGAACAAATTAACGAAGCCATCAAAAGTGATCGTTTGAAACCGAACGAAGGCATGCGGCTCCTCGCAGAGTATGAAAAGGGACTTGCCGATCACACCTATCTCACCTTCACGAACGGTTTCTCGACGACCTGAAGACTAACGTAGTCAGGCGCCAAGGCATTGATACATTTCGTTTAGGCAGTTCTAATTCTTCCAACGGTGACCACGTTGACAGCAATGCACAAAACGACGTGTAATGGGTGGTTCACACCGTAGTCATCCAGCGAACTTTAATGGGAGGATCAAATGGCAGGAACAAGTCAACAAGAAGACGCAATGCCCCTTCGTTTAGGCGCTACAGCCCCGGACTTTACTGCGGACACAACGGAAGGGTCGATCCGCTTTCATGAATGGATCGGTGATAAATGGGCCATTCTGTTCTCACACCCGAAAGACTTCACGCCTGTATGCACGACAGAGCTCGGATATATGGCCAAACTGAAACCGGAATTTGAAAAACGCAACGTGAAGGTGATCGGGCTGAGCGTGGACTCTATCGAGGATCATAAGAAATGGTCCAAGGATATCGAAGAGACCCAGGGAACTGCACCTAATTATCCGATGATCGGTGATGCAGATCTGAAAGTGGCCAAACTTTACAACATGCTCCCCGCTGAAACGCCTGGCGGTGCTCAAGGTCGAACTGCGGCCGACAACTTCACCGTTCGGACGGTGTACGTCATCGGGCCCGATAAGAAAATCAAGCTGATGCTCACTTATCCGATGGCGACCGGCCGAAACTTTGATGAAGTTTTGCGGGTCGTCGATTCCATGCAGCTGACGGCTAAGCATTCGGTCGCAACACCAGTGAACTGGAGGAACGGGGATGATTGCATCATCGTTCCGGCCGTGTCCGACGAAGATGCCAAGAAGAAGTTTCCAGAAGGTTGGAAGACGATGAAGCCTTACCTTCGCGTTGTGAAACAACCAAAGTAAGGAAAGATCTCAGGACCCGGATTGCGATGGTGGCGGTGAGCGATTCCCAATCCGTGTCCTGTGCTGGTTTTTCTTCGCTGAAAACTACTACTTCGCCTTACCCATCGAACTCAGCAACGCCTTCCTCTGAGACTCGTTTAACAGCTTCGCAATCTTTGACATGGTTCCAAGCTCCAACTGCTTGAACTTCTCGAGATCTGGCTGTCCCTGGGATTCTCTTAGCAGCTGGAGCTGCAGTTGATTGAGTTCATCGTAAAGAGTTTGGATCTGCGGCAGCTGTTCCGAGGTGAGGGGAGCTCCGGCCTCGTTCATCGTAACCTTCAGTGCATCAAGCCCGCCGCGCTGCCGAATCTGGTCATTCTGATATTTGGTGATGACGACCTGCTGCTCGGGCTTCAGCGTTGCGGCAGCTTTCGCGAGCAGTTCATCATTCATACGCCGGATCTCTGCTATAACAGGATTGTTGGCCGCGGCGATGGCAGCGAACTCCGGCCGTGGTCCGCGGAATCCCCCAGCGTTTCCGCCGGAGTTGCCACCCGGCCCAGCAGGATTACGCTGTGTTGAACCGTTGGCTCTGGCGCCCGGACCCCGTCCCTGGCCCATGCCCGCTCCCATCCGCGCTGCAATGAAGGCGGAGGGCGGCTGTCCGAAGCGCGCCTGAAACGCCTCGGACATTCCCGCGATCTCTTTGTCCAAGACCTTGTTCAGATTCTTTTCCTGATCTTTGGAAAGCGGCGTGTTCGCTTTCGCGAGCATTTCGCGCAGTTTCATCAGGCGGTCTGGCGCTTCAGCCTGGCCTCCGCGATTACTGCCGGCTCCAGCGTCTCCGAACAGACCAACGGCGCCGCCAAACAGTCCGCCGTCTGCACCGGCGGAATCAGGAGGATCCTGTCCAAAAACCGGACTGGCCAGCAATGCAATCACAAAGAGCGCTGACAGATATTTACTCAATTTCAACTCCCTAGAAGCTGAAGTTTAGGCCCAGCACCATGGTGCGTCCGTTCTGCGCCGATGTTGCTCTTCCATAGAAAGTAGACGTCAACACGCCGTTATAACTTCTAAGCTGGGTGTTGTTTAAGAGATTGTTGATGCTCAGATTGAACGTCATTCGCGGTCCGGCGCTTGATCCGAACCCTCCAATGCGCTGAAGACCACCCGATCCCGGCCCTGGGCCTCCTCCCGGAAAACCATTCGGGCCTTGCCCGCCGGCCGGAAAACGTCCGCCCGGAAAACCGCCGCCCTCGATGCGCTGCGGTTCTGCAAAAGAACTTCCTGCACCTCCACCGGCCGCATCGCGGGGTGAGCGGTCCGATCGGCGAAGATTGAACGTCTTGCTGAAATTCATGTTGATGTTGTAACTGCCGGGACCATCGCCGGAATTGCGCCCAACACCTAGCGGACGATCGTTGACTTCCGTGTCGCGGTTATCGTCATCGCCTGTCGTGATGTTAAATGGACGCCCGGAATTAGCCTGCACGAAAAACATGGAATTGATGTTATGCGGCATCCTTAAAGTAATGCCTGTTTGAAAGCGGTGGCGAGTGTCCTGTGGCGACTGTCCCCAATCGGACGCGAGATCATAATTGTTTGAAGGAAGGCTGAATGGCCCATCCGTATCATTGTTGTTCCACCCGAGCGTGTAGTTCCCGAACATCGTCAGATTCCACAGTTGAGGCAGATTCTCCCTAAACCCCACCGTAATGTTTTTTGAAAACGATTTACCGGTCGACTCGAGCTGGAGAACGTTGCCCTTTGTTGGATCGGGAGCCACCCCCGGTAAGGGGGCAGTCAGATTTCTCGTCCGGAACATGTGAACTCCCCGCATGGTGTCGAACGAAACAGTCATTCCCGTGGTGCTGTTGAGTTTTTGTTCGACAGTGATCGACGAGTTGATCGCGTAAGGCGCAGCGAGATCCGCCGCTCGGACACGAATGGATATCGGATTGACGGCGCCGCCCAAGAATGGATCCGGGTATGAAGGATCTCTGATGACGATCTGTTGTTGATGAATTCCATCCAAGCGCATCAACTGATCTACCGCGTTGATATTTAGCCTTTGGTGGAAGATTCCGCCTCCGCCGCGGATCACTGTGTTGTTTGCTATCTGATAGGCGAATCCCATGCGCGGATCAAAGTTATTGTAGTCCTTAAGATTCGATTGAGCTTCGTATCGCAAACCCGTAGAAAGAGTGAATCGCGAGGTCGGCTTCCAGTCCGTCTGGATAAATGACGCACCTTCGAATTGGTTAAGTTCCAATATCGGATTGCCAGCAGTCTGAGTGAACGTTCTGGCCTTTCCCGCCAAATAGTTCTCCAAACTCGAAAATGTAAACGTACCGAGAAAATTGGTTTTGGAAACAGCGTGATTGTCTACGTAGTTTCCTTGAAAACCCGTTTTCAAGGTCATCTTTCCGTGCGACCAGGTCAACAAATTGCCAAATTCGTAACCCTTATTGTTGCTGCTGGAAACGTTCTGCGCTCCGCCGGACGAGAAGGAGCCCAGCACGTTCAAAGCAATGGCGCTCGTTCTTGGCGTTTGCGATGATGCATTTTGCGAATACTCAAAACGCGTTTCGTGAACCAGCGTTGTGCCGATAATTGCAGTTTCTCTAACCTGATACTCCCAGTTTCGCGAACTGCTGTCGAAGGCGCGCTCGATCAGATTGAATCCACCAATACCTTGGTTGCGCCGAACATTGTTGTTCAGATTCACTGAAAAATTCAGTGAGTTGTTTTTTGTAATGGCCCATTGTCCCCCGGCGTTAAAGCCTCGATTCGTCATAGGGCTTACGGTTGCCATATTGACCATGCCGTTGGGAGTGACGGCGACAATGCTGTCGCTATTTTCCGTCTCATTATTTTGGGCTCTGAATCTCAGGCTCAGGCGGTTCTGAATCAGTGGTCCCGAAAACTGCGTGTTCAGGTTGCGAACCTGATACGGCGGCTTCGTGAGGGCAAATGGATTTCTAGCGTTCAGCGCTGCGTCCCTGAAGTTGAAATTCAAGCCACCTTGCCAGTTACCGGTTCCGGCGCGGGTTACGATTTCGATTCGACCAAATCCCTGCCCGCTGAATTCGGCGCTGTAAGGGGAGTTGTTGATTCGAATTTCCTGGATCTGATCTCGCGGCGGCACGCGGCCATTAGCGAAGCCATCAATGACGAAGTTGCCTTGGTTTCCAGAACCACCCCGAACTCCCGCGAGTTCCTGCAAATAGGCGGCCAGTTCGTCTTCGTCTTCCGGTAGCTCTTCAACCTCTTTTCCTGAGATCGTCTTGGCGGTCAGGCTGGAGTCCGGATCGGCGCTTACAGAGACTTCCTTGTTGGTGTCAGCGACGTCGATTTCCGTCCTGATGTTCGCAAGCTTCAACGCAATCGAAATTGGTTTCGTGTTCGAACCGACCTTTATGGTCGCGCTGTAAGGAGTGAAGTCGGGAGCTGTCACCTCGATCCGATACTCTCCGGACGGAAGGGTAAGGTTAAAGTCACCACTCTCGTTAGTTTTCGCTTCTCTAAGCAATTCCGTCGAAGACTTCTCAAATACTTTCACATCGACGCCAACCATGTACCCCCCGGAAGAATCGACGACGCGGCCGCTGAATCGAGCCGTTTGCGCCCCCAAAAATGAGGCGTTCAAAAAAACACATGCCAGGATGAATAATTTCACGCTTCGCATGGACTCCACCTCCACATGCTCATTAGAGGGGCTGTCTGTAAAGGATCAATGTAGGCAGGCCAGGGGAATCGTGAAGAAACTGTAAATGCCCTGCCTTTACGTAGTACTGAGAAACCAGGATGAAAGTTACGTCCGATTGAAAGATAAGCGCCCATCTACCCATTTACAGTGAATCACGGTCCAAAAGGATTCAAACGAGTCATTCGAGTCTGCCCATCAGCTTCTGATACTCGTAGTCGTCAAAGATGTCGCATAGCTCCGCGATTGATCCGACCTCAGCTTCAAATGTTTCCACACCACAGCGCGATAGCCTCTCTTTGACGAAATCACGAATCGACGCGTGCACAGGACCAGTCTCGACTTCCCTTCCCAATAGTTCTTCACGGCCGCGGAAAATCAACGTAATGAACTCAACATTATCTGAAGGGACAGAGTTCTCTCCGAATCTCTTGATGGCGTTGGGCAAAAGGCGGAATGCATAGTAATGAGGCGTGCCTTCGAGCAGCCTTTCACAGATCCATCCGTGTTCCATTCGATGACACACAAGATCGCCCACCAAAACACCCTTTCGGTCGCTTTGAAACCAATCCGCCACGATCTTGGAAGCGAATTCATCAGCCCTAAACGATTCGTCGCTCAGGAGCTGCTCCAAAGTAAAAAGTCGGGCGCCACTCTGAGAAAAGTCGAAGACCCTCGAAGCGATCGATAGCTCGTTTGCATTGGGCTCAAAAATTGCGATGTCCAGTTTCATGTCGCCTGGACCAGCATTCTACAGCGAACCGCTTGGTAGCACGAGTACAGGCTTTCTTTGCAGTTTTGAATCCAGCGATGATCTGGTTCGCGTCGTTCCGGGCGGCTAGGGAATGGCGGGAAGTTGATCGAGAAGACGTCCGTCATGTGTACCAACCACCGCGAGAACGTAGAAAGGCAGGCTGGAGGTCAAACGGAGATACCCTCCCCCGCCTAACACCTCTGGAACAAGTACGCTCTGGCGGTTACGAGGAGACAGCGAAATGGTGCTGTGGCTCGCAACGGACCCGTCCGCACGCACTATCTCTACCCGGATATCTGTTTGAACGGCGAGTAATTCATTCGGAGCCGCCACGGCGTATCCCGTAAAGTAACCGGTCATGGTCGTGGCGAAGGGTATGGTCCAGTCCGTTGCGGCAGTTTGGCTGAGCGGGTGCAGCATCGACGAATCCCGTCCTCCAAATGACGCCCTAAAGATGTCGATATTCCCCAAGAGCTGAAATCCTGCTCCATTTTGAGAGCGAATACGAACCTGACCGCTAATGAGTGGCGCCGGAAATATCGCAGGCAGAACCACCCTAAAAAGCTCGCCAACGGAAGCTCTCCGAACTTCCCCCGCGCCAAGAGAAAACCGAATTACCTCCCCGATATCTCTTCCGCGGTCGTCCACCGCAGACAACACAAGACTGAGAGTATTGGATCCAGGGTTCACAATATTCACAAACGAACCATAGTTCCCGCCGAACGCAAAATGTGGAAGCACGGCAATGGGCATGGTTTGAATCTCTTCGACGCCTCTTCCCCGCAGAACACTCCGCGAAAGCGGCGTATCTATGCGTTCCCATGCTGCAATCGGCGCATCCGAAACCAGACGAATGTAACCTTCGAACGTTTTGCCTCCGGCATTGTTTGCAGGAATGACGGCTGAAAATAACTCCGATACTCGAACGGATCGAGTCCCACGGGGGGGGACGCCAATTGGAATTCTTCCGCGCAACCCACCCTCCAGTCCGAATAGCCCGACATCGACATTTGCGGTGATATCTCCGGGATTTACAATGACAACCCGCGTTTCAGTGTGACCGAGTTCAAGAAACCCGGTATTGACGGAAACCTGAGGAAGGTAAATAGTAGAACTCGCAATCTCGGCGCCTTCAAAGCCCATGACCGAACTATGGTTGCCGACGGCGACATAGCTCGAGCACCCGGATGAATTGGTGTCAACACGCAGCCATCCAGCTTCTGATGCCAACCGCGACCCAAACAATTCAGTCAAGAGAATCGCCTTCTGGTTCGCAGCGCCAAGAGTCACTCGGGCCGTCTGAAGAGCCGCACCTTCAGACGAAACTGCGGTAATGGTGAATTCGCGAGCTTCGTTTTCGCGATTGAGGATTGAAAGGCCGACGAAGTCCCCGGCATGATCGACTAATGGAAAGAAACAGTGAAGCACAAGCATCAATCCAAGCATGAAAGAGAACTCCTCCGTACCAATCTTCAAACCATCATCGGTAGGCTCTCCCACTGATTCAGACGTAAACCCACAGCATTCAACTTCCGAAGAGCCGGTAAGTCCTTACTACCCGATTATCTCGTCCTCAACTTGACTCCAGTGATATCTTGCACGCCAAATGTCCACGCTTTTCCCGTTTCCTGACCGGCGGCGGTTGATCGCCTTTTTTCTGGTTCTGTTGGTGTTGGATTTCTACTTGTATTTTCGGCATATCGGACATTTCTTTCAGGCAGACGCAATCTTCCTTCTTTATCACAGACCCGACTCGCTTCCCGATTTCTTACGACGGTTCATTCGACTGGACCCAGGCGGCTGGTACAGGCCTCTTGCCAACAATGTGGTCGAAGCCATTCTGTCGCCAATATTCGGCATGAAGCCACGAGCGTATCGGATACCGGTCTACGCCGTATTCTTCGCAGATACTGTAGCCGTCTACGCCTTGGTGTTCACAATTACGCACAGAGAATTGACCTCAATGATCGCGACTTTTTTCTTCAACATTCACACCACGAACGCCTACGTCACTTATGATATCGGCTTCCTACCGGAACTGCTTGTCACACTGTTCTATATCTGTTCGGTGGTTGCGTATTTGCGGTACGTCGAAGCCGGCGCGCGATTCAACTTATTCGTTTCGCTGTCGTGCTTTGTGGCGGGTTTGCTGTCCAAAGAGATGGCCATTACGCTTCCCGGTGTGATTCTCGCCTTGCACGTGGTTCTCTTTGAACACGGCGCATGGCGAGACAGGATCGTTAATCCTCTTATTGGGATCCGTTGGCATACAGCAATTTTGGCGTGCTACCTGTTCTTTGCAATCGGTCACCTGCACGTCATGAACCTGTCTTTCGAGACCCTCGCCGTTCCCCAATCCAATCCGTACGGAGGCTTCAATCCGACCTTTGGAACAGGAATGCTGCAGAACCTAGATCTGGCTTCAACGTGGGCGTTCAATATTCCGCGCACTTGGAACACGGATCATCGAAACCTGAGCCCAAACATAATATTCGTATTAAAAGCCTTCAGAGCTTTCGTCGTTGGGATTCTCGTCATTCTTCTGTTTACGGCCGAACGAAAAAAAGTTATGGCAGGCCTTGCGTGGTTTGTCGTCGCGCTGATTCCAGCTTTGCCGATGATCGGACACCTCCTGCCGTATTACATTTTTCTGCCGCTGGTAGGTTTCTCATTGCTCATTGGAGTTGCGTTCAGCTTCGTTCACGACAAACTGAAACGCCCCCTTTATCTCGGTTCTGCGGTGGCGTTCGCCTGCCTTGTGGGAATGTTCTATATCTGCAGTGTGAGCATTCCAGCAGATGCTTCTAATCACATTCTTCTGGGCGGGTCGTCGGAAGCTGCAGTGACTACACTCAATGATATTCAAAAAATGTATCCGGTTCTGAGGGGTGACGAAACCATTTACATTATTGATGACGAGGAACCTTTATGGTGGCACCACGCGAGTGGAGACCTGGTCCGCCTCGCCTATAACCAGAAGGATCTTACAATTTATTACTCCAGTCTTCTGGAACGCATTTCGCCGCGGATCCTTGGGAGTCAGGCGATTGTCCTGCGTTATGAAGGAAATCATCTGGTCGATTACAGCGATGCATTTCGCAGCGATCCTCTACGGTTCGCCCCCTATAAAGACCCAGGCGAACAGCGTTTGCGACTGTCCGCAACCAACATTACAGCGGGCGATTCGTATTTCATGGAGATCAGCGGCTTGCATGATATGCCAGTTCAGGTTGCGTACTCTCTGAACGACGGACGGACGGAAACGTTCAGTGTGACGCTGGATGCCGAGGGCCGCGCGAACTTCACCGCTTCAGCCGGCACTCGCAAGGGAATCTACCGTTTTGTCGGATACAGCCTGGATGGGAAAACGGACTGGTTTCGATCCGGAGCCACGATTGCCGTTCATTAGCTGAGGCGTGAGCATTCCCTTTCAGCCGACTCACCGCTGCTCCTTCATTCCTTGCTTCACACTTCTTCCTTGCGCGCATGGAAATAGAAAAAAAGAATTTTCCGAATCATCCGTTTGAAAAATGTAATCCAAGAAAAAGCTTCCGGCACATACCACAAAAATGTGTGGCCCGCTGAACGTGGACACAATTTTGGCGTTGTCTAATAACGCTCCGTTGTCGCATGGCGCTGTTGCTACAACCGAAACGTTTTGAAATTCCGCGCACTTGGCGCAAGTTGCTGTTTGGCCCTGGAGATGTGCAATCCAACTGGCAACGATTCGAATGCATCGTAGAAAACAATTTCTTTTCAAACTTGGTTAAAGAGCGACATCCGCCACGGTATGCACTTGAGGAAACCGGTCCGGAGCGGGCAGATCACATCGTTGTTAGTAGTCGCTCCGTGTCTGCTGCGTAGTCCGGTTCCGGTCACGGAACCTACATGTTTGTATGGTCTTCCCCACACTCTTGTCAGATCGTTAAACCAGTGAGCGCATCGACTGCCGAACGAACTGGGCCTGTTATTCATATAACCTGTTGACCCATCTCGTTTCTTCTCTTCTCCTTTGCCATTTCCTGGTTCTGGCATGAAACCTGCCATCTGTAGTGCTCTTTTCAGTGAGTTCTTGAGGTTCGCAGCCATCGAGAACGGACAGCCATCAAATCGAAGGAGATGTTCATGACGAAAAGAAACTCAGTCTTATCCGTTCTCGCGGCAGGCGCTGTTTTCCTGATTTGTTCATCATTGCTTTTGAAAGGTGTAGAAGCGGCGGAGGCCACCTTTATCAACGTTGTTGCAGACGCTTCGAACGCGATCGAGCAAAAAATATGGAGCCTGCTTGACGACGACAAGGCCGTTTACGTCACCTTGCCGGAAGCCGACTTCAAAGGTCTCGGGGCCGGCTTTGATCTTCCCGACGGTGGGAAAAACGTCACCAGCCTGGCCATGAGTGCTCCCAGTGGCGCCTTCGATCCCCGAGATGTCGCGATGATTCCTGCCTCAACTTTGGGTTACAAGGCGGATTGGATCGTAGAGCGATACAAACGATACAACATGGACTGGGACATCACCGCACTGCGCCTCACAAGCAACGACCCCGAAGCCAAGAAGTATCCGTGGTTCATCGTCATGAACGGCGGCGCAGCGAACTTTTACGAGTTCTTCATCGACTTGAAGAACCAGCCGGGTTGGACGCAGTATCTGGCGCAGAAAATTAACGTCATGATCGTCACCATTCCCGGCAATTTCAAGTACGGAGGGTGGGAAGAACCCATTCAGAGTCTGAATCGCCAACCTGCTTATTTGCTCGACCGCGACATTTCACTGGAGGAGTCGGAACTGCGCAATACGCTGCTCAACAACGCAGTCGTGCTGCAGGGTGTAAAGGCGCTTGTCATGAAACACACGCAGGGCGACATTCTTCTGATCGGCCACTCGACTTCCGGCGAAATTGCAATGCTGGCGAACGATGACATCGAACTCCGCGGGCGGCTCAAAGGTCGATACATGGGTTGGGGCAGCGGCGGACCGGCTCGCCTTGACAACGTTCGCGCGGCGAAAGAACCGCGTGGCGCCGCCTCCGCGGGTGGCGCTCCGGTGCGAAAACCTCTGCCATTGACGGTGCTTTCACGCCGCGATGCCGATGGTTATAGCCGCGGTTACAGCGGATTTCTAAATCCTCTTTATGAGCCGGGCATGTCGCACTATCAAATTGCGGAACGCTGGCTCGCGGTGGAGGCTCGGCGCCGGGCGAACTTCAAGCAACAAATCCAGGATCTGGAGCACGGCGGCGACATTGGTCAGAAGGGCCGTATCGAAGTAGAAATTGAAGGCCTCCTCAAAAAAGGAGGCAACCCCTGGGGCGTGAATATCGAGGACGTCAGCAAGGATCTTTTCCTGACTCACTTCACCCGCATGGATGGCTATACCCAGATGGTATGGACGGTCGCCCACTTCGACCGGAACCATTGGATTCCCGAAGATCCGATGAAGTCTGTAGAGGTTTTCTTTGCCAATGAGTACCGGGCCAAGAATCCCAACGCTAAGGTTCGGTTGATCGTCTGGGATCCACCGATGACTCATTACGGCCACGTCGAACTGCCGAAGCAGCTCGCAGCTGCAGACTACAGCGTGATTCGCTGGTTTTTCCGCTGATATCGCCGAACAGGACCCCTCGATTGCGCAAGTGCAGCTTTTTGAAGAGTAATTTATACGCTGGTTCAAGATGGAGGACACAAAACAATGGGAGTTTCGAACTATTCACGTCGTGGCTTTCTGAAACAATTGGGTGTTGGCGCTGCAGCCGGTGCGGGCGCGATCGAAAGCGTTCCTGCGCGAGCCCAGGCGCCGGCCGCAAGACCACGAAACCGCGCGGAACGAGGAATTGACATACCTCCAGAGCACTTTCGAATTCGTCGGAATCCCATCAAGTGGCCTAACAACGCACGCATCGCAGTCTGCTGGATCGTCAACTACGAGGGCTACTCCGACACTTCCAACTCGTATGACATACCGTACAAGGACTATTCGTCAAAGGCGGCATTCTGGCGCCTGATCGACCTGTTCGATGCGAATGGAATCAAAGCGTGCTGGTACACGAACGCCATCATCGCAACGCGGTATCCCGAGACTCTGCGTGAGATGGTGCGTCGTGGGCATGAAGTGGACGGGCACAATTGGGCGAACAATATTTCAATGACGATGGTCAGCGAGGAAGAAGAACAGGAAATCATCAAGCGCACATTCGGCGACATTGAGAAGGCGTGTGGAGTCCGACCTATCGGATGGATGGGCTCCGGGGGCAATGGCTCGCCGCGGACACTGGAGTTTCTTGCCAACGAGGGCGCAATCTGGAGCAGTGATTACCCCAGCGACGACCTGCCTTATGTGGTGCCGGTC
>CAZIPZ010000084.1:0-16900 GCA_964541075.1 uncultured Solibacteraceae bacterium | reverse complement strand
GACGAACTCAGACAGCTTTTCGGAAACGATTTTGCAGAACTTGACGCACACAACTATTTCGACGGTCATTATTGAAAATTTTTGTACGGGACTTGGAACAGCCGGACTGGTTAGCTTTCTCATGAGTCTGTGCAATCCGAGGTTCTCGGCTACGCAGTACGCACTGCTGTCGAGTTTAGTGGCTCTCGGCAGGGATTCGCTGGCGGCTCCGGCAGGATTAATAGTGGAAAAAACAGGGTGGCCGGTATTCTTCATGATCAGCGTTCTGGGCGCACTTCCCGGAATGGCATTGCTGCCTGCTGTGACGCCATGGAATCCTAATAAGGATCTTGCTGAGAATTCCCCCTTGTCTTCAACAAGCTGAATCTTGGCATGATCTAACGCTTGTCAAAAATGTTCTCGCCATGTCTACAGGGGTGTTTTGTTCAGCATGAGCCAGTAGATTCCGAGATCATTCACAGTCTTGAAGAACTGGTCGAACTCGACCGGCTTCACGACATAGCTGTTGACTCCGCTTCTGTAGCAGTCTCGGATATCGCGCTCTTCGTGCGATGAAGTTAGAACAACGACCGGCATGGTCTTCAGACGTTCATCGGCGCGAATGCGCCGAAGGACTTCGGCGCCGTCAACTTTCGGCAGCTTGAGATCCAAAAAAACCACGCGGGGCCGATTCTCGACTTTGCGGCCGGCGTAGGCGCCTTCACCGAACAGGTACTGAAGGGCCTCGGCGCCGTCACGCACAATAACCAGACGGTCGGCCAAACCGGATTTCTTGAGAGCGCGCTGAGTCAGTTCAGCGTCGTTTGGATTGTCTTCAACAAGGAGGATATCGGTTTGAGCTTCGTTCACGTGCTTCTTTCGCGATGGGAGTAGGCCTTCCGGCAACCACTCCAGTATGTTCTGCAGCGCCGCTGCTTGAGTTCAATTCACGAATCGAATTACGCTTTTTCGGTCATCCTTTAGGAAGCGAGAAATAGAAGGTCGCTCCATCGTTCACCTTTCCTTCAGCCCATACTCGGCCTCCATGCCGGAGCACTATTCGTTGGACTAGGGCGAGGCCGACGCCGGCGCCTTCAAACTCCTCGACGCTGTGCAGCCGCTGAAACACGCCGAACAGTTTGTGGCTGTATTCCATGTCGAAACCCACGCCGTTATCCCGGACGTAGTACGTGTTTTGCGAACCGCCGTTCTGATAACCGATCTCGATTACAGGGTCTTTCTTCGGCCTCGTGAACTTGAAAGCATTTGCGATAAGGTTGCGAAAAACCCGCCGAATCATCGCACGGTCGCCAAACGAACCTGGAAGCGCTTGAATCTCCAGAACGACCAGACGATCCTTTTCTTCTGATTGCGTCTCATCAAAGACGCTTTTCGCAATATCCTGCATGTTGAGATCCATGCAGTCCATCGCCTGCCGTCCCAAATGTGAAAATGCCAGAAGACCGTCGATCAATTCGCCCATGTTGCGGGCATTTGTTCTAATGATATTCAGAAGGCGTTTGCCTTCGGCGTCGAGTCTGTCGGGATACTCTTCAGAGAGCACCCTTGAAAAACCGTCAATGGCGCGAAGAGGTCCGCGCATGTCATCCGAAATGGAGTAAGTGAACGCCTCCAACTCTTTCACCATCATCTCCAATTGGGAAGTGCGCTCGCGAACACGTTCTTCCAGATCGCTGTTAAGGCGCTGGATCTCATCGGTCTTCGCCTGGACTTCGCGCAGCGCGTTTTGGGCTTCGCCATACAGACGCGCGTTATCGATACCGAGTGCGGCTCGTCGCGCAAGTTCCTCGGCGAAAGTCAGATCCTGTTGCGCGTAGCGCCGCGCCGGATTCTCAGATGCGAGAGTGATGGCGCCAAGCGTCCGGCCACGGGCGATCAAAGGGACGACCATTGCGGACGCCAGACCGAGTTCCTGAAGAATCTTAAAGTGCTCCGCGTCCTGCGCGAGAGCGATCAACATGGAATCGGGAATGTCCGTGTAGATTCTGGCCTTGCCCGTTCGCATGACATGGGCGACGCCGTGGGGAGCGGACGATTTCGCCGTAAACCGTTTCTGAAACTCTTTCGCCCATTCCATCCGCGCCGGATCTCGGTGAACCAACGCCACTCGATGGAAACCATTCTGGTCTTCCATCACATCCACTGCACACCAGTCGGCGAGCCGATTGACCGCCAGTTTGGCGACGCTGAGCAGATTGGTCTGGTAATCGAGAGAGGAGGCCAATAACGTTCCGGCTTCACCCAGAAAGGCAAGCTTGTCTGCGTTGGTTTCGGCTTCAGCTCGCGCTACGCGTTCGTATATCAACAGCTGGTCGCGCTCTTCCTCCGCTCGTGTCCGCTTGATGAAATCCCCAACCTGTCTGCCGAGAGCATCGAACATCTGGAGCATTTCATCATCAGGTTGAACCACCTCCCGATTGTAAAAAGCCAGGACGCAGTTGACGTTTTCGCCAATGCGGACTGGAAACGCAAAAGCGCCGTGCAGACCGACCCGTTCAGCGATTGTTGCGCGTGGGAAATTGGAGTCATCGACGACGTTGTCGATCCAGACCGGCTGCCCGTCCGAGAGAACGCGGCCAACCAAGTCGATGCCGGGAAACAGAATCGTCTTGCGCCCGGCCTTTTCAAATTCATCGACTTCATACGTCGGAACATGCCAGCTGCCTTCGATATGCAACGTGTTGGAATCCGCATTGACACACCAAAGCTCCCCTAGCTCCCAACCAACAGCTTCGCAGACGTATTGCAGGAGTTTGGGCGTCGCTTCCGACAGGCTTGAGGATTCGGCTAGAGCTCGCGTCACGGCAAACTGGGCGGCCAGCCGCCGGTCGGTGTCCTTGCGGGGGGCGATGTCGCGAATGATTGCTGTAAAGATATGTCTGTTGTTCTTCTTGTACTCGCCTAACGAAAGCTCCAACTGGATCTGCTTACCATTCTTTCGCAGGCCGCCGACTTCGATAACCTGTAGATTCGACTTTGACTTTCGCGCCTCATCCAGATGCGTCCTGTAGTTCGGGATCAGCGCATCAATCGGTTGCCCTTCCATCTCGGAAACAGCAAAGCCAAAGATGCGCTCGGCCGCCCTGCTGATCGACAGGATGTGGTCGTGATCATCGATTGTTGCAATCGCGTCCGTCGCCGCCTCTTCGATGATCTCGTATCTGTCTTTGAGTTCTTCCATGTCGGATACTCTTAAGCAATGGACTTTCCAAAATTATGGCGATAAATAACCTCAAGAACTGGAAGGAATTCCATTCCATCAACAGCAAAAAACCCGCCTGGCTTCAAAGGGACATTGACCTGTAGAGGGGAAAATTGTCCTGCCCATGATATAAGATGGGGCGCCATGCTCCGGAACCGTCCGATGTCGCATTATATTAAGGTGACGTATTCAACGGAACTGCCGTGAGAGGGCGACGCCGGGATGCTGAAGGTGATTAAGAAAATCGGAGCGAACCGCAATCTACTGAAGAACCTTGTCATTCGGGACCTCAAATACCGGTACGTAGGCTCTATCGGTGGCTTCTTATGGTCGGTTGTTCACCCCCTGGTGCTCCTGGTCAGCTACACCTTCATTTTCACGATAGTCTTTCAGCAGCCGCTGGCATCCGAGTTCGGCGCCGCAAGCTTTCCCATATTCCTGTTTTGCGGCATCCTGCCCTGGCTGCTTTTTCAGGATACGGTTGTAAGAAACTGCAGCGCCATAACGGATAATGCTCAATTGGTCACCAAGACGGTTATTCCTGCCGAGATTTTGCCCATAGCCATTACGCTTTCAAATCTCGTCCACCACATGATTGGCTTGACGCTCCTTTTCATCGTTCTCGTGGCGTTCTATGGAATTCACCTGTCGGCATTGTGGATTTTGCTGTACATGCCGATCCTTCTTCTCTTGGCGCAGGGCCTCGGTTGGATCGTAGCAGGGTTGCATGTGTTCTTGAGGGACACGATACAGGGATTGCAAATTCTAATGTTTCTGTGGTTCTGGTTCACCCCTGTGTTCTATTCGGCCGAGCGCATGGAACATGCGCCCCAACAACTGCGTTTTCTTCTCAAATTGAATCCGATGGCTGTTATTGTAACCGGGTACCGGAATTCCCTTCTGCACCTGGCGCAGCCCAGTTCCGTCCAAATTGCCGTCGTAGTAGCTTTCAGCCTATTGGTCTTTTTTGCGGGCGCCTTCTTCTTCAGGCAAGCCAAGCCAGCCTTTCCCGACGTCCTATAGACAGAAAACAGCTATTTTTGAAGTCGCAGGGAGCGCCAGCGCTTGGAACTATCCAACGTAATAGTTGGTTTCGAAGCGAGCCGATTCGCTTAGCAAGGACAAAACTGAGGCTGCTTCCGATGTTTTGCGAAAAGCGATCAGCATAGTCGCGCTGAGAGTGGGAAACCGCTCGCCGAGCTTCCTTCCAAGACCCGGCGGAAAGCCGTACATGAAAGTTCCAGACGAATCGAGAATCTCAAGGCCGTTCGCAGATCTTGCCAGCCTGCAGATTTCGTGGTGTGTGAAACCGCGCACGTGAGGCCCGTCAGCCTTGATGCAGCTGGGTTGTCTACCCACTAGAATCAAAAGGCGATTGTGCAGAGCGGCCAAGTTGGGAACGCCGATAATGACGACGCCGCCGGGCCGCGTCACTCGCACTTGTTCGTGGAAAGCCCAGATCCAGTTTTTCAGATGCTCGAGCACCTGGTTTGCAATGACGAGATCAAAGAGATTGTCCTCGAACGGCAACGACATCGATTCCAGGTCGATAGGAAATGTTTCGACGCCTTTTCTCGCTGCCTGGTTCGCAAGGTCCGGCGTGCATTCGATTCCGCAAAGGTGAATCCGGCGGTCCCTTCCAATCCGTTTCTGGATCGCCAACAAGTCCCGTCCGTCACCGCAGCCGATATCAAGAACACTTACGGTATGCATCGCGGAGCAATGTGCGGTGAACCGCGCACACCAATCCTGTATGGTTCCTGTGCCGTAGATGTTTTTGTAGCCCTGGTCGCGCCAGGCTTTGATTGCAGTCAGCATCGAGTGTTTCTCACAGCCTTAATCAAGGTTAGGCTTTGCAAGATCAGGACCACAGGTTTGATCAATAAAAACACCCCGGATTTCCGTTTCCAGCGCGGCTTTTGGACGTCCCGGCTTCCGTTGCGATGAATCCATGTACCACTCTGCATGCCATTGATCGGGCGCCGCAATTTGGCTAGACGTTTGCTAAAAGCTCCTGCGGAGGATGAGCAATGCTTGATCAAAACACGCTGGTGGCAGAATCCAAGGCCTATGAAGAACGCCTGGAGCGAGAACGACTCCACTTTAATAAGTTAGCGCAGAGATCGGAGCATTCCGAACTGGTCATGCCCGCGGATAACGTCCAGCGTTATGACAACCCTTCTGCAAACACTCCATATCCACTCGAGTATGCATTTCACCTTCTCGGGAACTTACGCGGAAAGACGATTGTCGACCTGGGATGTGGCGACGGACTGAACACGACCATCCTTGCGCTATTGGGGGCGCGAGTGATTTCCGTAGACATTTCAGATAAGAGTCTGGAGCTGACGTGCAACCGGGTTCGGGCGAATGGCGTCATCCAGAATGTAACGCTTGTTCATTCCGACGCTGCCGGAATCCCCCTGGGCGATCATTTTGCGGACGGAGTCCTCTGCGCCGCAATACTGCATCACGTCGATTGTCTGGCGACAGCTCGTCAAATCCGGCGAATTCTCAAACCGGGAGGCGTAGCCGTTTTCTCGGAGCCTCTGGCCGGGCCGTCATTTGTCGGAGCGATCAAAACGTTTCTTCCGAAAACCGACGGCGTGAGCGATGACGAAGCTCCATTGACGTTGGCTCAAGTCGAAGGTGTCAGCCGCGCCGTCGGACGGGAAGGCCGCCGACGGGAGTTTGGATTCACAATGCGTCTTATCAACAGGACCGGCGTTGGATCCCCGTCGCTGGCCCGGAAATTCCATCGCTTCGATGCATGGGTCTTCGAAAAGCTTCCAGTGACGCGCGTTCTTGCCTCTCCCCTGGTCTGGGAAGCGTACAAAGAATCCTAAAACTTCTTCAGTCTACTCCTTGGTTGCACGACGGCTTGCTTAATTGGCGGGCCGTCGTGCTGTAGTAAGTGACTTTATTTCATGGGTTTCTCCAGTAAATAAGGCGTCCGCCTTACTCCCACCTAAGCCTAATTGGGTCGCCAATTAGGGCGACTCTCCAATTACCGCGCCTTTGCAGCCGCGCTATAGTTCCCGACGTCAGTTCAATGCTCAATCACATAAGGCCAGATCTCAAAAAGAGGAGTTATCCAGCCTAGTAGCTAGGAACGCTCTCCACCGTAGCCCCTAACGCTTCACCACAGCTCGCGGTTAGTTCCTAAAACATCCAAACAGGATAGGTGCGTCTACTGGGCGTCCAGTGGAGCGAGGTCATTTAAATGTTTAATTTTCTTACACGTATTAATACCTATCGAGAACGGCTGGTCGCTGTTTTCTTGATCGCAATACTCATCGGTTCAATCAGCAACCTGGACGAGATTTACGCATACACTTCAGATACGGCTATTCACCTTCCAGCGGACTACCTCACGTTTCGCCCACCTTCACCGGGTGGCAGTTACACGGACTCCATTTACGGAACGGCCATCAAGCGTATTTCGAATTCCATGAATATGGTTCGCGCCGATATGGGATCCGGAAATGTTCAAACGATTGCGCCTGAGTATTCCACCATGTCGCCGTTCAACAGCGACAACTCCCGAATACTGCTTTTGCATTTTAGTTACTTCGCCCTTTACGACGGCGCGGGCAATTATCTGAGAAACATGCCGTTCGAAGTGAATGCCACTGCGCAGCCGCGGTGGTCGCGCACTGATCCGAATACGTTCTACTACCTTCGCGGAAATCAGCTGAAAAAGTACAACGTCGGAACAAACGTTGCTTCGGTGGTTCGGACCTTCAGTGAATACAGCTCGATCACGCAGGGGGGCGAAGCCGATATCTCCGTGGACGGGAACTATCTCCCATTGGCGGGCGATGGTCGTTCAATATTCCTCTACAACATTGCGACAGATACCAAGGGACCAGTGCTGGATACCGGAGGAAGAAGTTGGGACTCTCTTTACGTCACGCCCAGCAACAACATCACGGTTACCTGGAACACCGTCGGCCGCAATCGATACAACGGAATTGAGCTTTTCGACAGGAACATGAATTTTGTGCGCCAGTTGACACGCGCCGGCGGACACATGGATATAACCACCGATGCGAACCGAGACGAGGTATTGGTCTGGACTAATGCAGCAGATCCTCAGGCCGTTTGCCCTAACGGCATCGAAAAGGTTCGCCTCTCAGATGCGCGTCAAACGTGCTTGTTCTCCGGATCGTGGAGCATGGCTTACCATGTTTCTGCTCCTACAAATAACGGATGGTTCTTTATTGAGACTTACATCCCGAGCGATCCGATTCCGCCATCGGGCTGGCCTGCCTATGCAAACGAACTGTTGCAGATCAAACTGGATGGTTCGGAAGTACGAAGACTGGCGCATCACCGGAGCCGACCATTCAACAGTTACACTTATTCTCCGAAGGTTGCCAGCAGTTGGGACGGCAGCCGAATCGTGTGGGGCAGTAACTTCGGACTCCAGGCAATCTCGGGGCACCCTTCAGAGTATTCGGACGCTTACCTGATTGAACTCTCGGCGAGCGCGCCCAGCACCCCGTCCACAACGCCAAGCAGCGGCGGTTCGACTTCAGGGGAAACCACCTCAGGCGGAACCACAACGGGCGGTGCAACAGCCGGCGGTACAACGAGCGGATCGACTTCAGGCGGCGCCAGTACGGGCGGAACGACCACCACCGGAACCCCAACAACGACAAGCACCGTGACGCGAGTCGAGAACAATGCGCCTAGCGTGACCTATTCCGGTTCCTGGTTTCCCAATGGAGCAAGTGTCTTCAGCGCTGCGGGCGCGACCTCGTCTATGGACGCCGGATCGAAAGCCACTGTCACCTTCAATGGAACAGGTTTGACTTGGATCGGATACACGGACGAATGGGCGGGAATTGCAAGAGTCTCCGTCGACGGCGCATTGAAGGGCGAAATTGACACCTATTCCACGCCCAATAGAGCGCAGGCGAGAACCTACACCTTAACCGGGTTACCCGCTGGCAGCCACACTCTCGTTATTGAGGCGACTGGACGGAAGAATGCTTCATCGGGCGGAACGTGGGTCTGGGTCGACGCCTTTGATGTCGAGACCGCATCAACGAGCGGAACAACAGGCGGTTCGACGGCTCCGACCACCGGTTCAACAAGCGGTGGAACCACCTCAGGCACGACAACATCAACCGGAACGACCGGAGGAACGACGACAGGAACAACAAGTGGAACTACCTCAGGTGGAACGACAACCTCGAACGGGGAAACTTCAACAGGAACCTCGGGCGGCGGATCCACCTCAACGCCTCCTACCGGATCGAATTTCCGAGTTGAACAGACTAGCACTGCGGTGAAGTTCAGCGGAACGTGGCAGCAGAACCGCAATGCTGTTTTCAGCGGATCCAGTGCGAAACTGGCAATGGACGCCGGATCAAAAGCTACATTCACCTTCACAGGAACTTCGGTCAGCTGGGTATCCTACCGTGATGAATGGTCGGGAATCGCTCAGGTCTTTGTCGATGGAGCGCTGAAAGGCGAAGTCGACGCCTATGCCACGCCTTACAAGCCTCGCGCGGCCGTTTACAGCGCTTCCGGCCTCAATTGGGGAACACACACAATCTCTATTGTGGTCACCGGACGCCGGAACCCGGCATCCCGGGGACGATGGATCTGGGTCGATGCATTTGACTATACGGGCGCGGCTCTAACCAGTGCGCTCACTGCCGAACAGCTTGGAGTGCAGGCAGCTACAGCGGCTCCGAGCGGGACTTCGCGAAGCAGCAGCGGCGCTGCAACTCTTCAAGTTGGGCACGCGGAGGTCGCCGGAACCGGTGGTGTTGCACCATCGGGCCTTGCGATATTCGGATACCGGCAAAACGGCGTCCTTGTAACTGAAGCCGGTGTGCCGGCCTCGCAGCCGGTGAACCAGGGCAGGATTTTTGCGGAGGTTGGTCGATCGGTCAACACCGGAATCGCCATCGCCAACTCCGGTGACACAGAAGCCACTGTGTCTTTCTACATGACAGATGCAAGCGGAGCTAAGGTGCAGGAGGGCGCTTTCACTCTTCCCGCCCATGGCCAGCTTGCCAAGTTTCTAAATGAAAGTCCGTTCAATGGACCGGATGGACTGAATGGAACATTCAGCTTCAATTCCACTTCACCCGTTGCAGCCACGGCGCTGCGTGGCTACACCAATGAGCGATCGGAGTTCCTTGTGACTACGCTTCCCATTGCGGATACCTCTCAATGGACTCCGGCCACAGCCTTCTTTCCGCATGTCGCCGATGGCGGTGGATGGCGCACTCAGTTCATCCTGGTCAATCCCACAGACTCGGAGATTTCGGGAACGCTCTATTTCATGGATCAAGGTTCGGCCGGAAATGCCAACGCGATGTCTCTGAATATCGAAGGTCAGGCAAGAACCAGCTTGAACTACATCATTCCGGCAAGGAGTTCACGAAGCTTCGCGACGATGGGCGAGGGATCCGGCATTCAAACGGGCTCCGCGATGATCTCTCCGGCTGAGTCAAACGCGGCGCCGGTGGCAACTGCAGTCTTCGCCTACAGCAGATCCGGTGTTTTCGTAACGATGGCGGGGGCGCAGGCAATCGCTGGCGGTGACGCATTTCGCGTATATGCCGAGGCGGGAGAGGGCGGAGCAATCCGGACCGGCCTGGCTGTGATGAACGCCTCCGAAAGCGATCAACAGATTCGTTTTGAACTCACAAACCTGGATGGCTCATCGACGGGCCTGACGGGATCGATTTCCGTCCCTGCCTTGGGCCAGCGCGCGTTCTTCCTCAATGAACTGCAGGGATTCCACTCTTTGGCCATGCCTTTCAAGGGCATACTTCGCATCTCTTCGTCCGCCGGCGATATCGCCGTTATGGGATTGCGCGGTCATTGGAACGAACGAAGTGATTTCCTGGTGACGACTACGCCCGCAATGAATGAGAGCGAAGCTCCGACAGCCGGCTTGGTGTTCCCTCATTTCGTGGATGGCGGCGGCTATACAACGCAATTCATCACCTTCAGTGGTTCTCCATCTGAACCTGCGAGTGGCACGCTCAGGATGTACACGCAAAGCGGATCAAGCCTGCCTTTGGGCCTGAACTAGCGTCCCAGGCTGAGAAGGTCAGCGTTTCACGTTGACCTTCTCGGCTAAGACCCGCTCTTTCCAAGATCCAATCCTAGCTCCCCACCGGCCAGCATCTTGCTTTCGTCGGAATGTTGATCTCGACAATGGAACGGAGGCGCCACCTTGAACTCCGTTTGGGTCCGTTCGATCTAATCCCGACAGCACATCGTCTGCAATCCAGAGGGGAAAGAATGATGGAACTTCCGTTGCACGTTCTTACGCGAATTCATCATGCGGACTCGCGTATTAGTAACTGATGCAGACACCATCAAGGCTCTGGCGATTGTGCGCGCGCTTGGAGGCGATTACCAGGTATGGACAGCCGCAGACTGTCGCCTAACTCCTGCCAGTTGGTCGCGGTATTCGTACAAGCACCTTAAATACCCCTCAGTGAAGCCGCCGGCATTTGCGGATTGGGTCCTGACGGCGTGCAAAGAATTCGGAATCAGTGTCGTGATCCCTCCAGAAGAGGGCAGTTCATTCCTATTGGCAAGGCGGGCGGAGGACTTTTCGCGTAATGGCGTCAAATTGGCTTGCCTCCCCATCAATGCTCTATCGGCCGCAATGGACAAGGCTCAAACGATCCATGCCGCTCGGGAGATTGGAATACCCGTCCCCCCTACTCACGTTCTCGGAAATGCCGATGAAGCCATCCGCGCAGCTCGAGACTTGGGCTATCCGGTAGTCATTAAACCTCGGTTCAGTCGATATTGGAACGGATGCGACTTCATATCCAGCGACGGGGTGGGTTATGCGAATTCCGACGAGCAATTACTCGACGTACTGAACTCGATGGACAAGAGGCTTCCACCGCCTTTACTCCAGCGCTTCATTCCCGGCAAGGGTTTTGGCGTCTGCCTGCTCATGAATGGAAATGAAAATGTCGGCGCGGAATTCGCTCATGTGCGCCTACGGGATTACAGGCCGACAGGCTCTGGTTCTGTGCTTCGACAGTCGGCGCTATTGAATGATCTGTTGCGCGAATTCAGCGTCAGGATATTGAAGCGAATCGGATGCCGCGGCGTCGCAATGGTGGAGTTCCGAATCGATGATCAGACAGGTCTGCCATATCTGATGGAAATCAACGGCAGATTCTGGGGATCGCTTCAGCTCGCAATCGATGCTGGAGTGAACTTCCCAAAGCTTCTCGTCGATTCAATCCTTGGGCGGGAGACGCAAAAGCCGGCATACCGTCAAGGCGTAATCGTTCGTTGGTGGATCGGCGACTTGATTCGCACACTGCGCGTGCTCAAGGGAAGGCCCGCCGGCTACGTGGGCGCTTTTCCAACAAGACTGAAAACACTGATCGATTTTCTGGGCCCGCAACCCTCTGGCACGCAGAACGAGGTCTTGCGATGGAACGATTGGCGGCCTTCATTCGTTGAACCGATATCCATGTTTCGACATTTCTTCAAATGAAAATAATGGTTCATGCTCACACGACGTTCTCCGGTGATGGGGAACTTCGCCCGCAACAGCTTGCGGACCTTGCGCGCGCGCGCGGTTTTGACTCCGTCCTAGTCTCCGATCACTTCGAAAGCCTCAAGCAGGAAAGTTTTCACAAGCTCGTCCAGGAGTGTGAAGGAATCGGAAACTGCCTGATGGCGCCCGGATACGAGCGCAGCTTTCGGGGTTTTCACGTGCTGGCTCTTGGCGTAAAACAATGGTGCAACGCTCCGGGAATTCAGCAGTGGGCCGATGATGTGCGCCGCGCGGGCGGCATCGTAGCGATCGCTCATCCGAGCCGATACAATCACGTCATTCCTGAAGACATCCTTGACGCATGCGACGCCGTCGAGGTCTGGAACTCCAAATTCGCGTATGACGGCAACCTCGGCCCTCACCCGAAGGCCTATACGCTTCTGGGGTCTCGGCGATTTCCTCTATGCAGCCAAGATTTGCACGGTGTTCGGCACGCCTCGCCAGTTGGAATCGAGATCCCGGCAGCGCAATTAAACACGGCGTCTATCCTTGCTTGCTTGCGACAAGGCGAGTATTGCATGACGAATGGCCTTCTATCATTCGATCGTGACCTCTCTGACCCCGCCAGGGGGCTGCTGAACGCCTTTCATATTTCCCGCAGAAAGGCCGTCAGGGTGGCGATCCAGACGCGGCGATGGATTAAACGAGGAAAACGCAATGATTGAGAATCGCGACATCATATGCTTCAGCAATGACTGGCACAGCGACCCACTCAGCAAAAAGCACATTATGCTGCGCCTTGCGAAGCGAAACCGCATCCTATGGATCAACTCGATCGGAAATCGAAAACCGCAAGCGACCGTTCACGATTTAAGAAGAATAGTGAAGAAACTATCCGATTTTTCGCGCGGCCAGAAGCGCGTCGAGGAGCGGATCCACGTGCTGTCTCCATTAGCAATCCCCCTTCATGGAAACTCCGTGGCCTGCTGGGTGAATCGCAGGCTTTTGAAATGGAGCCTCCGGCGAGCGTGCCGCAAGCTCGGATTCCGTGAACCGATCACCTGGACGTTCGAACCGGCATCCGCGGACGTGGCCGGCGCGCTGAACGAAAAAGCGGTGGTCTACCACTGCGTTGATGAATTTTCAGAGTTTTCCGGAACAGACAAGGCCGCTCTCCTGGCCATGGAGCGACGCCTTATGAAGAAGTCCGACTGCGTCATCGTCTCCTCGGATCGGTTGTACGAAAACAAGCGCCGCTACAATGAGCGCACTTTCCTCGTTACACATGGAGTGGACGTTTCTCATTTTCGGAATGCGTGCAAAACGGAGACAAATGTACCTGACGAAATCCGACGCCTGAAAAGGCCGATCATCGGATTCTTCGGTCTGATCGCAGATTGGGTGGACCTGCCGCTCATTCGCTTCCTTGCCGACGCAAGGCCGAACTGGAACTTCGTACTCATAGGAAAATCCGTGACAAGCTTGAAGCCCCTGGAGGGGGCGGCAAATATTCACGTCCTCGGCCCAAGACCATATCAGGACCTGCCCTCTTATGCGAAAGGCTTCGACGCCGCCATTCTTCCATTTGCGGTCAACGAGCTCACACTCGCGGCCAATCCGCTCAAGCTCAGAGAGTATCTTGCCGCTGGTCTACCAGTCGTATCGTGCGCTATTCCAGAGGCTGAAAAACTGAAGCATCTTCTGAGGATCGGAAAGGATAGGAGCGACTTTTTATCTCACATTCAGGCGATCGTGGATTCGGAAAATGCGGGCCCGCAACTGCGGATCTCCCAACAAATGGATCAGGAATCTTGGGATGACAAAGTGGAACAGCTCAGCCGCATATTCATGAGCGTGCAAAAGGCGGCTGCGTGAATTCCGTATCGCTTCTGTACCACGATGTCATTAAAGGTGCGGATTATGACTCGAGCGGCTTTCGGGGTGGCGACGCCAACATTTATAAACTGGATGTTGAAGAATTTCGCAAGCACATCGCCGCTATCGCCGCCGCTAAGCCTCGCACCCTGATCACAGTCGATGACGGCGGCGTTTCAGCTTACGAATCTATCGCAGGCATTCTGGAAGGTTTTGGGATGGATGGCATTTTCTTCGTGTCAACCGACTTTGTGGGCCAACCCGGTTTCCTGAGTCCGCCCCAGATTCGCGAACTCCGAAAGCGCGGACACTTGATCGGAAGCCATTCCTGTTCCCATCCTCCACGAATATCACACTGTTCGTGGACGACCATGCTGGACGAATGGCGAAGGAGCATCTTCGTTCTGTCCGATATTCTCGGCGAACACGTTCAAATCGCATCGGTGCCTGGAGGATACTATTCGCGGGATGTCGCCAGAACCGCCGCAATGGCGGGCATCCGGACACTGTTTACTTCCGAACCGACTCTGAAGGCGCGCATGGTGGATGGCTCAGTTATTGTAGGCAGGTTCTGTATCAAGCGAGGCGTGTCCGCCCGCACCGCGGCGGCGCTGGCAAAGGGCGCAGTCCTGGCTCATCTCAAACAAGCAGCATACTGGAATACGAAGAAGGTGCTGAAACGGGCGGGCGGAGAGTCGTGGCTTCGGTTCCGCCGCTGGATGCTTACCGGTTCCTGACAGAAAAACGGACAGCGCCCGATTTCCTGTCAAGCTGCACTTTCCACAACTACAAGTTCCTCCAAATCACCCTCCGGATGTTTGCGTTCGAAGTCCAAAAAACCCTGGAGAGTGAGTTCGAGTTCCCAGATGTCGTTTAGGTGAGCCCACCGTCGCAGGTGTTTCATTCGTTGGTTGACAGCTCCAGAGTTGTCGCCGCCACAAGCCGAGAAAACGTATTCGTACGATGCGGCCGCAATGCGCATCGCCTCACGCGAGATATTCTCGGGCAAGCCGAACGGGAACGAGAAATATCGCACGGGTTTTCCCAGGCGCTCCTCCAATTCACGACCAGACCCTACGATCTCGTCTGTCAGGGCTTTCAAGTCGTTCGTGCCGCAGTCGAAGTGTGTTCGTGTGTGGCTTCCAATCTCGAATCCTTCTCTTTCCAACTGGACAATCTGATCCCACGTCAAGGGCAGGAAGTCGGTCCGCCCCTGAGTCACATCATGCTTGAATCCGGATTGACTGGTGATATGGCTTGTGCTGACGAAGAGAGTCATCGGCGCGTCGGTCTGCTCTCGGACGGCGCGGAGAGAGAGAAAGTTGTCCCTATATCCGTCGTCCAGAGTCAGGACGACGCTCGGCTGTTTCACGTTGTTCGCCCTCAGCATCTCGACCGCTTCGCTGAGCGAAACAATCTTGTAGTGCTTTCGGAGGAAGCGGATCTGTTTCAGGAAATGATCCGTCGAAATGCCGAGGACGTGCGGCCGGTCCGTGACGACATGGTGAAATAGGATCGAAACCGGATACCGCCCCTGCAGACGCCGCGACCAGTTCCGACAGAGTGCAAGAGGCGCACAGACAGCACTTCGCACCGTCAGGTTGGATGCCGAACGGCTGCGCCTTGGCTGAAAGGAGACGCGAGTTGCAGCCAATCTTCTTTCGTACGCGGCAAGCTTCTGGGGACTCGGATTCTTGAACATCTTTCCTTGACCGATTTGCGGTGTCCGCTCGACATGACCGGATGCGTACTCGCGCACAGATTTGACGAGCAGATCGTTGCCCACGACGTGCGCCTTCAACGCAAGCGAGGATAGCGTATCGAAAGGTTCAATCGGAATCGTTGCCGCATTAACAACCTGCCCCGCATCCAGCTTTTCCGTGACTTCATGAACGGTTACACCAATTTCGGGTTGCCCGTCGATCAACTCCCACAAACCCACAGGTCCTCCGCCGCGATAGTCCGGAACTTTCCGCTTATGGATATTGATGGAACCGTGACGGGGAATGGTGAAAAGGGACGGCCTCAAAATACGCGTGCCATATACGAGACCAAGGTCGGCGCCCAGAGTTCGCATAAACTCGAGCGCCTCGGAAGAATGAAAATCGGCGGTGATGAACAATCGGCAGTCCAGATCGCGGCAAATGGCGTCGAGATCTTTAGCCTCGCCCGCCGCAGCACTAACGCCGTGGATGAACCCTCCATGAATGAACCCAAGGATGGGCGCGCCCACGCCCGCTAATCGACTGCGCACTCCCACTGCGATCCGTCCGGCGGCATACCTGACGAAATCCAGGTCTCGCAGATTTCGAGCGAATGTAGCGACTCTCTTGGCCAGCGGCTTTCCCGGCCTCTGCTCATAAAGAACGCCGCAAACGCGCGCCCCGGGAACTTCTGCTTGAATCCTTCGGGCCAACCGATCAATGTCGCTCCCGGCTGCCGAAGAAAAGATCACGACATTGAAGGGGAGATTCTCAGACATGCTTCGCACCTCGTTAGTGGATGCGAGCACGAAACCTTCCTTTTAAGCTCGTTAGACAGCGATGAGTTTCTTCTGGATGGCGTACTTGATGAGTTCGGCGCGATCGTGAACATCGATTTTGCGCATCAAATTATATTTGTGCACATCGACCGTTTTGACGCTCAGATTGAGGCGCGCCGCAATTTCCTTAACTGAAAGGCCCTCAGCCAGCAGTTTCAGCACCTCCCTCTCGCGGCCGCTCAGTCGATCATAGCTGGTCCGAGGCCTTTGTGAATTCTTCACGTAACCCGCAACAACCTTTTTAAGCACTACGGGGCTGAGATACTTTTCACCCTTGTAGACTGTCTCGATTGCATACAACAGTTGAGAAGCCGGAGCATCCTTCATGATGTACCCAGAAGCGCCGGCTTCAAGGCACCGCGCGACCAACTCCTCTTCATCGTGCATCGTCAAGATAAGCACCTTCACCGTAGGATCGAACTCGCGCACACGGCGAGTGGCATCAAACCCATTCATGCCAGGCATTGAAACATCCATCAGGCACATATCGGGCTTTAATTCCTTCACTAATTCAACAGCTTGATGACCGTCGCGAGTTTCACCAATAATTTCTAAGGCAGGTTCATTGCGAAGAATGGCTTTGATGCCCTCACAAAAAAGCGTGTGGTCATCGCAGAGAAGAATTCGAATCTTGTGGCTCACGAGCTAACTACCCGCATATATAGAGGTAACGGCCGACGATATTGCAGCCGAGCCAGAAAAGTCAAACGCAAATTCGCAATATTTACGCAACTCGCGTAACATATGCACTTAGCAATTAAACTCAATCCAAAAT
>CAZIPZ010000083.1:0-16984 GCA_964541075.1 uncultured Solibacteraceae bacterium | reverse complement strand
GTATGTAAAGTCAGGACTGGAAGGCAAGACATTCCCGACACCCACTGAGCCGAAGGTCATCAATCAGCAAAACTGCCATTACGTCCCTCACGTTTTCACGATGCAGACGAACCAGCCGCTGGAGATTCAGAACAGCGACGCGACGCTCCACAATATTCACGCATGGGCGGAGAAGAACGCACCGTTCAACATCGGCCAGCCTGTTCAGAATATGAAAACGACGAAGACTTTCGACAAGGAAGAACTGCCTCTGCCCATCCGTTGCGATGTGCACAAATGGATGGGCGCTTTCGTTGGAGTCTTCAGTCATCCGTTCCATACTGTTTCGAAGCAGGGCGGCGCTTACGAATTGAAGCTGCCGGCAGGTAAGTACGAGATTACTGCGTGGCACGAAAAGTATGGTACGCAGTCTCAGACTGTGGAAGTGGCGGACAATCAAGCCGCGCCTTTGAACTTCACATTTAAGGCCACGACGGATTAGTTCCAGGGTCAGAAATAGCGCAGCTATTTCTGACTCAGGAACCAGCCTGCACGGGCGACATCAAATGTCACAGGACCTTCCGGAAGGCGAAAATATTGGTCTTCACCGTTTCGCCCTCTTTACCGCCAGCTGCACAGCATTTCTGATCTTTGTCGGCGGGCTGGTTACCAGCACTGAGTCCGGATTGGCCGTTCCTGACTGGCCGCTATCCTACGGCATGCTATTTCCTCCGCTGATCGGAGGAATTTTCTATGAGCATGGTCATCGGATGGTGGCGGCATTCGTTGGCCTTCTGACCGTTATTCAGACAGTCTGGATTTGGCTTTGTGAAGAGCGTAAGTGGGTTCGGTGGCTGAGTCTCGCTGCTCTTGCTGCCGTGATTATTCAAGGGCTCTTGGGAGGGCTGACGGTCATCTATCTTTTGCCCACGCCGATTTCCATGACCCATGCCTGTCTCGCCCAGACCTTCTTTTGTCTGACAATTGCTCTAGCTTTATTCACTTCTCCAACGTGGAAGCGAGGGCTGCCTTTGATTTGCACCAAAGCCGAAGACCTGGCACTGCCAAGTCTATGTGCTTTGACTACGGGCGCCGTGTATTTGCAGTTGCTGCTTGGAGCGCTCATGCGGCACACAAAGTCCGGCCTCGCGATACCGGATTTTCCGTTGGCTTTTGGCGGCCTTATTCCGCCGATTGCGACGGATAAGGTCTTGATTCATTTTTCGCATCGTCTTGGTGCACTTCTCGTGACCATCATGGCGATCTGGACTTTCATGAGAATCAAAGGAATCTATTCGGAGTATGCCTTGCTCTACAGACCTGCTTTGGTGCTGATGCTGCTCGTTGGAGTGCAGCTGCTTCTTGGCGCCGTGACGATTTGGACGAGCAAGGCGGTCATTCCTACGACGGCGCACGTGGCAAACGGCGCCTTGGTTCTGGGAACGTCATTTCTTCTAACAATTCGAGCATTTGCCATGGTTGTTCAAAAGGAGCCTGCATGGAAGTGACGCCACTGGATCTGTCCGTCAGGCGCGTCCGATTCCTGGATTTCCTGGAATTGACAAAACCGCGAATCACGATGTTGGTGCTGGTAACGACTTTGGTCGGCTTCTACATGGGCTCTGGACAGGGTATTCGCCTTCTTTTGTTGTTTCACACAATCCTGGGAACGGCTCTTGTGGCGGGTGGTGCGAGCGCCCTTAATCAGTACTTTGAGCGGGATCTCGACGCTCGAATGCTTCGGACTAAGAACCGGCCTCTGCCTGATGGTCGCCTGCTTCCGAATGAAGCACTATTATTTTCAACCACTATATCCGTTGCTGGCGTTGCATACCTCACTTTGGTTGTTGGCGCCCTGACGGGCATCGTAAGCTTCCTGACCTTAGCAGCCTACATTTTCGTTTACACTCCTCTCAAAACCCGTACGAGCCTTTGCACCCTGATTGGCGCCTTTCCCGGGGCCGCCCCACCCCTCATTGGCTGGACTGCGGCGCGTGGCGAAGTAGATGCCGTAGCAGTAGTTCTTTTTGCGATCCTGTTCCTTTGGCAGATGCCGCATTTTTTTGCAATCGCATGGATTTTTACTGAGGATTACGCACGAGGGGGGTTTTCAGTTTATGTGAGTGGAGAGAATACAGGACGGCAGATCATATTTTTCTGTTGCGCGCTCATTCCAATCAGCCTGCTTCCTTCGGTTCTGGGCGCCACTGGTTTGACCTACTCGTTTGGCGCGATTCTACTTGGTTTCATCTATCTGGGCTATGGGTTCTCAGTCGCTCTTTTCAGATCGATCACCCACGCACAAAGACTGCTTCGCTTCTCGGTTATCTACCTTCCGGTCCTGTTGATGCTCATGATGATTGATAAGATTTAGTACAGAAGTGCATGGACAGTGATTCAATTGTTCAAGTCCGGAACGTCGCGCATTCGTATGGGGCGCGAAAGGCTTTAGGCGGCGTAACCTTCGACGTCCGCTCTCGCGAGATCTTCGGTGTGTTGGGGCCCAATGGGGGTGGAAAAACAACTCTTTTCAAAATCATTTCGACGTCTTTTCTTCCGGGTTCCGGCGAGGTTCTGATTTTTGGCTCCGACGTTCGCATCCAGACCGGACGCCTTCGCCGACGTATAGGCGTTGTATTTCAGAACCCCAGCTTGGACCGGAAGCTCACGGTTGCTGAAAATCTTCAACATCAAGGACATCTATACGGATTGCGTGGCGCGGCCCTTCAATCACGCATGACGGAGTTGATGGACCAACTGGCGATTACGGATCGCGCCCAAAGCCTTGTCGAAACGCTTTCGGGCGGCCTGCAGCGACGCGTCGAGTTGGCCAAAGGACTGCTGCATCGGCCGGACCTCTTGATTCTGGACGAGCCGTCTGTGGGGCTTGATCCGGGAGCGCGTCGCGATTTGTGGTTGTATCTGCAGAAACTCAGGGATAAAGAAAACGTCACCATCCTGTTAACAACTCATATGATCGACGAGGCCGACCGGTGCGATCGGGTGTTGATCCTCAATCAAGGCATAATCGTGGCTATGGGTTCGCCGGATTCTTTGAAAGACGAAATCGGCGGCGACGTAGTGGTTTTCACCAGCGCGGCTGCAAATGAACTGCGAGACAAAATTGCGTCGAGGTTCAACTTAGAGGCCGCAATTCTGAACGGCAGGGTGCGCATCGAGAAAAAAGACGGGCATGCACTCGTTTCACAGGTAGTCGAAGCGTTTCCCGATATGATCGATTCAGTCACTCTGTCGAAACCGACTCTGGAAGACGTTTTCACCGCACGCACCGGCCATCGCTTTTGGGACGAAGAATGAACGATTTCCTTCTGGCAATGACGACATTATGGAAGCGCGAAATGATTCGCTTTGTCCGGCAGCGCAGCCGTATTGTGGGAGCTTTGGGTTCGCCACTAATCTTTTGGTTGTTGCTCGGATCCGGCGTCGGAACTTCCTTCCGTCAGGGTGGAACCGTTGGCGAGATGGGGTACCTTGAATATTTTTTTCCGGGGACGGTGGTTCTCATTCTGCTGTTCACATCTATCTTCTCTACGATCTCTATCATTGAAGACCGACGTGAGGGCTTTCTTCAGGGAGTGCTAGTAGCGCCAATGCCTCGCTCTGCCCTCGTGTTAGGAAAGGTTCTCGGTGGAACGACGCTCGCCATGATGCAAGGGGTGCTGTTTATGTTGCTTGCCCCTATGGTCGGCATCTCGCTCTCAGCTATTCCCGGCGCCCTCGGAACAATGGCGCTTGTAGCCTTCGGTCTTACGGGGCTCGGCTTCATGATCGCCTGGACCATGGACTCGACTCAGGGCTTTCACGCCATCATGAATCTGTTTCTGATTCCAATGTGGCTTCTTTCAGGCTCTGTGTTTCCTGCCTCGGGCGCGCCCACATGGCTTAAACTTGTCATCGCGGTGAATCCTCTCACTTACGGATTGGCATCGGTGCGATGGTCTATCTATGGTGCTGCTAGAGCTTCAGAATTGAGCTTGCCTCCATTCTCGTTATCGCTTGGTATTTCGGCGCTATTCGCGGCATTCGTTTTTGCGGCGGCGATTATGCTGACCAGGCGCACGTCATGAAGACGATGATCGGTATTGCGGATCTGCCCGCTCTCAATGCATCTCTGAATCTTGTTTCCGCCCTCCTTGTCACAGCCGGGTTCTATTTTGTCAGGCGGAAGAATGTTCGCGTCCATAGAATTTGCATGCTAGCCGCACTTGTTACTTCAACACTTTTCCTGACTTCATATTTGCTGTACCACTATAACGTCGGATCCATCCGTTTCGGTGGGCAGGGTTGGGTGCGAATGGTGTATTTCCCGATTCTTTTTTCTCACATCGTTCTCGCAGCGGTGGTGCTCCCGATGGTGTTACGTACGGCTTATCTTGCCGCTCACAATCGCTTTGACATGCACGTGCGCATTGCGCGGTGGACATTTCCCACCTGGATGTACGTTTCGGTGACCGGTGTAATTGTCTATCTAATGTTGTACAAAATGTAGGTTGCGCACAAGCTAGGAGAAAACGCGATCCGACTACTGGCTTAGCTTCACCGGCTCCGATCGTCCATAGTAGATCCCGTTGAACAGAAACTTGAATGTTCCGTGGGGTTGAGACCGAAACACTATTTCAGGACCGTACAAAAACAGTTTCCCTTTTCCGACGCTAGCGTTTGCCACAGCAATTGCGCCTTCCAGATACTTCTGACCTGACGCCCAGCCGCTTCGCAAGGGATTAGGTGTGTCGAACCAAGCAACAGGCTCAATTCCTTGGGCATCGGGTTTGAGTTTGAATAGTGGGCTGGAATCAACAAACAAGTCCACGCGTTCCCCAAAGCCGAAAGCAAGGGGGGACTCGTTATTGACTCGTGCATTGAGGATCGAACCAGGAATAAACAGTTTGCTGCGAGGCAACGATGTAGCTCTCTCTCCTGCAGACGTGTCGACAAGCGCATCCATGACCGGCAACTTACTGTGAAAACCCAAGCTCGTGGAGCCGCCGATCGCGAGAATTGCGCCTCCATCATGAAGGAATCGCTCCAAATGTGGAACGGTTCTATCCTCCGTTATTGTTCCCAAACGTTCGCGATATTCCTGCGGAGTATCTTCAAGATCAGGTTGACCCTGGAAATCGGGAAAGCTGCCAGGCCGCGGGATGCTTCCATCAGTAAATATCAAAACATCAAACTTTTCACTAAGACCGCCGGCGTTCAAAGTGCGCGGGTAAACAACAGAAAACGGAAACTCGAACCGCTCGAGAACGAGGCGCGTCCAGCCTGACGGCATAGAGCCACCGTAGTGATCAATTAATCCAATGCGAAGGGGCCGGAGCATCAGGGCATCAACGTTTGGCTTTGTCGCGACCGCCTCGAAATCAAGGCCTACCTCCCTTGCAATTTTGCCGAGCTTGGCGGCAGTTGTCGGTTTGGCGGGAATGAAATTCGTTCCTGCAGGATAGGTCTTTCCGTTGATAGTGAACATCGTTCTCAACCAGAAGACCTCTTCCTTGTCGCTCAGAAGACGATTGATCGCAATAAAAGAGTCATTCGGTTCGTGACTCAGCAGGTAGCCCGCCGGGCTCGGAACTTCGAGTATTTTCCCGGGTGGAGGTGTGGCCTCTTCCGAAAGCTTCTCGAACGGACCGTCAAAGCCATCGAGAATGCGATCAAACTTCACTCCCATCTGATAGGCGAGCGTCCATCCCGCGATATCGTATGGAGGAGTAGGATCGGCGCCCGGATAAGCAAAGTCGTCCGGGTGATCTTGTGGCTCGAACATATCAAGGATGTGTGGACGGTATGCCTGAGCTGTCTTTACGACAAATGAACCTGCCGGATAGATTTTTCCATTCACAACGAATTGGCGAGACGCACGATGAATATCGACACCGCTCTTCACCAGAGCATTAATGAACTTGATCGCAGTTAGAAAGTCAGCTTGGTCCGAGGGAATGATGTACCCACGAGGATTCCGAGCGTCTGGGCGTCGCAATTCCTCGAACATGGATGCAGGAAACGTGGTTCCGCCGCGATAGGCTTCCTGAAGTTCGGTGATCCGGTGAGGGGTATCCGTCCACGTATCACGGCTTCCACGCTCGATTGAATTCCTACCCATCTGGTACACGTTATAGAGCAAGCGATCTTTGTTTCTCGCAGCGTAATCCAACACAGCCCGGTTTGCCGTGATCGAATAATCCACGGACTGCCGGAAACGCCACTTTTGCGGTGGAATCGGTGAAGGCAGGTCATTCCGTGCGAGAAGGTTTTGCGGAACAAAGGGAATGTTTTCCGGAGTAGGGCTGCCGATTGTTTCCGTCAACAACCCGATCTGGTTGTGGAAGTATGCCGCAGTTCGTAACCCGCCATTCCACCACGTGGAATAATTGGAACCCGAACGCGAAGTCACGCCCGGCTTCCCTTCGACGGCAAATCGGCTCTGCATGGCAGCTCCGATTTCTTCCAACATTGTTATCACCAGGGGATCGTAGTGGTAATTGAACGGATCCCTGAACGGCGGCGCGAACATCACGGTGCCCGGCGGACCGGACTGATGGTGGTTGTAAACAATTTGGGGATACCATTGGCGATAGAAAACGCGATTGATAGCTTCGGTCTCCGGCAGAGAAGACATGTAGAAATCACGGTTGTTATCGTGTCCCGCGTACTTCTGATATAGCCGGGGTATGTAGTCTAACGAGCGGCCGCTAGCAATCGAACGCCGCATGTACCAGTCTGCGACGAGATCCATTCCGTCCGGATTCGAACATGCCACGAGCATGATGGTGTCATTCAACATCCTCAGAGTTTCAGAATCCGTCCTGCTGACCTGCTGGTAAACCAGTTCTATCAACTGTTGGCTGCCCAGTGTTTCAGTTGCATGAAGACCGCCGTCAATCCAGATGACGGATTTTCCTTCCTCCGCCAATTGACGGGCCTGCTCATCCGTTAAGCCTTCCGCTCTGGCAAGACGCATGGAAATCTCCATGTAACGAGCAAGCTTTTTTTGATTCTCAGGAGCCGTTATGACGGCCATGTACATGGCCCGACCTTCGGCGGTTTTTCCGATTTCGGTCAGAGACATGCGATCGGATTCCCGATCCAATTTCTTCCAGTAGTCAACGAGCTGCCTGTAATTCGCGAGGGAGTAGTCGTCTCCGATGTTGAACCCAAACTGTTCTTTAGGCGTCGTGATGCGTGCTTGAGCCTGGAGGCTGTTCGCAGAAAGGAGAAACGTGAGAATGAATACAAGCAGCATATGGACGTCGATTCTAGGACATTTGCCCCAGGATTGCCCAAATTACGCGAATATAATAAGTCTTTTATGATTAACATTGATCGCGTCTCGAAGGTCTTTGATGGGAAACGGAGGGCCACGGCGCTTGAGAACATTAATCTACACATCGCCAAAGGTGAACTCGTCGCGGTCATAGGACCATCAGGCTCCGGAAAATCTACACTCCTGAACCTGATCGGCGGTTTGGACCGCCCGACGTCCGGTGAAATTCGCATTGAAGGTCGTCCGATCGGTCTACTCTCCGATGATGAACTGACTCGGGTTCGCCGGGACAAAATTGGTTTCGTCTTCCAATTCTTTAACCTACTGCCAACCCTGAACTGCCTGGAGAACGTCGCGCTGCCGCTTCATTTGAGGAACTGGCCGCGAAGGAAGATCCAGGAACGCTCCAGAGAGTTGCTGGAGATGGTTCACCTGGAACAGCGAATGGAACACCTGCCGGATGAACTATCGGGTGGAGAGCGCCAGCGTGTCGCAATCGCACGGGCGTTATCTGTGTATCCACCCATTCTCCTCGCAGACGAGCCGACCGGGAATCTCGACACGCAAACGGGACAGGAAATCCTAAGGTTGATTGAAGATCTTCATAGCCGTCTCGGTGCGACAGTGCTGATCGTCACACACGATCAAGTCATTGCGGAACGATGCGCCCGAAGCGTCATGTTGCGCGATGGACATATCGTCGAGGACCGCACCCGATGATGCTACTGAGGCTTTTGAGCCTTCCCTATTTACGCAAGCATCTTTTCCGATCGGTTCTCACCATCGCAGGAATTGCTCTCGGCGTGGCCGTTTTTGTAGCGATGCACACGGCGAATCGATCCATATTCAGCGCGTTCAGCAGGACCGTCGATCAGGTCGCAGGATCGACCCAATTGCAGGTGTGGGCCGGTGAATTCGGCTTCGAAGAGTCTGTGCTGGAGCAGGTTCAGGCGGTTCCAGAAGTAGGCATCGCCGTACCCGTCATCGAATCCACCGTTGAGACTCGAGTGCCCGGCCAAGGAACCGTACTGATTCTTGGCGTCGACATGACCGGCGATCGAAGCCTCCGAACTTATGATTTCGATGAGGGGGAAGAAGCACTGATTGACGACCCTTTGGTTTTTCTTGCACAACCAGATTCGATCATGGTCACCAAGGAATTCGCGGAAAGGAACGGATTCACCGTCAACAGTAAAATTCCGCTCATAACGATCGCCGGGGAGAAGGAATTCACCATTCGCGGCATCGTGCGATCGGGAGGCATGACTCAGGCCTTTGGAGGAAACCTTGCGGTCATGGACATCTATGCCGCGCAACAGGTCTTCGGCAAAGGCCGACGTTTTGATCGAATCGACCTGCGAGCAAACGCCGGAATCTCAGTTGAGCAATGCCAGGCAAGTCTGCGAGAAGCGCTCGGACCAGGATTTGAAATTGAACCACCCTCCGCGCGCGGGCGCCAGTTTGAAGCCCTTTTGCAAAGCTACTCGGCCGCAATGAGCATTTCGAGTCTCTTTGCTCTGATTGTGGGCATGTTCATCATCTACAACTCATTTGCGATTGCCGTGACGCACCGGCGGTCTGAGATTGGAATTCTTCGGGCGCTGGGAGCAACCCAAAGGCAGGTGCGCCGTTTGTTTTTGTTGGAAAGCATGGTCGCTGGTCTGATCGGTTCCCTAGGCGGCGCGGCCATCGGCATCGCCATGGCGCTTGGAATCGCTCGGTACATGGGCTCATTGATGGAACAGGTCGCGGGCGTTCCGCAACGTGTCAATGTATTGGCCTTGGATCCGACACTCATCGCAGTCGGAATTGCTATTGGCGTTGGAGCCAGCATCTTTGCGGCCTGGTTGCCGGCGCGAGCCGCCGCGAGAGTTGATCCCGTGCAAGCGCTTCAGAAGGGAAAGCATCAGGTACTTTCCGCAGGGGAAAATCGAAAACGACGCAGAATGGCGTTTGTGCTTTTTGTACTCTCCCTGTCGAGTCTGTTTTTCACACAGTGGAAGCTCGCCTTCTACGCCGGTTACATTCTGATGATCCTCGCCGGACTGCTGCTCGCTCCCACTTTGACATTGTTGTTAGCCAAAGCTTTGCGTCCCTTCCTGAAGCGGCTTCTTCCTGCAGAAGGCACTCTGGCGGCGGACAGCTTGATTCAAGCTCCCCGGCGAACATCCGCAACTGTGTCCGCATTGATGCTTTCGCTCGCAATGGTTGTAGGATTCGGAGGTTTCACCCACTCGATGTATGCCTCAATCGGCGAGTGGATGAACAACGCACTTAATCCGGATTTCTTCATCGCACCGAGCGCGAACCTTACTTTCCGTGCACTGACATTTCCGCCCGAAACAGCGCTGAAATTGGAGCAGGTTGCGGGCATTGATCAGATTCAGCTTGTGCGGAGCGCTCGAGTAATGTTCAGACAAGTGCCTGTAATGGTGGTGTCGGTTGAAACCGAGAAGGTGATGACCAAAGTACGTCGCGTTCCATTGGCCGGTGATTACGACGAAATGAACCGCCTGACAGCTGCCGGAAAAGGGCTGATCGCTTCTGACGGCTTTGTATCTATTCACAATCTCGAACTGGGAGATCCAGTCCAACTGCCCACGCCAGACGGACTGCTGACGCTTCCAGTAGTGGGCGTGGTCCGTGACTATTCCGACCTTCAAGGCGCGGTCTTCATCGACCGTAGCGTTTATCGCAAGTGGTGGCAGGACGACAGCGTCAACATTGCTCGCGTTTATGTGAAACCAGGACAACATACTCAAGTCGTGCGCGAGCGTCTCGTCGAAGCATTGGCTGACGAGGGCCGACTGTTAGTTCTGACAAACCAGGAGGTCAGGGAATGGGCCCTGAAACTAATTGATCAATGGTTCGGTATGACTTACAACCAGATTGTCGTCGCAATTCTCGTTGCAGTGCTTGGAATCATAAACACCCTGACAGTGTCCATCACCGATAGGAGAAGGGAATTGGGTGTAATGCAGGCGGTCGGCGGTCTCCGAAACCAGATACGCAGAACTGTATGGCTCGAAGCTTTCGGGATCGGTCTTATTGGTCTCTGCCTTGGCGTGTGCCTGGGCGCTGTGAATCTCTATTACACATTAGGCATGGTGCAGCGTGACCTTGGGGGCTTGGATCTGGACTACATTTTTCCGGTCTCATTCGTTTTGCTCATGATCCCGACCATTCTCGGGGCGGCGTTCATGGCCGCCATCGGTCCGGCGGAATCGGCGGTTCGGGGCACACTCGTGGAAGCATTGGAATATGAATAAACTCTTGGTTATTCTCCCACTGTATTTAGGGACTGCTTTCGCCTTGCACGGCCAGGATGATCCTCGCCGGATTGTCGAGGAGGCGCAACGCCGCAACAATTCGGATTCGCAAAGATATGAAGGCACGCTGCAGGTGGTCGATGCCAAGAGCAAGATCGCCGAAAAGCGGTGGGTTTACGACCGAATCGGTTCCCACGGAAGCAGCAAATCGAAACTTCGTTTCACCGCCCCCGCTGAAGTCAAAGGTGTTGCGCTATTGGTTATTAATCATCCGGATCGGTCGTCGGATCAATGGATGTGGACGCCCGCGATCAATCGAGAGCGCCGCATCGCACTGCAAGATCGCGCGACCCGTTTCTTTGGAACAGATTTCAGTTTTGAAGATCTCGAAGAACGCGACACGGCTCAGTTCAATTACCGATTGATTGGCGAAGAATCGATTGGCGGAGCTACATGCTGGAAGATCGAAAGCAAGCCAAGGCAAACTAAGGTTTCTCAATATACTCATTCCTTCGTCTGGATACGCAAAGACAACTATGTAGTGACCCAGATTGAGAACTACAGGAGCCAGGAATTGGTTCGCCGAGCCCAGTATTCCGACATTCGAAGTGTTCAAGGGTATTGGACAGCGCACCAGATAGAGATGCTTGACCTCAATCGAAAAAGCAGGACGGTTTTGAAGATCGACAAACTGCAGTACAACCTGCCTATGAAGGAGGAAGACTTTACACTTCAAGCCTTTCGACGCGAATCCTGATGCGCCTCCTAATCGCAATAATTTCCGCGGCCGCGCTTTCCTATGCAGGCGACTATACTCAGCGTGGGTTCATCGAGAACCGGATCACCATCTACCCACAGGGTGCGCCCAACGACCCGGCGAGAGTTATTGGTGAGGAACTGTTTCGTTATGAAGGCTTTTTCAAGGCGTCGACCCAGTTCCAGTTGGCTGGGTCGGTCGATGTGCGAATGGATAGCCATCGGCAGGTCGAACGACGGTTTTCATCTTCGTGGTCCGACCGACAACCGCAGCGTCCTATACTCGCCATACGCAGACTGGGAGCACTGTACAGCAAGGGTCCGGCGACCCTGGAATTGGGCAAGCAGTTTGTTCGCTGGGGAAAGACCGACATTCTTACGCCTACGGATCGCTTCGCTCCACGCGACTTTCTGACGGTCATCGACAATGAGTTTCTTCCGATCACGGCTGCGCGCCTCACCCTTGAAAAGGGCGCAAATACCGTTGACGTCGTTTGGACGCCAACCTTTACACCAAGCCGTATACCCCTTTATCACCAGCGGTGGAGCAGTATTCCACCCCAACTTCCGATACGGGACGACGGCGCAGCCTTTCCAGGCGGATCCCAGGGAGGAATTCGATGGAGCCGCACAGGCATGGTTGAATATGCGTTTTCTTTATACCGCGGCTCTAGCCATCTTCCATCGATCGAGACATCGTATGAACCGATGCCGGGTAACTTTCGAGTTGCGCTGAAGCGAATCTATCCGCAAATGACGATGGTCGGAGGCGATGTTGCGGTTCCGCTTACTTGGCTTACATTAAAAGGAGAAGCCGCTCATTTCGGCTCAGATGAAAGTAGAGCCGACGCATATGCATTGTTTGTCATCCAGGTTGAACGGCAGTCGGGAGAATGGTTTTTTGTCGGCGGCTATGCCGGTGAAACGACTACACGGAACGGAACTCAACCTCAAACGTTTGCGCCGGATCGAGAATTGGCCAGGACGGCGCTCGGGCGAGCGGGCTACACAATTGACTCCAATCGAAATATTGCCGTTGAAGGAGCAGTCCGCCAAGACGGGGACGGCGCTTGGATGAAGGTCGAATATTCACAGGCGTTTGGGCAGCACTGGCGTGCAACGTTGAATACAATATTGATTTGGGGTGATATTGAGAATTTCTTGGGCCAGTACCGTCGCAACTCAAATGCATCGATCATAGTGAGGTATAGTTTCTGAATCATGGATCCAGCCATTCGCCACCTGATCGCCGCTTTTCGAAAGTCACCCAATTGGGACGAGCAGCTAGATCTGAGCCTTCTTCAAAGACTTTGGCCGGCGCTGGCGGGCCCAATGCTGGCATCCGCAACCACAATTGTCGCAATTCAAGGTGAACGCGTCATTGTGAATGTTCCGAACCGAGTGTGGCGCAAAGAGCTGCTAAAAATGAAACCACAATTGCTCGCAAGGATGAATGAGCCTTGGGGCGCGCCTAGGATTACGGAGATAGCATTCACTCATGAAAATTAGCGAATCCGACGTTGAGTATGTCGCCAGATTAGGAATGCTCGATGTCGCAGAGGCTGAAAAGAAGGAGCTGGCGGAGCAACTCAGCAGGGTCCTGGATTATGTCGAACAGCTCAATCAGCTTAATGTCGCCGGGATTGAACCCACTTCACAAGTCGTGACGAGCATGAGACACGCTGTTCGCGATGATCGCGTTTCCGCGCGCACGGGCAGTTCGGACGCTGGAAAAACTGTGAAGTTCTTCAAAACGCCCAAAGTCATAACCGAGCGATGAATCTCAAGAACATCACGGCGGAAAAGCTGGTGGCGCTCTACCGGAACAGAGACCTCACGGCAGTTGAGGTCGTCACAAATGCCCTGCAGACGATCGAAGAAATGGACAAGGACGTTCGGGCTTTCATTACCGTTTGTCATGAACGTGCCTTGGAAGACGCCCGCCGTATCGATGCACGGATCGCTGCGGGGGAACCGCTGGAACGTCTAGCGGGCGTGCCTGTAGCAATTAAGGACAACATAACGATCCGCGATTTACCAACGACCTGCGCTTCGAAGATCCTTGAAAACTACATTCCACCATATACAGCAACCGCTGTGGAAAGGCTGCGGCAGGCTGGCGCCATCGTGCTCGGTAAGACCAATCTCGACGAATTTGCGATGGGATCTTCGACCGAGAATTCAGGGTTCTTTGTCACTCGAAATCCCCACGATCTCACCCGGGTTCCTGGCGGATCCAGCGGCGGTTCGGCGGCAAGCGTTGCTTCGGGTATGGCGCTGATTGCTCTAGGATCAGACACCGGAGGTTCGATTCGCCAACCGGCGTCGTTTTGCGGCGTCGTCGGTTTGAAACCAACTTACGGCCGCGTATCGCGCTACGGCCTGGTCGCTTTCGCGTCGTCCCTGGACCAAATTGGCTGCTTTTCCAAAACGGTTCGGGAAACTGCACAGGTGCTCGAAACGATCTCCGGCTTTGATCACTATGACTCGACATCCGCCGACGCCGCGGTGGATGAATATACGAAGGGCTTGGATCAGACGATCAAACAGACGCGTATCGGCGTCCCGGCGGAATACTTCGTCCCCGGAATGGATCCTGAGGTAAAGACGAAGATCGAAGCGTCAATCAAAATGTTCGAGGGACTCGGCTGCGAGATTGAACAGATCACCCTTCCCCACACCGAATATGCCATAGCAACGTACTATCTGATCGCAACTGCAGAGGCCAGCTCGAATCTAGCGCGGTACGACGGCGTCCGGTACGGTTTCCGAGAAGCCGGAGCCTCCAGCTTGCAGGAGATGTACCGTCGAACCCGCATGGAGGGCTTTGGGAAGGAAATCAAGCGCAGGATTCTGCTTGGAACCTACGCGTTGAGCGCTGGCTACTATGACGCATACTATCTAAAAGCCTTGAAGGCTCGAACCCTAATACTTCAGGACTTTCAAAAGGCTTTTGAACGTGTGGACGTCGTTCTGACGCCGACCGCACCCAGCGTCGCCTTCAAAATCGGAGAGAAAGTGGCCGATCCCCTTTCAATGTACCTCTCGGATATTTTCACAATTACGTGCAATCTGTCCGGATTGCCTGGTATTTCAATCCCATGCGGGAAAAACTCGGATGGGCTTCCAATCGGATTGCAGCTCATGGCAAACCACTTCCAGGAAGCACTTCTGCTGAGAGTCGCTCATCATTTCGAAAAAGCCCGTGGCTTCGTGCTCTAAACACAGTTCGCCTCCTCAAACCTTCAAGCCAACGGCGCGCATGAGTTCCAGCGCATTGCTTTTCTGGACGACGCCGGCGTGAAGAACGTAGTCGAACATCATCTGACCATTCTCCAGGTGATCCTGAAAATGGACGTTGATAGCGCGCGGATCCAGCGCCTCAGCCACCTTTGCGAGGGCCAAATCATGTGTAGTGACCAGACCAACGGCGCCACGGTCTATCAGTCCGCGCACTACGGCTTCGGCGCCAATAGCTCGGTCGTGTGAATTTGTGCCATGGAGAATCTCGTCAAGCAGAAACAACACCGAAGGGCGGACGTTAGTCAGCTCCATGATCCCGTGAAGCCTCCGGATCTCTGCGTAAAAGCGAGAAGTTCCTCCCTGAAGTGAATCTTGAACGCGCAACGTGGCTCCTATCGCGAACAAGGACACCTTTAGACGCTTGGCCCGAACCGGTGCGCCTGCCAGCGCGAGCACCACATTCACGCCGACGGTGCGAAGCAGCGTACTTTTACCCGACATATTCGACCCGCTCACGACGAGCAGCTGGAGTCCATTTCCCAGGTAAACATTGTTCGGGACACACTTGGAACGCGATAACAGCGGATGTCGCAGTTCCTCTCCTTCCAGAACCCCCGGCACTTCCACCAACTCAGGAAACGGATCTTCAGGATTACGATGGGCGTATCCGGCCATTGCACACAAAGCTTCGAGTTCTCCGACAGCGTTGAGCCACCTTCCGAGAGCCGGACCGCATCGTTGCCGCCAGGCCTCAATGGCGAATGTCAATTGCGTGGCCCATAGCAAAAGGTAGGAGACGGGTGTAAAGATCTGGTTCAGACGAGAATGGAGAAGCTCAACGAGCAGCTTCAGTCTTGCAATTTGTTTTGAAGGCGGCCGACCTGTTGCCTGCAATTCTGCGTAGAGTTCGCAAAGCTTCGCCGAACCGAACCGTTCTCTCTCGAGTCGGGCCAGAACAACCGAAAGAACAGCCAGTTCCCGCGCCGGCTCGTCGACCCCTGCAATCACGCTTCGCACGCGGTTGCGGTGATATTGGCCAAACATCATATGAATCAACAGAGCAGTGACCACGAACCATCCGCTTGCGTTGAAGAATCCCCACGCCAATAAGGATGTCAAGGTGAAGACCGTAATAAAAGGCGCCGCAAATCTCGCAAAACCAGGTCGAAGGACAGCGGGAGCAGAAGCCCATCGCATCATCAGATGTGGGTTCACAGCAGAGCGTAGCTCCGGGCCCAACACGACCAAGTCTTCCCGCAAGTCGATGTTATTTCGAAGCTCTTCAACAGCTCTTTGGCGCTTTACAATCTCATCGCGGGAAGCTGGTTGAGTCAGCCACCTTGCCAACGTCTCTTCACCGGCTCGCGTGCGTGCGAAGCAAAGTAACTCAAATAAAGATCCTTTGCCGAATATATCGAGATCAGACGAATAGAGATGCCCTTCCTCGCCGAAGGAAAAATCGAAATTCCCGGCCCCAACCCAACAATCATTGATGCGATCGAGATTGCGTTGATAAAACTCAACGGAGCGTTGAGCACGTCGCCCCATTTTATAGACATGCTCGTGGCAGCCGATCAGGACGACGAACCCCACAACAGGGGCTACGGCGACCCAAGCCGAGAATAGATCCATCCACAGCGCGAGCCAAAGGGTCGCAAAAAAAAGGAGTCCGACAATGAGACGCGTATTTCCCACCCATCTGTCCAGCCACTGGTAGTACTCCTTGCGCTCCAACCGCTTCGCCAACCGCTGTTCGTATTCGAAGGATGGATTACTCACTGCGCGACCTCTTCATCATTGTAGTGTGTGGGCTCATAGGTCAGGACTGCAGAGATTGAGGCGAGATCGAAAAGAAGACTCCCACGAGTCGGGAGGAAGAAAGGAGGAGCCGTAACGATCGATAACCCGCTAAGGCTATCGATCGTCTTGATCGCGGTATTACTTGCCTGCGGCTGCTACAACGCCATCGGCCGGAACCTGCACTCCACGATGGCAGACTGCGCAATTAACCTTCTTTGCGCCTTTCATGAAATCAGTATTTACTGATTTCAGCATCGCCGCCATATCTCGGGCTGTCGCCTTCTTGGGGTTCTCATCGGATGCAAAGTCGCCTTGCACGTGGCAATAGACGCATTGGACTCCCAGAGCCTTGTTCCAGTTGTTCATCTCCTGTGAGACTTGGCCGTCCGTCATACCGGTGAGGACCTTAATGTTTTTCATCCTTGACTTCGCCTGCCCCGAAGCAAATCCAACCGAAATGCTCACGATAACGACGAGAGCCAGTATTACAACAACTAACCGTTTCATAGAGTCCCCTTTCAGATTGATAGCGCCCAAGATTTTAGCAACGTTTCCGCGACGTTGTTAATATTTTCTTCAGGCGCCTTACGGTAGGTTGGACGAAAGCGGCTTGACTTGGTGAAAGGCAGGAGGGACAGCGAGGTTCCGGATACCA
>CAZIPZ010000082.1:0-17142 GCA_964541075.1 uncultured Solibacteraceae bacterium | reverse complement strand
CTTTGGACGTGGAGTTCCATGTTCAAGCTCTCAAATTTGTCCTTGAGCATTTTTGTCGTAAGTCCACGAATCCATTCATTAAAGTCGCCTACTATTACGCGGGGGCCGACGAGGTTTTCATGAATCTCCTTGGACGACAGGAAGCTGCGAACCTGATAGCGGCGTTCGAAGTAGCTGGTCCCCATATGGATGTTGTAGACATGGAGCACCCCCTTTGGAGTTTTTAAGTCCGTGCGGATGCATCCGCGCTTTTCGCGGTGCGCCCACGAAATGTCCATATCGCGTGATTCGACGATCGGCCATCGGGTGAGAATCGCGTTTCCATACGGCCGCCCCTGCCGATGGCGTGTGCATCCGAAGGCAACGTTCATTTCCAATCCCGATGCCAGGGTTTCGACTTGTCCCACGTGTCCCGCAGAAACAGAAAAAATCTCCTGCAGGGCAATGATGTCCGCATTGAGGCCTGCCAGAACGTCGGCGATGCGGCGGATGCTTACACGTCCATCCATGCCGCGGGCCTTATGGATGTTATACGTAACGATCTTCATTTACGGTCTACTGCTGCCGCTCGATCAAACGACTCAACTGCGCGTGCATGCGTTCCAGTATCGAGCGGCGATTCCACTCGTGCATCGTAATTTGTTCGCTCTGTTGGAGGTCTCGGGCAAAGTCGTCGGCAAGCGTTTGAACTGTTGATCCACCGGGGAACGCGACGCAGATCTCGTCGTTGATGCTGAGCGAACGGTTGTCGAAATTGGATGTACCGACGACACCCCATCGGTCATCGACCAGCAGGACTTTGGTGTGGTACATGGCCCCCTGATACTCGTACACAGTCACCCCGGCTTTCAACAGTCGTCCGTAGAGGCGGCGGCTTCCCACGCGGGTCGTTGCGTGATCGGTATTCTTGCCGGTCGTCAGAACGGTCACCTTCACTCCGCGGTCGGCGGCTTTCACTAGCTCACGAAGAGCCGCGGAGTCGGGAATGAAGTAAGGACTTCCGATCTTGACGGTCTCTCGTGCACTGGCGATCAGGACATGATGCAACACGCGCGCAGGGCTTGAATCTCCGTGAGCCGAACTGTTGATCACCAAACACGGTAGATCACCTGCGGGCTCCAATTTCGGAAACAATTCGGCGCTGGTGACAATTTCGTGATACCCGTTGGTCCAGTTCTCAAGGAAGACGCTTTGAATGGAAGCCACCGCGGGGCCCTCAATGCGAACCATGCAGTCACGCCATTGTTTCATCCCGCGGGATTCTTTCAGCCACTGATCGGCAATGCCCGCCCCGCCGACAAAGGCTATACGCCCATCCATAACGAAGATTTCACGGTGAGTGCGTGTTGAGTACTTTTCAAGACGCCTCAATGACAGCGGTTCATGAAAACACACGGCGACGCCCGCCTCCTCCAACGAACGCAAGGTTTCGCGATGTAGAGATAGCCGTCCGCCGCCAAAGGCGTCGATGAGGAATCTCACTTTCACGCCGTTTCGCGCGCGCTCAATCAACGTCTTGACGAACTCGGCGCCGACGTCGCCGGGAAGGAACGTATAGATCTCGATATTGACGCTGTGTTTGGCGTTGCGGATTGCCTCCAGTTCGGCCGGATAGAAACGGTCGCCGTTGTTGAGAATCTCAGCGCGGTTGCCCTCGGAGTAGAGGGCGTCGGAAAGGCATGCAATGATCCGGGTCGAGTCCGGATTGGTCAGATCGAGTGATTCGTCAACGTAATATTTCGGGTATGCAACAAAGAATGTGCGGTAAAGCCAGTATCCAGCCAGCAGCGGCGCCAGCCACAGTAGATGCATATATCTCATTGTAGCGTGGCTGGGCCCGGCAATTCTTCTGGAGGACGAATGAAGGAAAAATGTTCCTTGTTCGAAACCCATTCGGGCGGTCGTCAGTTCTCAAGTCCTTCAATTGTCAGGTGCATTTCATGGCAAGCCATGTGCCTTTAGGTGAGGAGGGGGTGTTATGTATATCCCAGTCGGTTTGCTCGTCATTATCTTGATCATTCTTTTCTTGATGTATGGGGGTTAACGAGATGAGTGTGAGAACACGGTCTTTCTACATGAGCGTGCTGCTTTTGGCTTTCGGAGCAGTCGCATGTCAACGCGGAGACGATGGAGTATATGCGGCGCGCGAGAGCCTTTCACCAGCAGCGGTCGATTTCACACAAAATGCGGCTAAGGCGAACATGGCCGAAATCGAAATAGCACGAATCGCCAGGCAGAGAGCTCAAAGCGATGAAGTACGGGACTATGCGGAGGACCTTTTCGACGAACACACCAAAGGGCTCGACCAGTTGGAAGACATCATGAAGGAGAACAATCTCGCGGTCGACATGGCCATGGATCCGCAAAACCGGCAGGACATCGATCGCCTGAACTCGCTTTCCGGAGTTGAGTTTGACCGGGAGTTCATCAATATGATGGTGTCCAACCACATGAAGGCAGTGGACACGTTCCGACGGGCGTCGAACACTATCGACAACTCTGATCTTCGCGACTACGCCGGCGACTCTTTGCCAAAGCTTGAAAATCACTTGCAGAAAGCGCAAGAGCTGCAGAGCAAGTTGTTCGGCGGCGGTCGAACCTAGTTATTCCTGACTCGGGGATACACCGTAGGGGCCGAAAAAAGGGGGACAAACGTAGAGTCATGACGCCAACGGCGTCATGACTCTACGCTATCCTTTTTTGCACCTCCGCCGAAGGATCCGGGTTCGGCGTTGGAATCGGCGTTGTTGGGGCCGGAGCCGGAGCGGGTAGCGGGACCGGATTCGGCGCCGGTTTACTGGGGTCCGGGTTCGGCTTGTGAACATTCCAGGACGTCATATTCATTCGCGAGCAATCAAAAGGCCAACGCGCCAATCTAATTGGAAGTGTGCGTACTGTTTCGTGTCGCTTTGGCCGCCGAAACTTTGGCGAAACAGTCCCGATGGTAATCCTTTCCGTGGTAGTAAGTGCGAAGGTCGTACGGAGCGATGCGGATGCAACAATGGTGACACCAGACGGGCTGAGAAACAGCGCCGGCAGCCGATTTCGGTTTTGCGGTTCTCATCTTGGCCCCCTAAGCGGGTGAAATTTAAAGTATGAAAAGCATTTTGAAACCGGCGGGGGACGGAAGTGGTCCGCATCATTTCAGCAGTCTGTGGAGTGCTGGCCCTTGTATAATCGCGCGGCATGAAATTGCTCATCGTCGTGTTGACTTTCATTCTCCTTGGAGCCTGCGGTGGCGCGCCGACTTCTGCACCTTCTGCCAACGCCGAGAAAGCTGCGGCCCCTGCCAAAGCGCCGGATGAGAACGCCGCCCTCGCGGCGCTCAAAGACATCCATCAAGCCCAGGCCGACTATTTCAGGCGCAATCGGCGCTATGCCTTGACGCTCGAAGAGTTGACCGATGAGCGCTTCTTAAAAAAGGAGCCGACGATCAACGACACCGGCTACGACATCAGGTTGAGACCCGCCGCCGATGCTGCGAGCTATACCGTCCTTGCAACGCCAGCGTCAGGCGCTCCCGAAGTCCGACGCTTCTTTACGAACCAAACTGGAGAAATCCGCGCTGAGCAGGGTAAGGATGCAAACGCTCAGAGTCCTCTGATTTCAAACTGAACGCCCACCGGAAAACTCAGTTCCAAACGCCGATTTCTCAAGCCCAGCAAGGAATCTGAGCCTCGGGTTCTTGCAATCGATTCAATAACCAGTTAAGTTCCACATAGCCTCATCCGCGGGTGGTGCATGCTTATGGGACGAATCAGTTTTGCAATGGCGGTAGCGATCATCGCGGTTGCTTTCCAGTCCGGACGCACTAGTGCGCAAGATCCTCCAACCCCTCCTCCAGCTCCGGACGGACCGACGCCTTCCGCTGCCGGAAGATCGCAATCTCAGGAACCCAAGCCTTACACCGAGGTGATTACAAAGGATGCCAGGACGGACGATGGCGTTTTCACGGTGCACCGAATCAGAGAAAAGGTTTATTACGAGATCCCGATGAGCGAATTCGGCACAGAGTTTCTTTGGGTCGGCCACATCGCTCGAACCACGATGGGTGTTGGATTCGGTGGAGAGTTTCTAGGAAGCCGAGTTGTGAAGTGGGAATTGATGAACAATCGGGTTCTCCTGAAGAGCGTTCAGTACGGGATCGTTTCGGACAAGGATTCCCCAATCGCTAAGGCCGTCCAGGCCGCCAACAACGACACCATCATCATGTCGTTCAATGTAGAAGCTATCGGGAAAGATGGCGCAAGGGTGATCGAAACGACGCGACTGTTCGTTACGGATGTTCCGGAGTTCAGCGCGCGCTCGCGACTGCGCGCTCGCGCCCTCGACAATGGTCGCACCTTCATTGAACGCGTCGCCTCGTTTCCGCAAAACATAGAAGTTGAGGCCACCCAAACCTACACGAGTGGAGATGCACCCGGGCCGCCCGATGGACCAGGACGGCCGGGCTTTCGCGGGATGAGTCCGGGCAGCGCAACAGTGGTCGTGCACTTCAGCATGGTCAAGTTGCCTGAAGAACCGATGCGTCCCCGATTGTTCGATCAGAGAGTCGGATACTTCTTTGATCGCCAGTACGACTACAGCAAGGATGAGCAACGAGCTCCGGCGCAGCGCTTCATCTGGCGCTGGCGACTCGATAAGAAAGATCCTTCAGCGAGCGTTTCGCCGCCTGTGAAACCGATCGTGTTCTGGATCGATCCCGCGACTCCAGAAAAATGGATACCCTATGTAAAGAAAGGCGTCGATGCATGGCAACCCGCTTTCGAGAAAGCTGGATTCAAGAACGCGATTGTCGTCAAGGACGCTCCTTCCCTCGATGAGGATCCGGACTGGAGTCCGGAAGACGCGCGCTATTCAGTGATTCGCTGGCTTCCCTCGACGGATCAGAACGCTTATGGTCCTTCGATTCATGACCCGCGCACCGGAGAAATTCTGGATGCGGACGTCCAGATCCATCACAACGTCATGAACCTGATGAGCGAATGGTATTTCCTGCAGGTGGGCCCGCTGGATCCGCGCGCACAAAAGCTCCCGCTGCCGGACGATTTGATGGGAAACATCCTGACGTACGTCGTATCTCACGAAGTGGGTCATACACTCGGTCTGCAACACAACATGAAAGCCAGCTCAACCTATCCTTCAGAAAAACTCCACGATGTGGAGTGGTTGAAGACGATGGGACACGTTGCCAGCGTTATGGATTACGCGCGCTTTAACTACATTGCGCAGCCGGAGGACAAAATCGATCCCATCTATTTCATTCCCGGAATCGGTCCGTACGACAGGTGGGCGTTGATGTGGGGCTACAAGCCGATTCCGGAGGCGCGCCGTCCGGAGGATGAGAAAATCACGCTCGATTCGTGGGCCCGCGAGCAGGACGCTACGCCCTGGCTTCGCTTTTCAACGCAGGGCTCTCCCGATGCCGAGCCGGAACTACTCGAAGCGATCGGCGACGCCGATGCCGTCCGCGCCAGCACGCTGGGTATGAAAAATCTTGAACGCGTGAGCGCGATGCTGCTCACGGCTGCGACAAAGCCGGGTGAACCTTACGACGACCTTGCAGGACTCTATGGTCGAATGCTTGGCCAGTGGGCGCTTGAGATGAACCACGTCGCCGGCGTCGTGGGAGGTTTCGATTCGCAACAAAAGCACGGCGGCCAGGAAGGTGTGCGGTTTTCTCCGATCGCCAAACAGAGGCAGGCCGCGGCCGTCCAGTTTCTTAATGCGAACGCGTTTAAGACGCCGAGCTTCATCCTGCAACCCGACATTCTGCGGCGAATCGAGGCGTCGGGAGTTCTCGATCGCATCAAGAATGTTCAGCAGCGCATTTTGAATACGTTGCTCAGTCGGGCCCGGTTTACGCGGCTTGTCGAACAGCAGGCGATGGACGGCGTTGCGGCTTATTCCCCAACAGCGTTTCTGGCGGACTTAAGGAAAGGCATCTGGAGCGAGCTTGCGTCGCCGCGAGTGAAGATCGACGCATATCGCCGAAATACTCAACGACTGTATTTGGATACGCTTGCCGATCGGCTCAACGGCGCGGTTCCGGCTGCCGACGATGCTCGGGCCTTTATCCGGGGTGAACTGCGTGCACTTAACGCCGCTATTCGCGAAGCCATTGTGCGAACAGCGGATCGTGAATCGCGTCTGCATCTTGAAGACGCGCAGGACCAGATCACTAAGGCGTTGGATCCAAAATTTGTTCGGCCTGCGGTCGCCCCTGTTCCGCAGGGGCCTGCTGGCGCGGGATTGGACGATTCGGTATTGGGCGTGTGCTTTCCGGACTATGGATTTTGAAGGGATCGTATTTGATGTCTCGTTCGGGTAAAATGGCGCCGAGGTTTTCGATGAACGATAAGAAATCGATCACACGGCGTCAGTTTTCCAAGGCTTTTGCGGGCGCCTTGTTGGGCGGCAGCGTCATGGAAGCAGCCGTTCAGGAGTCTCGAGCCAACGGCGGCTTATCCGATGAGACGGCCATGGTCCTTCTTAACCACATCGGCTACAAACCTACATTTCCAAACGAGATGAGGAGCCTCAAGCCTCTTCTCGAGATGACGATCCGCGACCTTCAGACCATTCGAGACTTCCAACTGCCTCTTTCACTGGAGCCCGCCTTCGTATTTCATCCCGATCGGTAAGCAGATGAAAGACGAGGTTCTTTGTTACCAGACCATTGAGCAGCTCGCTCCCCAAATCAAGGCCGGCAAGGTTTCTCCCGTTCAGTTAACGGATGCCTACCTTAATCGCATTGAAGAGCTGGATTCCAAGGTGAATTGTTTCCTGACAGTGACGAAGAAGCTTGCCATGGAACAGGCCATGAAGGCTGAGATTGAGATCAAATCGCGCAAATACCGAGGGCCTTTGCACGGAATACCCTTTGCGGTGAAGGATTTGCTTGCGACGAAAGGCATCCGAACCACATGGGGGTCCAGGCTCTTTCAGGATCAGGTTCCGGACTACGATAGCGCCGTCATCGAGAAGCTGCGCGACGCCGGCGCGATCCTGCTCGGGAAGCTCAGTATGACGGAACTCGCCGGCGGTCCGCCGAATGCGGCGCTGAATGGCGTGGTTCGCAATCCATGGAAACTCGATCACTGGACGACGGGTTCTTCAACCGGGCCCGGCGCCTGCGCCGCCGCGGGTTTTGCAACCTTCACGATAGGTTCTGAGACCACCGCTTCAATTCTCGATCCAGCCACGGCATGCGGCGTGGCGGGGTTCCGGCCTACCTACGGCCGAGTCAGCCGCTATGGAGCGATGCAGTTGAGCTGGACAATGGACAAGCTTGGCCCGCTGGCTCGCACGGTTGCAGACTGCGCCATCGTCTTTCAAGCGATTCACGGGGCGGATCCCCGCGATCCCAGCTCGGTCACGGCCCCGTTTAACTTTGACTGGAAGGCGAAGGTCAACGGCCGGCGCATCGCGTTGGTAAAGGAAGAATTCGATTTTCTTCGGCAGCAGAAGCGGCATGAGCCGTACGAGATTGCGATCGACCTTCTCAAGAGGTTGGGATGCGTCGTTGAGGAAATTAATCTTCCCGATTTTCCTTACCGTGAAGTTTCGCGATTCATTTGGCAGATCGAAGGCGCATCGGCGTTTGAACCCTACACACGCAAAGGCCAGCTGCAGGAAGCGCTCATCAACAAGAGCAAGTGGCTGAACTGGAAGGCCGCGATGCTGGTGCCCGCGGGCGATTATATGAAGGTGCTGCGCATTCGGCGTGCGATCGTTCTCGAGGCTCGAAAGCTGTATCAAAAATACGATGCGTTGCTGGCCCCGAGAAATCCTGCGGGCGCGCAACCGCTCAGCTTCTCCAGCATGACGGTTCGAAGGACCCTGGATAATCCATCTTCTGGGGAGGGTTCACCGTTCATCACTGTGGGTCCATCGGATCTTGACGGTCCGAATATCGGCGGAGCTGCGGACTTGATGACGATGGGAAACATTGCTGGACTGCCTGGCGTCGCTGTTCCATGCGGCTTCACCGAAGCGGGATTACCCATAGGCCTGACTCTGGTCGGTGCGCCAATGGCGGATGACCGCCTGCTCGAGATTGCTCATGCGTATGAGCAGTCCACTCATTGGCGTCGGCATCATCCCACCTTTGCGGACTAAGAAAATTCCCAGCTTTGCGCAGGCGAAGCGGTTCGCGGTCCTCGATGCCGGTAGTAGGTCAACAGAAGCATTCCCAAGCCGATAAGTGTAAGAAGAACGTTTATCACCGCGCCGACATAAGGCAGATTTACGGCGACATCGACGATCACCAAACCCAGGAACAAAACAACTGCCAGAGACGAACCGGTTTGCACGTCTTCGCGCAGCAGCGTGCGTCCAAGAAAGACGGCCACGACGATCTTTGCCAAATACAGGCCGAGCCCCCACACGGCGAGGGTCGCGAGACCGAGCGGCAGACCGATCAGAGTGATTGCGGCGAGAATTGCAGCAATCGGAGTAGTGACCGCGGATAGAAATCCAATGCCGGCCGCTCTCACGAGCTCGACTCCGTTATCGAGCGTTGCACGGCGCAAGAAGGGAAGGAGCCAAAATAGCGCAAATCCCGTAACAAATGCGGCGCCCAGCCAGATGATCTGTCGAATATAGAAGGATGCCGTTGCATACTTGCTGGGTTGCGGTCCCGCCGAAGTAATTTTCGTCTGTCCGTCAACAATTGCGCCCTGCTCGATGTTGACGTCCTCACTCCTGGCCACTCGCACCTCCAGATTTCCTCCGATATGAGCCGGCGGCTGCAAGGTCAAGTGGCGGACGTAAGCGGAAACGTTATTCGAGACATTGCCGTTCACGTCCAGTCTTCCGGCAAAGGAGAAAACATCTTTGCCGACGTTTCCGTCAATGTTTGCTTCAGAGCTGAACAATGTTGCGTTTCCGCGCACTTCGCTTCCACGCGCAACGCTCAATGTCTGCGCCGCCGCGAAGAGATTTTGATCGAGGCTGCCGCGCACCTGAACACTCTGTCCGCATCCCAGCACGTCGCCCGTCACTGTGCCGACCACTTCCACCGACTGTCCGCACGAAATAACGTTCCCCTTCACCGTGCCATTGACAACGACTCGTTTCGAGAATGTGACGAGATCGCCGTTGATCGTCCCATCGACGATGACCGACTCGCCGAAAGCCACCAGCGTGTCATTCACTACATCATTCGCGGTAATCGTTACATTCTGGCTATGCCGTATATCCAGTGCATAGACGGGATGCGACAGAGCGGCCGGCAAAACAATGGCTCCCAGCATCGCACCAGCCCTGGCCTTCCGGCGAAAAACCCATGTCGCGCCAGCGAAGATGAGGACGTACAACGCAGCCAGAGTCGCGCCATAAACAAGAGAGACGACGGCGGACGCGCCGTCCATGACGACGAAAAAAAGTGAACTCAACAATAGATTCAATTGCCCCGCAACATTGAATGGATTAAGCCATGCCAAGGCCGCCGGCGGCTCGACTCCGGCGACAGAATCGATTCCGATCCGGATCGCCAAGGCAGCCCCGAACACGGCGCCAAGAACTTGAACGGCGTGCAAGCGAACGTCCGGCCTTGCGGATATGGCGGGTTGAAGCCCGTCCTCCACCACATCGATCATCTGGAATGCATGCACCAGGGAGCGGTTCTCCTCCTGGAGAGAAGCGGCCAGCTCTCGGCAGGCGTCACATTCCATCAAATGGTCTCGGACTTGACCGGTTTCACTTTCGGTCAATTCGCCGTCCGCGTAGACGGCGAGTGTGAATTCATGAAGACAAGCCACGTTTAGTCTCCTCGGATGCGAGCATTCTTCGTAAGTGCTGCTTCGCGCGGAAAATTAGGGTTGCCACCTGGGCTTTCTTCAGGCCCAGCGTTGCGGCGATTTCGTCGTAACGGAGTTCGTTGTAATAGGCTAGAACGAGCGGCACACGAAACCGGTCAGGAAGCGCCGCCAGATGCGTGCGTATCTTCTTATCCTGTTCTTCGCTGAGGATTTCGGCGAGCGGATTGGGACCGCTGAAAGCTGGCTCAAAGTCTTCCGCGGCTTCATTTGCAAACAGCCGGGTTTCCACGCCGCGTTTCCGTAAAACGTCTATGCAATAGTGACTTGCGATTGACAGCAGCCAACTCGAAAAGGGAAGCGCACGGTCGTATGCCGAGAGATCGCGTTGAACGCGCAGGAAAACCTCTTGGGCGGCATCCTCTGCGGCATCCGGCGAGCGGAGGAGATAGCGGCAAAGAGTGTAGACCCGCCGATAATGCGTCCTGTAGATGTCGTCAAAATTCCATAGCCCCGTTATTGTCGTTTCCAGCGGCATGTAATGACCTATACGTATGAGGTGTGAGGAAAATTTCACATTTCGCTGTTTTTTTTCCAGCGATGAGAAATGAATGTCGGCTATTGAAAAGTTGGTGTTTTTCATTGGCTAATGGTCATCAACCATCAATTTCGCATTTTTCATTTGGGAAATGGGAGCATGCAGGCACATTTCCGTTGACTGAGGGTCGCACCTGCATTAACCTACCGATCGGTCGGTAGGTGGCGGATACTTTTCATGTTGAAGATGCGTTCAAGGGAAGCGACGGCGCGAAGCCGGGTATATGAAGTGGCGGCTGAGGTATTTCACCGCAAAGGCTACGACAACACTTCGATGAGCGACGTCGCCAGCGCCGCAGGTCTCACAAAAGCCGGCCTTTATCATCACATTCCAAGCAAGGAAGGATTGCTCTACACGGTTCTCGATTACGGGTTGGATCTCACACAATCCTATGTGGTCGATCCCCTGAAACGGATTGAAGATCCTGAAGAGCGGCTTTGCGCGATGATCGATCTTCATCTGCGCCTGGTATTGGAGGAGCGGAATCTTCAGGTCACGGGCCTGCTGCACGAATGCAAGACCCTTTCGAAGTCGGATCGGGCCAAGATCAATCGCAGAAAAAAGGAATATGTCCGGATGACGACGGACCTCATCGCCGAAGTGTTGCGGAAGAACGGCATCGACGATGTCAATCCGAAGCTTGCCGCCTTCTCGCTGCTTGGGATGTTGAACTGGACGTATCAGTGGTACAAAGCGTCGGGACCGATCCGATGCGAAGAAATCATAAGAAACTTTCAGCAGATTTTCCTTCAAGGGATTTTAGGGAGGCGTCGATGAACCGAATCGCAATTTTCGACACCACGTTGAGAGACGGGGAACAAGCACCGGGCTTCAGCATGAACGTCGAGGAGAAGCTGGAATTTGCAAGGCAGCTTGAGAAGTTGCAAGTGGACATTATCGAGGCGGGTTTTCCGATTGCCTCCGAAGGGGACTTCGAGGCGGTGAAACGCATCGCCGCCGAGATCCGCGGCATAACCATAGCGGGCCTCGCCCGTGCGGTTCCCGCAGATATTGATCGATGCTGGCAGGCGCTTGAAGGCGCGGCGAAACCGCGGATACATACCTTCCTGGCCACGAGCGACATCCATCTCAAGCATAAGCTGAACAAGAGTCGAGAAGAGGCTCTGGAGATCGCCGTGAAGGGGGTCGAGAGGGCGCGCCGCCTTTGTAATGAAGTTGAATTCTCCGCGGAAGACGCCGGGCGGACCGAGATCGACTATCTCTGTACGGTTTTCGAGGCGGTGATTGGAGCGGGGGCGCGCATCATTAATGTTCCGGACACGGTCGGCTATGCAACTCCTGTCGAATACGGGCAGCTTATTCGAGCGCTCCGCGAAAGAATTCAGAATCTCGATGGCGTCACCATCAGCACACATTGTCACGACGATCTTGGCCTTGCTGCGGCCAACAGTTTGGCTGGAATCGAAAACGGCGCGGGTCAGATTGAATGTGCGATCAATGGAATCGGTGAGCGGGCCGGCAACGCTGCGCTGGAAGAGGTCGTCATGGCGATTGATGTTCGGAAGCGCTATTTTGACGCGACGACTGGTATAAAGACCGAGGAGCTTTATCGGACGAGCCAGCTGCTGACAAAGCTCACAGGCAAGGCTGTCCAGGTGAACAAGGCCATCGTTGGCGACAACGCTTTCGCTCACGAAGCCGGCATCCATCAGGATGGAATGCTGAAAGCGCCCATCACTTATGAGATCATGTCGCCCGACCGCGTCGGAGTGAAGCGGAGCCAGATCGTTTTAGGCAAGCATTCGGGTAGACACGCCCTCGAGGCGCGCTACAAGGAAATCGGTTACACGCTGACCCGCGAAGAGCTGCAGCGCGCGTACGTCAAATTTCTTGAAATTGCGGACCGCCGGAAGACGGTGGAAGACCAGGACCTCATTCGAATCCATGAAAGCGCGAATTGCGTTTCTGCCAGGTGACGGCATTGGTCCGGAAGTGCTTCGCGAAGCACGACGGGTCCTGGAAGTCATTGCGTCGGAACACAACCATAGCTTCGAGTTCGTCGAGGGAGACATCGGCGCGATAGCGATTGACCGCCACGGCCAGCCTTTTCCAGAGGCCACACAGGAAATCTGCTCGACATCCAAGGCTGTGCTCTTGGGGGCCGTTGGTCATCCGAGGTGCGATCACCTGCCTCCTCCAAAACGTCCGGAACGCGGTCTGCTTGATCTTCGTTTTTTTCTCGGCAATTTCGCCAATCTACGTCCCGTCAGTGTGACGGAGGCTTTGATCGACAGTTCTCCGCTTCGTCGCGAGACCGTCAATGGCGTCGACATGATGATTGTGCGCGAACTTCTGGGCGGCATTTATTTTGGAGCGCCGCGAGGAGTGGAAAACGGACGCGCCTTCAACACAGAGGTCTACACTGAGGACGAAGTGCGGCGTGTAAGCCGCATCGCCTTTGACCTCGCTCGCCATCGCCGGCGAAAGGTGACTTCGGTTGACAAAGCCAACGTGCTCGAGTCGTCCATGCTCTGGCGCGAAACCGTTGCTCAAGTCGCCAAGGACTATTCCGATGTCGCTTTCGAAAACATGTATGTCGACAACTGCGCCATGCAGATCATAGCGAAGCCCCTCCAGTTCGACGTGATCGTCACCAATAACATGTTCGGAGACATTTTGAGCGACGAAGCTGCGATGCTTGCCGGAAGTCTTGGTCTGCTGCCATCGGCGAGCATTGGAGGAAAGGTTGGCTTGTATGAACCGGTCCATGGCTCCGCGCCCGACATTGCCGGGAAGGGAATTGCCAATCCCCTCGGAGCAATTTCGTCGGCCGCAATGCTCCTGGAGCACTCGCTCCATTTAAGCAGGGAGGCGACGAAGGTCGAACGTGCTATCGTGAGAGTGTTGAGCAGCGGTTACCGCAGCGCAGATCTCAAGAGCCGCAAACCTCGGGGCAAGGCGAAAGAGCGCATCGTTTCAACGAAGGAAATGGGCGAGCTTGTGGCCGACTTCATTCGGATGCCCGACGCCACGTAGTTCTTTCCTAGGGATTTATGAAAACACTGTACGACAAGATCTGGGAGAGCCATCTCGTCAAAACCGAGACGGATGCTCCGGCCATCCTTTATGTCGATCTTCACCTCGTTCACGAGGTCACATCGCCGCAGGCCTTTGAGGGTTTGCGCCGCCGCGGCCTGAAGGTTCGGCGCGCCGACCGCACCGTCGCCACCATGGATCACTCGATTCCTACGATCAGCCGGTCGCTGGACGGATTCGATGAGCAGGCGGCCAAGCAGGTGCGGCAACTCGAAGCGAATTGCTCGCAATTTGGAGTTCGTCTCTTTGGCCTCGACAGTCCGCATCAAGGGATCGTCCACGTGATCGGTCCCGAACTTGGACTCACTCAACCGGGTCGGACAATCGTTTGCGGCGACAGTCACACATCCACGCATGGCGCTCTGGGCGCGCTCGCTTTCGGCATTGGCACCACAGAAGTGGAACAGGTTCTGGCGACGCAGTGCCTGCTTGCCAGGAAGTCCAAGAATTTTGCGGTGAATTTCGATGGGACGCTTCAACGAGGTGTTACGGCGAAAGACATGATCCTTGCTCTTATCGCAAAGATCGGGACAGGCGGCGGCACGGGTTTTGTGTTCGAGTACAAAGGCTCAGCGATTCGATCCATCGACATGGAAGCGCGAATGACAATTTGCAACATGTCGATTGAGGGTGGGGCGCGGGCCGGGCTGGTTGCTCCCGACGACACGACGTTCCAGTACCTGGCAGGAAGGGAATTCGCTCCGAAAGGGAAAGCGTGGGACGAAGCTCTCGCCCGCTGGAAGAAGCTGCCGAGCGACGGCTCGGCGCGTTACGATCGCACGATCGACATCGATGCGTCTTCGTTGGAGCCGATGATCACCTACGGAACGAATCCGGGTATGGGTGTTCCGTTAACAGGTCGCGTCCCGATGCCTGCAAATGCGGCCGATCGAGCGGCGCTGCACTACATGGCCCTCGAACCGGGCGATGCGCTGCTTGGACGTCCGGTGGATGTCGTTTTTATCGGAAGCTGCACGAACGGGCGGCTGTCGGATCTTCGCCATGCAGCGGGCGTGATGAAGGGACGCAAAGTGAATCCATCTACGCGAGTTCTGGTTGTACCGGGATCCTACCAGGTGAAGCGCCAGGCGGAAGCCGAAGGGCTCGATCGTATTTTCAAAGAGGCCGGCGCCGAATGGCGCGAGGCCGGCTGCAGCATGTGCATTGCAATGAACGGCGACCAGATTCAACCGGGCCAGACTGCGGTAAGCACCAGCAATCGGAACTTCGAAGGGCGGCAAGGGAGGGGCGGCCGAACCTTCCTGGCCTCGCCTTTAACGGCCGCTGCAAGCGCAGTCGAAGGACGGATCGCCGACCCGCGGCGTTTTGGAGCGTGATATGAAGTTTTCATCCAAGGCTGCCTACGTTGCTCAAGAAAACATCGACACGGATCAGATCATTCCGGCCCGGTTCCTCAAGGTGACGGACAAAGTCGGCATCGGCGAGCACCTCTTCGCCGATCGGCCGGAGCTTCGAGGCGAGCGCGGACCAAAGATTCTGGTGGCTGGAAATAATTTTGGCTGCGGCAGCTCCCGCGAACACGCTGTATGGGCTCTCATGGATTTTGGATATCGGGCGGTCGTATCTACCGGTTTTGCCGACATATTCCGTCAGAACGCTTTGAAAAATGGTCTGCTCCCTATCACCGTGGAAGAAAATATTCATCACTCTCTCCGGCCCGGCGTAATGCTGAGCGTCGACCTAGACGCTCAAACTCTCGCAATCGAAAACGGCCCCACGGTGACCTTTCCAATCGATTCCTTCTCCAAAACCTGTTTGCTCGAAAATCTCGACGAGCTGGGTTACATACTCAAACACGACTCAGATATTGAGGCCTTTGAACGAAACAATCCTTGATGGAGTCAAGAAAGTCCTTGACTGGGAGGTTCCGGGCGGTTTAAACACGTGCGCATGCTCTCCCCCCTGAGCACGGGCCGCGGTGTTGTCGCTGCGATTGTTGCGATTGCTGCGCGGGCTTCCGGGTTGTCTATGGGTGACGTATTGAACCCAGTAGCGACCATCCCCTGCATTTGGACGAACCCGTCCGTTCGGGCTCAGAATCTCCAACATTTCCCTCCAATTTCGGATCCGAATCCGATAGATCTCTTTTGCGCCCGGCTTCTATAGACCCACGCATCGCCAATTGAGGAGCGAGCTCGGAAGTTTACGTCCCTTGTCATTCCGGCCGCTTATTGGAATTCACCAACATCCAGGACGGACTCATGGAATTCCTATCACGATTGTTTTTAAACACGGGACGATGGCGCGAAGTCAGAGCGGGAGTCGGTTTAACAATCTTCGTGCTGATCGTGTACCTTGCGTATCCCACCAAGAACCATTACTGGGACGGCGTTGGCTTTGCGATGACGATCGAGGATGCTCGCGGCGCTGAACCGTTTCTGTTCAACCCCAACCACCTCGGTTACAGCTACTTCGGTTATTTGATTTATCAATCGATCTTGTTGGTTGCTCCCGGCGTGCGGGCTCTCGCGGTCCTTGTTGCGATCAATCAGGTGCTGGGCGCACTCTCGGCGTTGTTGCTGTTTCAGATTCTTAAGCGATGGGCCGACGACATCTACACACGCTTCTGCCTGACGCTGATTTTCGCGTTCTCAGCGACCTGGTGGAAGTTCTCGACGGACGCCAATGTGTATGTGCCGAGTGTGTTTTGCCTGGTGCTGGCTTACTTCTTGCTCACGCGGCCGCACAAGCGGCCGAACGTGGTCGTTGTGGGGCTGATCCAGGCGATGGCCGTCCTGCTTCATCAGATTGCGGTCTTTTTTTACATTCCTGCGGTGGTGGCGATCTGGCGAAGTCCGCATTGGAAGTCGAAACCGGACCGTAACCGTAAAGCGCTCACGTTTACGGCGATTGGCGGTTCTGCTGTCCTTGCGTCGTACATGTGGGTCTGGTTCCAAATTATTCGCGCCCCAGATCTGAGCAGATTCATTTTGTGGATCACGACCAACGGCAAGGAAGAATATGCATTCTCGTCGTTGGCGAGGGGAGTAGTGGTCACTCTCCAGAGCAATGTGCGGCTGTTCTTCGGCGGACGCTTTTCTCTGGCGTTGGATTTCTTCGAAACACCTGCGCTGGTCTTCTTGTCGCTGCTGCTGATCGGCAGTGTCTGTTTTTTTTTCGCGCACCTTGCTCGAAGCATCGGGGTTGTCAAAGACGGTGTGGCTGCGGCCGGCAAGGAGACCTACGAATGGCTTGATGCGGTGATGCTAAGCGTCTGGATCGGCGTGTTCATGATCTTCCTGCTGTTCTGGCTGACAGAGTATCCATATTACCGGATGTTTTATTTGCCGGCGTTCATCGGCCTGCTGGGATCGGTTATCGCTCGATTCCGTTCGGAGCGTCTCGTCCATTCGTATGCGTTGGCCGGATTCGCCGCTGTGGTGTTTCTGATCAACTTCACTTTCCTGATTTATCCTTACTCTCGATCGGGCGCAACTCCTCCGGTGGATCTCGCTCTGGGCGCGAATGCCGTGTGGGATAAAAACTCCATTGTCTATTACAGGACTCTGACAACCGATAACTGGGCGTTTAAGTATTTCAACCGGCAGACGGAATGGCGAAGAATCCATAACGATCTGGATCAATTCCAAAATGAAACCTGTGAGCTTAGAAGGCGTGGCTACAAAACGTGGATCGACATCACCGCCAGCGACTATCTTGACGAACGGCCGGAAAGCCGGTCCTGGTTGAGCACTCGCGCGTTTA